>CAJOFE010000008.1 GCA_905233825.1 uncultured Prevotella sp. | reverse complement strand
CCCATTCTTGGCAAGTTGCGATGACAAGACCTGATGCCAAGAACTATCATTCAGGAGTTTTGGTCTGAGTTCTGAAAGAGTCAACACAATATTTGAATTTGGCGAGGGAGAATGATCTTCTTTCTCTTCTTCTTTGTTGTTTTCTTCTTTTATATTGGAATGGGGCAACGATTGAGACAATTTTGGAGGTAACGACTTAGTCAACTCTAGTGTCAATGTTTGAGACAACGGAAGAGTTTGCGACATTTCCCCATCAGTACTTGTGAGACAGAGTGTGTACAAAGCAGGCTTGCCTTTGCCTTCTCCTTTGGAAAAGCCAATCAGTCCTCTCTCTTAGAAGTATTCAGCCGTGCCACCAGCATCTGGGTGCTGACCTTGAAAGGTGTCACCCAGTGCTGACGGTTGGCTTCATACAGCAGGTAGAAGTAGAGGGCACTCTCACTCAGGGAGCACGGGTCGTTCTCGTTCTCAAACCAGAAATGGTTCATGTAGTCATAGATACCCATCACTCACCAACTTTATATCCACTTTCTTTGACTAACTGTAATGCAAGGTCTGCATCCACAAGAATCTTACGCTGCACCTGAGTAATGGCATCATCGATAATACCACTATTCTTAATGCGTTGGGCTGTGGACTTACTGCATCCAAAAAGACTTGCAATACCATTGATTCCCTGCACATATTTCTTGTTGGAGGGCTGGTTATTGCCATCGACTGAGAGACTTTCCATAAGGACATGTTTTAGCATATACTCATGGTCTTTGCCTGTGAACTGCCAGAGTGGTTTCTCTAACAGTTCCTCATATTCTGGATCCTGCTCCTGATTTACGGTCTTAGTGATAAGGCTAAGGGCAGCAGGATTCAAATTGCGTCCTGTGGCAGCATTGCCAAGGAGCATTTTGCCAACAGCTTCATAGACAGAAGCATTTGACGCTTGTTGCTTCGAAAAATTCTTTTTATACATATTGGTATACTATTTTATTTTCATTTTTGCCAGACGGTATCACCGAGTGACGTTATCTACACACTTTTGCATCTGTTCGAACTGGAATGCGGTGGCAAAAGTACTTTTTTGAAAATAAATGAGGGGTTGTATATACCAATAGCAATTAAGCCAACCCTTTCTTAATGCTTATTAACACAAAAAACGGGTAAGACAGCTTCAAATAGCCTCTTACCCGTTCATTTCTGATTACTCAGTTGTAACTACTAATCCTGGTCAATCGCAGTAAATAGCGGTAGCCATTTCTTAATGACCTTGCGAGCCTTTTTCCATTTAATCGTATTGTACTCCTTGTACAACTTGTATTTCGTGTCGTCAAGGAGAATATTGGCATGTACCAACAGCTCAGAATACCTTGCCTGTGGTTTAGTCAGTCCCTTAATGCCTGCCAAAGGATAGGCTTCTACCAATGAACGATGGAAAGCCTCGTAATCTCTGCATGATATATGGCCAGAAACTATCAACGAGTAAAACAAGTAAGCCAAGGAAACTGTTTCTTGCTCTTCCTCCAAAAACTGCTCAATCAGTTGAGTCACGGCTTTCTTGTTCCCGATACACAGTTCTTCCAACGTTCTGAAATCGGCCTTTCTTCCACCTTTCCCCTTTGTCTTTGCGAGTGTAGAATCAATAATCTCTGCTGTTTCTTCATCTTCTTCCTGGCGTAGTTCTTTCCATTCTGCCTTAGAGTTGTAGCCATGAGAAACGCTCGAACTGACGAAGCTCCTTGTCAGGTTGTCTGCCATCATCTGGAAATCATATCCCAAATTGGCATTGCTGATGATTTCCGTAAGCTTCTTCTGCATCTTCAATAGTCCTTTGTCGAAAATCATGAAATAGCTTACAGAATAAGCAAGGTTATAGTTTTGCTTACGCTTGTTTATCAGATTCTCTATCAGTTTTGGCATAGAAATCAGAGCGATAGACATTGTTGTATAAACGAATATTCTCAGAGTCTCTTCATCATTACCATCTTCTGTGAACATATTTACAATGTAATTTCTGACCCTCTTGGGAATACCATCAAAAAACAAGTCAGACATCTTTTTCGAAAACAAGACTTCTCCAGAGTCCATTTTTTCAGGATTGCTGTTTGAGTGCAACTTTACTTCTCCTATTGACAAATCGACGCCAAAGCAATTATCCCCTTCAAGGCATGTGTCCAAAACCGTTTCGTATTTGTCCAATAGACTTGGAGTTTGCATATCGTCTGTATTTGCAAAGAAGTAGCTCCATACCTCTTCTGTCTCTTTGGGAATATTGTCTGCAAACACTCTGAAAAGCTTTGAGGCAAAATCGATGTTCGTTATAGACATCTTTTCGAAGTTCCTTAGAAACTTCTGATATGTGCTGACGTTGTTGTTATGCCAGGAATTTACTTTCTCCCTTATAGAGAAATTAATCCTCTGATCAATTTTGTCGACCTTTGATAAATCGACGCTATATCCCTTTTTCATCTCTATGCTTTCTTGTCTTTTTTGCCAAGCGGACTTTCTCTGCTATGCGGTCTGCCTGTTCACTCACACCCACCTTGATATAGTTCTCAAACACTTTTTCGCTCTGATGTCCGCTCATGGCCATCATCTCACGTGTATTAAAGATTCCTTGCTTGTAGAGGTTGGTTATACCGCTACGACGGGCAGTGTGGGTGGAAATCAAGTCATACTTTGGCATAATGACCTCTCCATGACTATTACGCTCGAACAATGGAGATCCATTGTGTTCTTCTGCGTACTTTTTTAACTTGCCATATTGGCTCCGTTCACTATCATTCAACTTTGTGCCCTTTTCAACCTTCTTGCCCCATTTTACGAAGTTCTCTTCGCTCTGTTTTTGGCGCATATCAATCTGAGTGACATATTTTTCGGCAAGTGTAGGAACTGTTTTAGAAAGCCTTTTCAAAATATGCTTCAGATGATGATTCATCGTCCGTTTGTCAACGGTAGGGAAATGATAATGATACTTGTCGCAAATCTCAAACAGACGGTCATCAAGGATTGGCACCTCAATATATGTGCCAGTCTTTTGCTGATAGAGGCTAATAACGGGAGTGCCATTCTCTGTCGTCTTGAAGTTTTCACGAGTGTAGAATCCGTAATCTGAGAAGCGTTGGCATGAAAAGTTTCCAAGCAAGAAAAGGTCACGCACTTTATCGTCAACACCATCAAGCGGCATTTCATAGAGTGCATCCAATTCTTCTTCTGTCAGGTATAACTCGGCCTTCTTCTCATTGTCCTTTACCACTCGTTCTTTCCATACTTTCAGGGACACGGCATTGCTGTTGATGCCTTCTTCGGCTGCAAGATTGCAAAGTTTCCTGAAACAAGTCACGTTTTTGGAAATGGTCTTGGGCATCATACCTTTCTTCTCCAAGAATGTGGAGAACTTATCTGCAAACGGCTTAGTGATATCATCAAAAGTCATATCTGCCGGGGTGTACTCACGAAGGTATCTGCCGAAACTTACCCAGACGGTCACAGAAGAATCTTCATAATGTTCCCCATTATGATGAAGAATGTCCTTGTTCTTGATGCCATTCAGAAAGTACTCATAGAACCCGATGATTGATTTCATGGCATGTTTCTTCTCTGCAAGTTTTTCTTCACGTTCCTGCCGTTTCCTATCTGCAATGTCCTTAAAGACAATCTTCTCGACTGCAGCATTCAATATCATTGAGTTGATTGGGGAGTTACCATCTTCTACGACATAATGTACATCATCTATATCTATTCCATTGACGATAGCATCATTGATGGATGCCTCTATCAGAGCCAGCTTGTCAGATAGTGCTTTGCCGTCCTCTGTCTGACGATAGCTCTCCCATATTTTAGGAGATTTGTTGACACGTTCCCATGTCTGGATGTCCACTGGTACATTTGTACACACCAATGCTCTTATCTTTGGGGTACGCTTGCGTACTTCTATATATAAGTTCGCGCGACCCTTTGTTTCCTTTGTCCTAAGAAAGTATTTTTTAGCCATGTTTTCTTTGTTTATGATTATCGGTTGCAAAGGTACAAAATAATTTTGAATTGATGGAACATTGATGGAACATTTTTAATTCTTTGTGGATTTTTGTGAAACTTAGAAAATCTGTAAATAGTTATACTTTGCTGATATACAGTATATTACAGCAACTTTGCAGGATCACTAAAAATTATCATGACGGTTCGAGTCCGTCCGGGCACCCGTAAAAGACATCGCTGTAAAGCAATGTCTTTTTTTGTGAGCAGTCTCGTCAGGGCACTGCAACAAACAAAGTCCTGTAGCCTCTTGGGTTACAGGGCTTTTGTTGCTCATAGCGGCAAAAAGCGACTATGTCAGATTTCCTATATCTTCAACAGTTTTTTGACTACCTTCTTACTGATAAGGCTCTGCACGAAGCAAGAGGCCTGGTTCATGGAGTGCGTATCGGTGCCCATGCAGTCGTACATGTCGTGACTCAGCAGCCACTCCGCCCTGTGCTGCACCTCGGTGCCGTAAGCACCCACCAGCGACGGCACATTAAGCTGCAACATCACCCCCTGCTGCTTCCATTTGCCATAGTCGGCAGTGGTCATATACTGATAGCGCTCGGGGTGAGCCAGCAACGGCTGGTAACCTTTCTCCTTGATGCGCCCAATGATCTGCCCCATGTTCATCGGCGGTATGTAGTAGGAGGTCTCCACCAACAGGAGCGATGGGCGATGCGCATCCCCGTCATCGTGAGCCGATAACGGTGGCAGGGTGAGCAGACTTCCTTCTTCCAGCCTTTGCAGGAAGAGGCCATCCATCATGTGCTCGGCGGCAAGATGGAGGGTGAGCGGAGAATGGAGCGATGAGAAATGCTGCTGGAACACCTCTTGCAGGTCGGCAGGCGTATTGGGATAGTCCTCCATGACGTGCGGCGTGAGCCATACCTCTTTCACGCCCATCATCTGCCACAGCTGCAGTATCTCCTTGGTCTCGCCAATGGTTCTCACACCATCATCCACACCAGGCAACAGATGGCAGTGGTAATCGCAGAAGCCCTCGAGAAGCCCGCTGTCACCTACTCTAACCTTATTAGAAAGCAGGAACATCAGTTCAGTATGACAATGTCTTGCGCTTGAGGATATCCTTAGCCGTTTTCCACACGATGCGGATGTCAAGCCCCAGGCTCCAGTGGTCGATATACCACAGGTCACGCCTCACCCTCTCCTCCATGTCGGCCAGGTCCTTCGTCTCGCCGCAATAGCCTGATATCTGTGCCCATCCAGTCATGCCGGGTTTCACCGTATGCCGTAACATATAATCACCTATCTGTTGCGAATAGATCTCCGTATGATACAGCATGTGAGGACGAGGCCCCACCACCGACATATTCCCTATGAGTACATTCCAAAATTGTGGCAGCTCGTCTATGTTATGCCTTCGCATATAGGCACCGAAAGGAAACAGTCTCGGGTCATTTTCCGTGGCCTGCTTCACATTGGCCTCTTCGTTGACATGCATGGTCCGGAACTTATAGCACCAGAACGTCTTGCCATTCTTGCCCGTACGTTGCTGTCGGAAGAATACCGGCCCCTTGCTCTGCCTCTTGATCTTATAAGCGATATATGGCAACAACAGTCCGATTCCCACCAGCGCTGCCGCCGACACCACGATGTCGAAAGCACGTTTCGCCGCTTTACTCCCTCTTTTGTGTATTGGTTTGATGGATGTCATACCTTTTGTTTATTTTTTCTTTCAATATATGCCATGCAAAAACGGGGTTCCCCACCAGATAGCGTCGCCATAGCCTGCCCGGTTCCTTCGCCAACCTGTAGAGCCACTCCAAGGCGTGTCGCTGCATCCACTCCGGTGCCCTTTTCACCGTGCCGGCGTAGAAGTCGAATACGGCCCCGATGGTTCCCACGTGGCAGTCGATGTCCAGCTCGGGCCAGTGCTGCCACGCCCATTTCTCCTGCTTCGGTGCCGTCATGCCTATCCACAGCAGGTCAGGATTGGCATCGTTGATAGCCTTAATGATAGCCCTGTCGTCTTCGTCAGAGAACACCTCCTTGTAGGGTGGCGAGTAGGTCACCACCTCCATGTTCGGATAGTCCTTTGCCGCCCGCTCCTTGATAAGTGCCAGCACCTGCTCCGACGATCCCATGAACATCACTTTCTTACCCTTTCCCCTTTCCATCTCGAAAGCAAAAAGGTCCCACCCTGCTATACGTTCCTGGGGCATCGAGCGTCCTTTCAGCCATCGGCACGCCTTCACAATGCTTGCTCCGTCGGGAATCAGGTATTTCTGCATGCTCCCCTCGTCCTCCGGAGATGGGCAGGGAGTAAGGCTTTCTGCAAACGCCTCATCCTTCTGCGCCATGTTATACGAGTGCGCATTGATGGTGTTAATCAACACCTTGCCCTGAGGTATCGCTGCAAGAGCCTCCTTCGACTCAACAATGGAAATGTCAGACAGCCTAAACATCCTTCCCGTTATGGTTAAGGTTAGGGTTAGGGTTAGTGTTAAGGTTCTTATACATCTCCACCATCCGCTGTGCCTTACTTTCCCACGACAGCTGCTCAGCGCGCCGTTTGCAGTTTTTCGACATTTGGGCGAGCACTTCGCGATGGTCATACAGGTAGCTGATGGCTTCGGCAAAATCTTTTACCGACTGTTGCGGCGTGGTGAGCGCTATCTTCTTCCCCACCTCATCGGTAACTACTGCCGACATGCCACAGCAGTCAAAGCAAAGTACGGGCAGGCGGTTGCTGATGGCCTCCATTACTACCGTCGGAGAATCCTCGTTAACGCTGGTGAAGAGGAACAGGTCGGCCTTTCGCATCTCCTCCTGCACTTGACTGTTGGGGATGTTCCCCATCCATTCCACCTGTCCTGCCATGCCAAGCCTTTCAGCCAACGCCTTCGCTTCTGTCTCTTGCCGTTGGTTGCCACTCCCCAGCACCTTCAACCTTATCCGTTGGTTTCCCGTCTCAGCTATTGCTTTCAGCGCCAAGTCAAGCCGCTTTCTGAAATCAAACTTCCCCGCCCAAACAACGTTAAGGTTATCGTCAAGGTCAAGGTTAACGTTAAGGTTAGCGTCAACGTCAAGGTCAAGGTTAAGGTTCTTGTGCACAACCGTTCCCGTATCTGGTATCCAGACAGACTCCAACCCTTTCACCTCTTTGATGGCACGATAAGAGTCGGGGATGGAAGAGATGAGCAGCGACGCCTGTTTCATGGCATTCCCTACCCTTCGGCTATGCTTCAGCTGCCAGGTGTTCAGTCGGTTTTTCAACCCCATGAAGTAGCGCATCTTCCATGATCCGTCCTTGGCGTATGCCATAGGGAACTGTTTCAGTCCGCCGATAGGTCCCCAAACGAAGGGAATCCCAGTCTCTTGGCTCACCCGCCACAGATAGCCTGGTTCTCGGAATCCTTGCATGTTCAGCTGATGCAGAATGTCTATCCGTTCCTGTCGGCAAATGTCCCTTGCCATGTCTGCGGCACGCTGCTGCCATTTCTTATAATAGATATAGAAGCGCCAGTCACCCTGGTTCCAGCACATCCGTCTCACCTTTTCCGTTACAGGCAGGAAGTGGAAATGCATCCGCCCACCCTGTTCCAAAGTAGATAGCGCTGCTTCGATACGTTCCTGATATTCGCTTTCAGTAATGATGTGCAGTTCGCAATGGAGTGCCAGCTGCACACACCAATTCCACCCTATTCCCAGCTCACTGCCCATATTGGGTGAGCAGGCGTAAGCACTGATTATGAGTTTCAGCATGACGATTCGCTTCTTATTACATTGACACTCTGTCTGCCACTCCCATCTTATGCAATAGCCAGCAACCTGCAAAAAGCAGCTTGTGACCATGTAGTTTCAGCAGCCGCACAGGAAGAGAGAACTTCAAAGGAGCACCCTTCAAAGACACTTTCTTGATACTCTCCTGCACGTCGGGGTGGGTCACATATTGGCAATAAAGCTTGTAGTTGTCCCACTTGTCAGAGGTCTTGAGAGCTAATTGCAGACAGGAAAGGACATGTGAACCTAAGTAATAATCGTGCAGGTCATACTCTTTTATCAACGAGCGCAATCTAGCTCTTTGCTCCAGCAAGTTGTATTTGTCTGTAAATAGTCCCTCAGGTATGTTTGTACGGCGAATAACTGTGCCTTCATCCCTAACGTTATAGTTATATAAGCAGTCAGGTATGCTAACCAACTTTTCCGCATAGATGGAACTCTCAACAGCAAAGAGTACATCTTCAAACATTTTTAGTTCAGGTTGAAAAAACAAGTTATGACATTCAATGAACTGACGCCGAAACATGAAACACCAAATTCCAAGGTTTTTTTTGTATGACCATAGATTGCCCCCCTTATACCATGAATTTAGAATAGCCAGCCCAACCCCAATCAAAGGACCTGTGTATGTTTCGATAATTTGCTCATGGTTCCATACACCCGATACAGTTCCCTTATCTGGATTCTTAGATTCACCATATACCCAGTATTTCTCAAATTGTATCATGTCGTACCCATTCTCCATATAAATGTCATAACACCGCCCAAAGCAGTCTGGCTCTATCCAGTCATCAGGGTCCATGAAGTAAAGTAGCTCGCCCATGGCCTCCTTCATGCCATTATTCCTAGCGGATGATACGCCTTGATTCTCCTGATGGATGACGCGGAAGCGGCTGTCTTTGGCATACTCCTCGCAGATGGCTCCAGTACTATCCGTTGCTCCGTCATCCACCAAAATAGCTTCCCACTCCTGCATGGTCTGTGCCAAAATGGAGTCCAGTCCACGCCGGATATATTGCTCCACATTATAGCAAGGCACTACTACGGAAATCTTAGTGTCACTCACTTTGTTCTCCTATATTACAATTCAAACGTCGATTTGATAGGGAATATGTGCTGGAATATCCTAATCATCTCTTCCTTCAGTTGCGGGAAATTGGTCGCACCCTCGTAGTCATTCACACAAAGCAACTTGATGCGTTTCTTGTTAAGTTCCCGCTCTATTTCTTTTGTTTGGGTGACAAAAAAATGTTTGCCGAAACTATACCGTTGTGGATAGAACTCTCCCGACACGATTTGCCAGTATTTCATCAGCCACTGATTCACATCTAAGGGACTGCGGAACCGATGGCGACAGGTTTTGTCAAGCACATCACCATATTTCTGCCACACTTCTTCAAACGTCTTCTTCCTAAATGAATTGGCCACATGCGTGTTCTTCACCCCAGTGAAATACTTGTAAGGTAGCAGATGTAGGTTACGCAGACATTGAATACCATATCGATAGTTCATCCATTTCCAGAAGTTCTTTTTGAACTGTGAAGGGAAATAAAACTCCTTATCGATGATGTTAATACTATTCAGATTGTTCATTCCTATGTCGCCTATTAGCGGTATGGTACGTAAAGCTATATCCCTTGGCAGTCCGTCAATAAAAAAGTCTTTAGGTCTGACAGGAGCTGTGACAAACATATCATCATTGAAATAGACAAATTGCTCTGCCAAATCCTCTATGCGGTGCAGGTTCAGTTCAATAGGAAATGCACTGAATGTTGGTAGATAATCTTTTGGTATATAGTCCTCATGCTTGACGAAGTTCAGCTTTGGATGCTCCAGATTGAGCCATTTGGGATATTGACCACAGGTCACGAAATGTATCTTCTTCACCCATGGCGCATACTGCTCCACACTGCGGAACCAATAGGGTAGCAGCCCCCAGTCACGGTAACGGCAATTATTCACGTTCATAAAGTTGTCATCCTCGGATGCATATTTCCGCCGTTCTGCCTGCCACTTTGGGTCAGAATCATCCACCCAGATTATGACGAAATCAATGTCGTTCTTCTTCATACTATTCTTATCTTCCTTTTGTTTTCTCTTTGGGTAGCCCAACGGTTAAACTTGTCTATAAGCCATCGTAAATGGAATTTATTCAGTTTGTAAAGTTTATAAAATTTGCAACGTAAGAACCCCATGTCTTCACTGTTGACAATACATGATGATGCCGATAGTTGGCTTTTTGCAGCCATAAGAACAGCTGCCATTTCATCGGTCAGTTTCCCTTCCTGTCGTATTTTAGGGTATATGTTCCACAGATGTCGTGTAGGATAGTCACCCATGCAAAGTTGGGGATTGCGATAGATGTGCAGAATCTTTGCCTCTTGCAGGTATTTGGCTCCATACATCAACTGGCAATTATAGGCATCAGGCATTAGTTCAATAACATTTCCAAAACAATGGTTGGTGTAGGCCAGTGCCTGTTGGTCGGTATCTATTCCTTTGCTAAGGGAAATAAGCCAGTTCTCGTGCCACTTTGTGAAAAACTTACGAGTGAGTGCATTGTCCCTAACCAAAGATACTCCTGAATTAAAATAGATGGGAAGATCATTCGCATCTGTACCATATACATTTTCTATGATGATGGGAACTGAAAGCAAATCCGTCCTTTCTTTGACAAATGAGTGAAGATGAATATCAGGAACCATTGCCAGGTTTTTAATGTCAAGATTATCAATTTCTTCAAGCGATGCCGTAATGATGGTGTCTGTATCTATAAAAATGAAATCACCATCAATAAGGTTGCGGATGTTGGTTTTTAGCACGCGTGACCGCTGCTTTCCATCATATTCTTTTGTGACGGGCACTGTCTTCAGTTCTGTCATCATTGAGCGCAACTGCTGGTAAGTGGATGCGTTGATGCGCGTGGCGGTAGGCTCATCTGTCAACACGACGACTCTTGCCTCCGGATGAAATTGGCGTAAGGAATAAAGTGAAGCCCACAGTTCTTCAAGAAAGAAGTCCTGTGGAGTACTGACTACTATGTAAACAATTTGAGTATCCATTGTTCAAAAAGAAGTATGTTGAGAATGATTTTCTATTGTTGTACTCACGGCAGGTATGGGTGCAAGTAACAGGTTATTATTTTCTATTTCATCTTTCAGTCTATTGGAGGAATTTCTATAAATACTCGTGGAACTGGTGACTTTAGTTTTAACATCCTAAATATGTTGGCAGTGAATTGGTGTAAGCGCATACCCAATGGACGTTAATCTTCGATTGGCCAGTCCTTCCAACGAGTCTGTTGTTGATATTTGAAGAAAGTAGAGGCATATGGATGAGAATCGCACTGGTTGTTCCAACGTAGCCATGGTTTTCCTCCTGTAAAATGAACAATAACAGGATCTCTTATGGCCTCATGCAATTCTTCTTGATTTATTCCCTCATGTTTTTGCCTCCATCGAAATAAATAATCGCTTGAAAAATTGTATTTCATAGGCAGCAACAATTTCTTATCGAAGAAGACAGTATTCAATATGTCTTGATCACCATAAATTAATTTTTCTTTAACTTCCATTATATAGTCAGAAAACAACTTCGTAACTTCATGCTCACGCCAGTAGTCAAGGTTGACGAGCATAACTCCAGCATTGAAATATCCATATTGGTAAGGATATCCTAACCGTTTACAATGGTCTTTGTTTCCAGACGATGGAAAAGGCACTGCTGCAATAGACACTCCATGCAGGCTAACGTTCCATAATGGCAACAAGGTGCGCCTCACGATAATGTCACCATCCAGATAAAGTACTTTGTGAATGTTTTGAGGCAGGACATCAGAAATGTGTAACCTATAAAATGTTGCCAAGGAAATGCGATTGTCATTCTTTCTTTTTTTCCCATAATGTTTTACACTATTACCATCAATATCGTAAAACACGGTTTCTTTTCCAGCAAAAGCGGTTACTGTTTCCATTAGACTGTTCTTCTCTTCATCAGTGACACTTTTATCCACCAAAAGATGGAAAATAATTACCGTATCAGGATTATTCACACATACAGAATACATCATAACTCCCGTAGTCATTACGAACCTATTATCAAGGCATGCCACAATTTCTATTTTCTCCATAGGAACAATCGTTGATATTCTACTAAAATTTACTAAAACTTAGAATGGCTTCCCACTCCTGCAAAGTCTGTGCCAATATGGAGTCCAACCCACGCCAGATATATTGCTCCACATTGTAGCAAGGAACCACTACCGAAATTTTTACCGCACTCATTTTTCTTATCTTATCAACCCTAACGTTCAGTCAATTGGAGGCATATCAATATAATTGCGTGGAACTGGTGACTTCAGTTTCAAACTTCTCAGTAAATTGGCAACAAAGTGTCTTAGACGCATATTCATCGGACGACGATCTTTGACGGTCCAATCCTTCCAGCAAGTCTGTTGTTGATATTTGAAAAAAGTAGATGCATAAGGGTGATTGTCAGTAATATTATACCAATGAGCCCAAGGTTTCTCTCCTGTATAATGAAGAATTATCGGATTCTTCATAGCATCCTGCAATTCTTCTGGGTCAATCAACTCATGCAGTTTTAACCATGGATGAAGAAACTCAGCAATTAAATTGTATTTCGTAGGCAGCAACAATTTCTTATCGAAGAAAACAGCATTCAATATGTCTTGATCACCATAAATTAATTTTTCTTTTACTTCCATTATATATTCAGAAAACAACTTCGTAACTTCATGCTCACGCCAGTAGTCAAGGTTGATAAGCATAACTCCAGCATTGAAATATCCATATTCATAAGGATAACCTAGTCGATTGTATAAACTTTTATTGCTAGACAAAGAGTCTGGAATGGCTGCTAGAGGAACTCCATCTAAGCTAATATGCCATAATGACGACAAGGAATGCCTCACTATGATATCGCCATCCAGATAAAGTACTTTGTGAATGTTTTGAGGCAGGATATCAGAAATGTATAACCTATAAAATGTTGCCAAGGAAATGTGATTGTCATTCTTTCTTTTTTTTCCATAATGTTTTACACTATTACCATCAATATCGTAAAACACGATTTTTTTTCCAGCAAAAGCAGTTACTGTTTTCATTAGACTCTTCTTCTCTTCCTCAACAACACTTTTATCCACCAAAAGATGGAAAACAATTTCCATATCAGGGTTATTTACGCACACAGAATACATCATAACTCCTGTAGTCATTACAAAACCACTATCAAAGCATGCTATAATATCAAAATTGTCCATAGAATAACTAGTAAAAAAGAGTACATTTTACAAATTTCCCCTTAATAGATTTCTCTTTCGTGCGTATAATGTTGCAAAATGGGAACGAACTGCAAACATGATGCGAAACGTGATGGCCATAGTGTACGAACTTCCTAATTTTGTTAAGAAACGAAAAATACGCTTGATGTAGTCTTTCCCAGGATCAGTCTTTTTAACAGCATTGACAATGTTGGGTTGGGATAAATAGTTTTTCTTTATTTCTTTTGCTATATCGCGTATAGAAAACTGAGAATTGAAAGCATAAAAACGCTTAACATATTGGAATGATTCTTTGCTTATTTCTTCTTGACGCACTTCTGATATTCGTGATTCTGGCCAACCAATAATACGATGAAAATTCTCACGCAAGCCAACTATTTCAAGTTTATATTGAAAAAATAAAGGATGAAACCGATTACCGTTGCTACCATTCTGATAGTGATTGTAAATATAGTCACAATTACTTACCAACCCCACCATTTTACAAAAAGTAAAATATATCATATTAAAAGCATAGTCCTGTGATATCTGAAAATGAAGGTCTTGTCGTAGATTGTTTTTCCTCATGATCTCCACATTGTAGAGTTTGTTCCATGCAAAAGAAAAAACACCAGAGTGAAGCATCAGTTCATACCCCGAAGCAATATCCATTATCTTGGGATCGCCATTAGTATTAATATACTGATGTAAGATGCCACAATTTTCAACAATGTGTTTTGAGAACCCTCCGCATGCCATCTCTACGTCAGTACCATCCACTGCCTCATACAGACTTTTTACGTAGTTCGCCCCGAAGCGATCATCTGGATCGGGATATGTCACCCACTCCGAAGTAACTGCGTCTGTACCCGCATTTCGAGCTGCAGCAACGCCACTATTCTGTGGCAGGTTAACGATGCGTATGCGGCTGTCCTGAGCTGCAATGGCCTCCATAGCCTCTACTTGACCATCGTCACCATCATTTACCAAAATGGCCTCAAAGTCCTTGAAAGTCTGAGCCTGCAGATCCTCCAACACATGCTGCATGTGTTGAGCGGCATGCCAACAGGGGAAAACAAGTGAGACTTTGGATTGCGACATAAATACCGTATTATTGTCTTTGGTATATCTCTACTAATTCTGTATTGAATTGCATTGGCGAGAAATGGTTCGTAACAAACCGACGGGAATAGTTGGCTAAAGATTTGCGCTGTTCTGGGGCGCTTATCAGTCGATCCAAGTGACTGGCTAACTGTTGCCAGTCACCGAAGTCGAAGACCAAGGCGTTACGACCGTCCTCCAATACCTCAGGCAGACCACCCACAGGCGTTGTTATCACACAGATGCCATACGCCCATGACTCCAACACCACCATGGGGAAGCCCTCTTCGTAGGAGCAAACGCAGCAGATGCTAGCACGACGGAAGATTTCCTCTTTCTCTTTGCCCGTGACATAGCCCGTGAAAGTGACACTATCTGCAAGTCCCATCTCTGCTGCCATCTGCCGAAAGCGTTCCACTTCGCCATTGCCCAACATGTATATCTTCCACCCGTTAAGGTTATCGTCAAGGTTAGGGTTAAGGTTAACGTTATCGTTAAGTATTTTCTGCCATGCACGTAGCAATAGGTCAGGAGCTTTATTGTCATTGAAGAGTGCCGCCATGATGATGATATGCTCCTTTTCCTCAAACGGCACTTCAGGCACTATCTCACAAGGGTTATAGAGTACCGTCGTAGGTGTATTCACGTCAGCGTATTGTTCTTGAAACAACTCCTGCCACTTCTTGGCAAGCAGGATGATGAGGTCTGCCCGTTTCAGGCACCATTTGAACAGTCCATTGTCAGTATGATTCTTCAGTTGGTTACCCATGTGAATATGCATGAGGATACGTTTTCTGCCCAACCGTGCCAAGAGGAATATAGGAAGCTGAATGATAAGCGACTGACGGTCAGGGACAGTATGGAAATGCACGATGTCATACCGCCAGACGATGAACAGAGCAATGATGTTTGTCTTCACGGCATACCACAGTTTCCATGCGTAGTTCCGTTGTATCTGCGTTCCAAGCCAATAGCAGCCATATTCCTGCCACACGGGCATCTTCTTCATCAGCCTAATGACCGATGCCACACCTCCCCTGCTCTTTTCGGCACTACCAACGACTAGGACTTTTTTCATGAAACGTTATCGTTTACTGTTTACCGTTTATCGTTTACTGTTTACCGTTTAACGTTTACTGTTTAACGTTGTTCAATTGTTTGAGCAAAGAAGCGTGGAGTCCGTTCAATTTTCTGGCTACGCTATCTATCTGAGGACGTAATCCATGAAGATTCTCCTCCTTTATATATTTAAGATCCGCCGCAATGATAAGCTGGTTATATGCTTCCATAAGAGAACCGTATGCTATTTCATAAAAATGAAGTTGTTCCTTTATTGAGATTCTGCCACTGCCTTCTGCGAGATTCGATGGCACAGACACTATCGACCTCCTTATCTGGTCACATAGTGCATATTTCTCAAAATTTGGGAAGCTATCTAACAACTGATAGACAGATACGACAAGTTTCCTTGCCTCTTGCCAAGCGTTTAAATTCTCAAATGCGTAAGCCATAACTCTTAACCTCAACCGTAAACCCTCAACCGTAAACCCTCAACCGTAAACCCTCAACCGTAAACCCTCAACCGTAAACCCTCAACCGTAAACCGTAAACCGTAAACTATTTCCTAACCAAAAGTATCTCATGCTCACGAATCTCCTCCTCGGTAAACCGCATCTTCAGAAGTTTGGCGGGAACGCCACCTATAATAGAATAAGGAGGAAACGACTGCGTCACCACAGCTCCGGCAGCAATGATACTTCCACGCCCAATGGTCACACCTTTCAGAATCGTCACATTCGCTCCACACCACACATCATCCTCAATCACTACGGGTAAGTCATTCTCTGGCAGTTTTTCGTCAACTGTCACATCTATGATATATTTCCCTATCAGGTCAATGCGATGGTCACCAGTGATGATGGTAGGACGAGGCCCGAAGATCACTTTCCTTCCGATGGTCAGCGGAGCCTTGGTGCAATAGAACGTGCTGCCTTTGGGAATGGACGTGCCGTCACCTATCGACAGATTTTCCAAACCTTTGATGTCCGATGACATCGGGCGCAGATAGACACCCTTGCCACAGTGCTTCATCCCACACTTCCACACAGGAGCCCACAACCTATCCCACAGCCATGCTGGCACGAGACTTAATTTAACAAATATATTATCCATGATTTAACCTTAATTGAAAATAAGTACGGAGCCCGGGCCCCTTATATGCGGAGCCCCCGACCCGCATATGCCGACCCCGCGCCCCGCATATGCCGAGCGAGGGGTCGGTACTCGGGAAAAGCCTTCTCGCTCCCGACTTCATGGGACTAAACTCCCGACTTAGTGCCGTCTTTCTCCCTATCAGCGACGTCCTATCCATATATATAACTCCCCTCTCCGCCCGAGAAGGGGCTGGGGGTGGGGTTATCGTCAAGGTTAAGGTTAACGTCAAGGTTATCGTTATCGTACGAAGTCTCTTCGTCTTCGTTCTCGTCTTCGTCTTCGTCCTTGTCAGCGTTAAAGTTGGCATTCATGCACAACCCCAACAGCATGCAATAGCCCATACCCTTACCCGACAACCATGACGAGTCTGCCGCCTGTTCAATGACCAAACAGAAGAAAGTGATCAGTGCTATTCTGTAGTAGCGCATGTCCTCAATCTCGTTCATGGCTTTCAGCCTCCGTTTCCAGAAGATACAGAACAGCACCACACCCACAATACCGTACTGTGCTAATGAAGGATAGAAAGCATCGCAGATAAAGAACTTTGTTGCTGGTGACAAGCCCCAAATCTGGTCAAGCCCATATTCATGGTATATTGGCGAATAATATTGCATAGCTCCATTGGCAGCAAAAGTTCCCATACCAGAACCAAATGGAAAATAATCTCCTAAGATGCGTAGTGATGTCAAATAGGTCTGGGGACGTGCCAAGGCCTCATTCGTCCATCCTGAATAATAATACACATCAAACTTCTGCCAAGTAAAGGCAATCACGACTGCCATGAGCAATGCCACGAAAATGGCAGTTTTGGGCGAGCGGAAGTCGAGTTGTTTCTTGACAAAGAAAATCAAGGCAATGAAGCATACCACCTCCCCCATGAACTTGAACTTTGGAGCCAGCATGCCTGTCAGCACTAATGCCAAAGCAATATACTTGTTCTGCGAAGTCTCTTCGGTAAAGAGATACCACGCCATACCTGTACAGATGGCCAACTGTCCTAACACTGGGAACTCAGCTCGCGAACTGGCAAGCGTCTCAGGATGGTATATAATCCATGATATCAAAGTCAGAACCATGGATGCCAGCATCCATTTCTTCTGCTTCTCCGTAAACCGAGGATTCAAAATCCAAGTACAGAAGATGATAGAGAAAGGACGTATCTGCTGTATGAAGTCGAGCCAAACCGCCCCCGCCACATTCACTTTCATCATCAATGAGTAGGCCACGTAAAATGCCAATATACCCAAGAACATAAAATACTCCCGCCATGGCTCAGGATTAGTGCTGTCATGGCGCCTCATCATGAAGGTATAGACGATGAGCACACCTGTCATCACCTCATCGATGCTGGAGAATCCCGGCAGGTTGTTAAAGGCGATGCAGGTTGGATAGTAGATAATCCAGTAAAGAGTGAAGAACTTTGCTATCGAGTTCATCTGATGACGTATCTCTTAATCTTCAAAAGGGATTTGGAACCATGTATATTTCTTTCTGGCCCATGTCTTCTGCCCGATGGTGTAGATGGCTTTTAGCAACCATTTGGGCAAACAATCTTTTATCGTCTTTGACCCCTTGTTTCTATTCTGCCATGAACCGGCATAATTGTGTGCACAATAGCTCTTCTTTGTCTGTCGCACTTCTATGGCATTACGGGAATTGAAGAAATCACCATCAAACACATATAATTCATGGTCTTTTGCGTCATACTGCCGCAGTTCGTGCAGACAATGGAACTTATATCCCAAGTCAACCAACACATGATGGAACTTGCATGGCAGAGGTAGAATATCATAGTTTCCATCCTCCTTTATAAAGGTCTTGTCTTTGTAGGTTTCTAATACATCTTTTATCCATTGGCATCCTTTCTCGGCACCAATGACAGCCGCTTCAAAGCCTCGTATCTGATCATGACCAATGAAGTAAGGCAGGTGGAGCAAGTCATTAAAACTTTTATACACTAACACGTCTGCGTCAAGATATATTCCGCCATAATTGTATAAAGCATACAGCCGTATATAGTCGGCAGCAAATGCATATTTCTTGGTCTCAAAAGCCTGCTTGGTCCAAAGTGTGGAGTTAATGTCAAACCGCTGAGTATCCCACAGCCAGATTTCATAGTCAGGAAGATATTTCTTCCAAGTATCGAGGCAAGCCTGAATATCTGTAGGAAACGGATCTCCCGAAAGCCAACAAAAATGAATAGTCTTTGGAATCATAAACAGGGTAAAATTTTTTCTGCGATCACATTTGAATATAAAAAATTCTTAATGTCTGGTTTTTGACGCAAATCAATCGAAGACTCTTCGTCAATCATTTTTTGTATGGCTGCTGCCATCCCTTCCGCATCCTCCTGTTCCACTTTTGCCCCAAATCGCCAATGGTTACTTGCTGTCTCTGCACCACCAACATCTGTACTAATAATGTAACAGCCAAAGGCTGCTGCCTGACTATAAACATTGGCAAAACCTTCATGACGGGCAGCAGACAGGAACACTTTTGCTCTGATGAAATACTTGAAAATCTCTTTTTGGTCAAATATCATTCCTGTAAAAATGACTTTATCACGCAGATGCTGATTGTCTGCAAAGAATTCTTCAATCTTTTGATGATACGAAGACTTATTGTTTATTTCAAAGTTGTCAGTAATGGGACCTATGAGATACACTTTCCAGTCTTTCAGGTTAACATGCGTTAATGCCTTAAGAAGCATATCCGTATTCTTCTGATGGTTGCCAATTCTGCCAACATATATCATGATGTTATCTTTTGATGACCAAGACTTTATCTTTAAGCCAGACTCAAGAAACAATTCATCGTCAAGACATGGATAGATAGAAAGCAACCCGCTGTAACCATATTTTTTATAAGCAATTTCTAATAGGGCGTGCCCTTTTTCATTTGCTTCGTATAACAATACATGTGAGAAGAAATATTGTGCTAAATGTCTTTTTATCCACGCAGAGACTCCCCTGCCATATATAAAACTTGTAGAAAGGAACTCATGGGCTTGAGCTTCCTCCATGTCACCAGATATAACTACTTTTACATTTGGATTAAGCTGGTGTAACAGCCAGGTTAACATCATGTGGTGGGCAGAGCATCCACAAAAGGATAGGGTCCTAAGCAGTTTTGCTTGTGGCAAAATATACTTGACCCAGTCTGATACCTCGTTCCATGTGGATACCTGCTTCCTTATGCTACCTCTGATTTCAACACCTCTATATGTAAAAGGAATATCCGTGTCTCCCATGTTGCAGCCATAAATCAATTTTAGATCTACCTTTTGCATGCGGGCGATATAATATGGAATCAGAAATTCGTCTTTAGAGAGATACATTCTGTTGAAGCGGTACATATAGACAATATTGTGCTCTTTTTTCATACTTCTTCAGATGTTGTAGCCCCCTCCCCTTAACCATTTTTTGATTGTTTCGACTCTAAAGGTCCAATCGCCTAGGGCAAGAGCTGTTTCTTTGTTCTTATCAACCAAAGGCTGATATTTCTCTATATGGACAATAATGTCACGTATTTGTCCTTCAATGTGCTTTCCAATTAAAGGTACTGTTGGGTCATATCCTATCAAGTCGGTTAATTCTTTTGGCGAACGGCCCAACATTACCACTCCAGAGAGCATACACTCCCAATATCGCTGTGTTAGGGTTTCTATACCACCTGCTAATTCTGGTTGCATGTCACAACGGGGAACATTTAGCACAACCTTTGCATCTGCAAGTGCATTTATTAGGTCAGAACGAGTTTGTAATACAGACTGTTCGTCTTTACTTACTACTTTTCGTAGATTGCCGAAGTCCAGATTCCCATATTTCTTTGCAATACGACCAAACAACAAGATATCCACGTTGCGTTCTGTCAACACCTTTTCTCCCTTGTATAGTTTTGTTTCAATGCCTTCTGTGATGGTAAGAATATTCATTTCAGGAAGCCTTCGCCGAAACTCATCTGCTGTTTGTGAGGAAGTAAAAACTGCAGACCTTACGCCATGTCTTTGGAACCATTGTTCGGTATAATCCCAATATTTGGGCCAACAGTCCCATACAACAGGGATTATCTCATAATGCCCCCACCACGGGAAAGTGTCCACATCCAAACTCGGAGGTTCTGAAAAACATAGAATGGCCGTAGTACTGTTTTTATTGATAAGTCTTTCTTGTATGTTCAGTAAAGAACGTAGTTTACGTAGTCCATAAAAAGGTTTAACCACTTTCCCGCCAGCATCTACCCAAGCATAGTACGGAGCAAGTTTGAAATTGCTGTTATTCCTATATCGCATGGGCTGCATGCTTTTAACAATCTTTGTCATATAGTCATTCAGAACTGCATACACTACCTACACTCGCGTTTAACCAACTTGTTCTTAGGTAAATATTCCGTGTATGCAATCCTGTGTCGGTGTATGTTATTAAGAAAATAAGTTGCCGTTAAGTGTCGGCGGTGTATGCAAATCCATAGCCTTCATTTCTTGTCAAATAGTTCTTCTATTCTCTGCAGTATCTCCTCGTTAGAATACTCATATTTCATAATAGATGCTTTCTTTCTGTCGTATTCTCCATCAACATTATTAATGATACGAGTCAAGACTTGAGGCATTTCCTTTAGATTCGCAATCCAACCACAGGAGTCGTCTATCACCTCATAGGCTACGGGGAAATCGTTTGACAAAACTGGTGTATGCAGACATTTTGCCTCGGCCAACACGTATGAAAAGCTCTCTGAATCTGAGGTACAAACCACCAAATCCGCATGAAAAATGTATGGATAGGGATTGTCTTTGGCACCCATGAGTATGACTTTATCCTGCATGTTAAATTCAGCGATTTTTTCACGGATTAGTTGTTCATACGAACCAGCTCCTATGATGTGCCACCGAAAAGGTCTTGATGACTTGACAAAAGAAGCCATCTGTGGTATCAACTCAAACTGTTTCTGACTCGTTAATCTACCTATTGATACGATATTGAATAATTGCTCGTCGAACAACCGGATCTCATTAGCCGCCATCTGTCGTATCAAAGGAACATTAACAGTATTGTAAATCCATATAATCTTTTCGGACAAAGTCGGTAATATTTCTCGCATCATTTCTGCAAAGCATCGGGATACACATACCGTTTTATCGAATTGTCCATACAATGACAAGGCTCTTTGTTGAGCTTCCTTTGTCTTACAAATAATGTATGGGCAATGATACCAAGCGACTTTGTTCTTACATTGATCAATAAAAGAG
Organism: uncultured Prevotella sp.; assembly: GCA_905233825.1. Classification (GTDB taxonomy): domain Bacteria; phylum Bacteroidota; class Bacteroidia; order Bacteroidales; family Bacteroidaceae; genus Prevotella. Next base: position 123,357 of record CAJOFE010000008.1, on the reverse strand, counting down.
ACGAATTCTGTGGTTTTTCCTTCTTGATAGGCAACCACTACATCGAAGTTGTATCTTTTCTGTAAAACCCGGGCCTCACGTTTATATAGAAAAGAAAAGTTATCTCGTTTTGTAAGTTTATTATACCCCCCCATTACTTTCCGCGTCCAGACATTATCGTGCAGCCAGTAATACAGCCAGCTCTTTTTTAGTATATATGGCGAGAATATCTGCTTATAGTACGGCCCACCATCCTCATAAAGACAATAGACCGAAATCTGGTATTTCGTCTTGTCAATTAGCGACAGCAGATTCTCCAACGACTTGTTGGTTCCACCGTGTGAGTATTCGGGAATGACGAAAAGGAGTTTTATCATTTTATCATTTCTGGTTCTATCATCTTCAACATATTCTCCATATAGGTAAGTTTTTTTACACCAGCTTCTTTGCATTTCTTATAAACAATGGGCATTAGCTTGACAAACTCTATTTGGGGGAATGCATAGTCGTTGTAGAAATATGTAGCAGCATTAAAGAAATAGATCTTCTCAAAATGAAACATCTGAAGGTAATATTCTACGCAAATGTTTACTTCTTCTGACAGTACTTTATATTTTACTCCAGATTTCTCGGCTATTTCCATAATTCTTTCCCGAGAACTCTGTATCTCCCGAGGATGAAACTTAATATATAAGAATTGTTCTGGAGCTATACTATCAACACATTCCTTAATAGTGTCAAAATAAAGACTTAAATAATCCTTCGGCATCAACTCACGCAAAGGATCTGTCATCAACATCACCCGATGTTCTCCTTCTTCCTGCTTAATACTTGACAGAACATAGTTTTTCAATTTGTCAGTAAACATCGGTTCTATATAGAGTCTTACATCGAAAGGCTTATGGTGATAAGGAATTATACTGAATCGTTTGTCAATAGGCAGTGTATCATACGAGCGGTTTGGGCTACTGTTCCACTCGGCGAATCTTACCCCGTAAAAAGGTAAAAAGTAGATTACATCCAATAGCCACACTTTTATTTTATGTTTTAATGTCTTGTTTGGAGTATATGGACGATCTACGTAATGACTTGTGCCTTCTTCAAAGAAAACTATTTTAAACCCTTGATGATGAAATACCACAGACGTAAAACGACAAGCCTGATTCAAGATTTCCCCCAGATAAATGTTAGATATGTTATTCTCTTTTAAGATTCGTTTTATTTTGCGATAATTACAGTATGTGTATTTGACATCTACAAAGGTGCGAACTCTGTCACCGTTCCACTTTGCGAAATCCTTAAATTCTAATCTTTTATCCCATAATTTAGGTATAAACATCATATCGTACACATCCAAAAAGTGCACATTCTTGTCAATCACACTTTGGATCAACACATTGTTTTCCAGTTTCTCCTGTCTTATTATCTGCTGAGCTACAAACAGCTGGAACGGAGTAAAAACAAAAAACAAATTTCGCTTGTTCATTTCTGTAAGATTTCCTTGTATATGCTTGGCGTCAGGAACTTTACCTTCAAGGCATTGCCTACAGAATCGGCAAATTCCTGCAAAAGAGATGACAAGGCCTGATTGGTCTCATTGTACTTCCTACGAAAGCGCTCTTCACCGAAATTGGTGTTATTGTAATAATTATTGTTTTCACTAAATCCATCGAAGCCCGCTATACAGTAAGAAGTGATGCCTATGCGTTGCAGGATACGCAAAAGCATGAGCATAGTATTGTCAGAATATTCCTTGGTACGGTCAATATAGGAATCGTAGTTCATAACCCAGTCGCGCTCATTGTCAGACTCGATATTCGAAGTCAGAAACGACTGTATTTGCTTGCGGTCACCCTTAAAACGTTTATATCGCTTTGAGCTACCCCAAAAGGCAAGGCTGTCATATTTCACATATTCTGCATCAATAAAATTCACCATAATAACCGTCAGGTGGTTTTGCTCTATCTCCTGCAATATCTGCTGTCTATATGTCGCTATTGAGCTGCCTGGTAGTAGCAACAGCAGTTTTTTACCTTTCAGACGTTCCTTAAGTAAAGCCAGCGATTGACGATCATCTACCTTCGTGTGATTATATTCTTGATATAAACGCTGGATATTATCGTAGTCATACCGCATTCTCAGTTGTGGGTCTATCATACTGATGATATACTTAATATCCTTAGTAGCCAAACGATATTTCTCGGTCAGATAGATGATGTTATTGGGATGAGACTGATATACACCTCCCATAAGAGCAGGGATGGAATACCCCCACGAGTGTTGTAAATGGTAATTATATATATAGTCATCGATGATATCAAGAATAGCATCAAAGTCATAATCATAGTTACGTTTGCGCACCAGATAGTCAACCATCAGTTCTGTGTTCAGATTACCAGCCCCTTTACCCATCCCATTTAACGTACAATCGATTATCACATTACGTTTGCTATTGCTCAGTGTAATAATCTCTTGAGCAAATGCAAATGACAATTGGAAATTATTATGGGAATGGAAATCGATAGTAATATCATCTCGCATATTGTGGTCAACCAATGTATATATCCTCTTCACATCATCAATATACATAGCACCATAGGTGTCCACTATACCGAAACTCTCTGGATGGACATCATTAACCAGCTCAATGAGTTCCAACAATGCTTTATCACTATAGCCTAATGTGTTGACTCCTTGGATGAATAGCCTGTAACCTTTTTCCTTGACACTATGCAATTGCCTGATGACATCCTCTTTATTTAAATCAAAGCTCTTCTTAGTAAACCCCACTCTAACTCCATCAATGGATGTACCATCATATGGCTTTAAGGTCTTGAAGTCATATAATTCATAATCAATAAAAGCCAAATAAATCGTAGAGGTGTCTTTATTTATAAATGGCTTTATCTGATTCACATCTGTAAAGAAAGTACTATCACCTTGGTAATCAATTTTCGTAGGGTCGCGAAGGAAGCCCATCTCCACGATGTCTATTTTAGCCGAAGCCAACCGCGAGGCAATGTCTTTAGTCTCTGCATCAGGAAAGGCACAGTTAATGATGCGTCCACCATCACGCAGAGTACAATCCAATATTTTGACGTTCTTCATGCGTTAACTTTAATTCTTTCCTCAATAATCATGCGTACCTTCTCTAAGTCGTTCTTTGTATCAACTGACAAAGAATCGGATTCGATTTTCTTATAATAGATGGGAATACCATTTTCTAAGAAACGTAGATGGTCTATGTCTTCGATTTTCTCTAAGGCGCCCATCTCTGCATGGGCAAAGAAGTCCAGCGCTTTCTTATTGAAACATTCTATTCCAATAGCTTTCTTATAAGTGAAGAGCAAAGAACCCTTAGGACATGGAATGGGATAGCGCGACTGATACATGCAGGCCCCTTCCTTGTTTAAGACAATCTTCACATTGGCAATATCCATCAGCTCAGCAGGATCTTTTAGTTCACGATAAACGCTCTGGAAGAATGGGCGGTCGGTAATAACGGCATCTGGGAAAGCCGCCCTGATATTTTCAGGCGAGATAAGCGGCTCGTCACCATTGATACTGATGTAGTAATCGGCCTCTATCATCTCTGTCACTTCCCAAATACGGTGGATATGATTAGGCGTATCAGTACGTGTCATCAGGAACTTCATACCAAACTGCTTACAGCATTCTGCAATCCGTTCATCATCGGTTGCCACATACACCTCAGTGAATTCCTTTACCTGCATCACCTGATTATACACCCACCAAATCATTGGTTTACCACAAATATCAGCCAATGGTTTTCCTGGGAAACGTGTTGAGGCAAAACGAGCGGGTATAACTCCTATTATTCTCATTATTATATCTTCTTTATAGTTCTCTAATATTTTTATCTATGATGCCAAAAACATGTTCGGGACTCATCTTCCTCATTGCATAATCATGATTGGAATCTCCAACAATTAAATTCTCAAGTGCATGGTTCACTGCATCTGATACAGACTGTTCATCACAAGGATCGAAGAGATAATTTCCTGTTTCAATCAACAACGGTCCAACATTACCAATGTTAGGTCCGACAACTGGCTTGGCAGCTGAAAAAGCCATTGGTAAATTACCCGAATTTAAGATATTCTTTCGTTGAAGAAAAACAACATCTGCTGCTGAGAAATAATATGGTATCATTTTATCCTTACAACGATCCTTTCCGTATTTCAAATTTCGATGATGTAACAAAGCACGTTTCCTCAAACATTTGAAGGTTTTGTCAAGTCTTAATCCATTATTAAGCCTACCCGTATCTATTCTCTGAGCGAAAAGTAGCACATCTGAAGAAATACTCTTTCGAATATTTAGAAATAGCTTCACCTCATCATCATTCCGAAACTGACCGAATGCTAAAACTATTCGTTTATCCAGCGGCAATCCTAATTTTATGCGGCATTCCTCTTTAGTATATCCCATAGATTGAATATCATAATATATGGGATGATTTGCAATAAAATGTCGCTTTGATTGATATTTTTCACATAGTATTTTATAACTATAACCGCCCATGTGGTGTATGATATCTACGTTATCATATAGACAATTATATATACGTTTTCCTTCCTCATTTGGATTAAGCGGTTCAAGATCATGGCAAGTAATGGCAGATTTCACACCTGCTTGATGACTCTTGTTTAGTACCATCGTTAACTCTTTGAGATCCAACCCTGTTTCCATCGGGAATTGGAAGAAAACAAGGTTATAGTTTTTATAGTGTTCAGCTAGTTCTCTTCCATTATCTACATTAACAGAATGTCCAAACTTTATTAAGCCTTCGGCAAACACAGAAACAAAGGCATTTAGGTCTGTTCTATATAGTCTATCTTTATTTGATACTACGAGTATTCGCATAACCGATTCTTCACAACAGTTTAGCAAACTCTTTTGATGTTAAAGACACATCTCAAACATATTATTAACAAGTCTTGATTTCCGTATCCGCAAAGGCGTTTTTTGGTATGCCAATGCCAATCCTTTTTGAGGCCATGGGGTTATAGAAACCATCCTTTTGGAAATATTTAATAAATCACTTTGATATAGTTTAAGTGTAGAATAGTTATGAACAGCCATGTAATTCAACCATTTCGTCCATAACATTTTTAACGCAATTGCTCTAATAGTATTCGATTTTTCATTTAAGTCTATATATGCATCTATGCAGTCATTCATAATGATGATTCGTGCCTGAAAGTTTTTAATGTCATTAGAAGTGTTTGTTATACTGTTTTTACGTTGTTGTCGATAGCGATAAGTATTCTCCCTGACAAAACCTATATGATTACATTTTAGTGACAACAAATAACAAAAGGGAACATCTTGATGAATAAGACCTTCATGTGATTTTATATTCTCTTTTTGAAGAAAATCTTTTTTCAACAAACGATTCCACGATGTAACAGGAAGATTAAGAAAAACGTTCGATATTATCCATTTTTGATCATTGGTATAATCAGGCAGATCCATTTGAGAAAAATCTGCTATTATGTTATCATCCATCCCGCAAAAGCCACCCTGGACCATTTCCACCTGCGGGTGCTCTTTCACAATCTGCATCATCAGCTCTATTGTATCTGGCACAATGGCATCGTCAGAATCAAGGAAATAGACATAATCACCCGTAGCCTCATCAATACCGGTGTTACGTGCAGCAGAAAGTCCACGGTTATGGGTATGGTGAATTATCTTAAAGTCGATTTGTCCCTGATAGGTTTGGATAAACTCTTCTGCTATAGCGATACTATTATCCAATCCACAATCATCCACAATCAGGCACTCCATTTCCCCTGTATATGTTTGGTTAGCGACACTCTCTAAACATTCTGTTATGTACGGCTCAACGTTATAAACAGGAATGATTATGGAGACTTTCATAAGAATATATTATTTAAGTTTTATCAAACCATATAGATTTGCTATCATAGCTTTTACATATTCTTTTATGCCATACCCCGCATATGTTCCATTTGTTCCAATAGATTTTTGCAACTTGACAATCGTTCGAAAAGCTTCTTCATTTCCACTTTTTACTGCTTCCCATTTAACAAATCGTACCTTATCTGAAGCATATTTAAAGAAATCATCAGTAGAGTTATAATTTACAGAATTTAAAAAATTACTAATTTCAACAAATGCCTTTAAGTTCTCTATTTGTTTCTTTATAATTCTATCTTTATAAGAAGCCATCGCTGAAGTTGTATTGTCGCAATTATAATGATATCCACAATTATCTAAGAAGGCGACTTTTTCTGCATAATAATAGCATTTAACCATTACTACCCAATCTTCACTTATATTTAAGTTTTCTACAAACGTTATACCATTTCCTATAATCAAATCTCGTTTAATTATCCGACAAAACAATTCATGAGACGATCCTTGAGCCAAAATATAATTCAGATTTTCTTCTGGAGTTAATAAATGAGGAGACATTACATTTGTACACTTGCCACCTTTGTGGACAACGAAACCAGACGACACGATGTCTGCATTGGTTCTTTCCTGCTCTTCAACTAATTTTTCTATAATGTCGATATCAATATAATCATCGGCATCCACAAATGAAATATAATCGCCAGAACTATTCTTTATCAATTCATTCCTCGTCGCAGCAATTCCCTTATTCGTTTTTCTATCTACAAATTTGGTATTCTGTTGACATCCTGGATATCTAGCAAGCACTTTCCAAAGTATTTCTACACTATTATCTTTTGATCCATCATTTACAAAAACATATTCAATGTCTTTGTAAGTCTGTTCAAATAGACTTATGAGACATCTTTCAATATAATTAGATACATTATAAATGGGAACTGCAATAGATACTCGCATAAAAATTGACTAAAAAAGCAAAAGGAATAGTGATTAAGTCTTAATCCTTATCTTTTTATGGGCTTTGATAAAGAAGGAGGTCATTTTTCTAACAAAAAGATACATCCACTTACATTTCTTTTCCAAATAGATTCCATTACGTACATATGTTGAATCATATAATGTTTTATACTTATACAAATTCTCTAATACTAATTTAGGAAACAATTCTGAAAGAACTAATGCACGCTCAGTCTTCCCTTTTTCCAGATTAATGTTGCTAATACCCTTCATATCTTGTATTGCTACAAAATGGTTTGTAAAACCAAATGTACAATTGTTGAATACTAGAGTTTCTAAAAACAATTTCCAATCTGATACGATACTCAATGTCTCATCATACCTAAATCTCTGAAACAATGATCTTTTAAAAAAAGTTCCTTGATGAGCAAGCGACATCCTCAATAAATGCAGAAGAATACCTTCTTCTGGATTATAATGATTAAATAACTTGTTGCAATTGTCCTTTTCCACAACTTCTCCAATAAAAATATCACTAGATATACCTATGCAATTAATATTATCTAATACATTTTTGTCATAAAACATATCGCCAGAGTTTAAGAAAATAAGATAATCTCCCTGCGAATGCTCAATTCCTTTATTCATTGCATTGTATATCCCTTTATCTGGCTCACTGCACCAAAAAGTCAACATTAATGTGCCTTTAAGACTTCCCGCCACTTCCTCGATAAATTCCTTTGAGCCATCTTTACTTCCCCCGTCTACTATTATCCACTCAAAATCCTTGGAAGTTTGACAAAGAACACTGTCACAAGTTTGCCTTAGTCCCTCTATATTGTTATAATTAATGGTGATGATAGAAAATAACATTGAAAAAATTGTAATTATTTGTAATTAGTACCAATTAATATAAGCCATATTAAGAGTGGTCTTTTAGATAAAATTTCAGTATGTGTTTGATTCTTTGAGAGAGAAAATTAGTCCAAATATCTTTCTCAACACGTCGTTCAGCAATAATTGCTGCTGTGTTTTTCTCACTTTCTGCAGTTTCTGGTAAGACTAAAATATTGTCTTGTTGTTTAAATTTATATACTAGAGGTGTTAAAATGGCTTGGTCATGTCTGTGTACATTAAAAGAAGAAGGAATTTTTGCTAATTCTTTTCCCAATGGATCAATGATTAATTCTGGATGAAAAAGAGATATCTTAAACCATTGGTCCATAACTTGCAGTAATTGGGGAGTCTTTTTTATTATAATTATCCCACCCATAATTTTGTTGTATTCTAGAAATTCATCACTACCAAAATAGTCTACGAAATATTTAGCCGTATATGGTTTCATCCAATGTAAGATTTTGGGAGAATTATTTAATAAATTTTGACAATATTTCTCCCATCCATCGTATATTACATCAGATTTATATTGAAAAAAAATTGCATTATATGACTTAATTTCTTGTTGGAATTTAACCCATTCTTTACTAGCAGGGTTTAGTCTACAACCTGCATCAACATAGTAAACTACATCATTAATATTACAATGACGTAAGGTTTCACGAATAACATACGGTTTCCAAAGCCAATAGCCTCCCCCCTTCCTAAAAGCAAATAATGGGGATGCTTTAATATAAGAGGGAAGATCTTTGGGTGAATAAAGCTTTATCTTGTTGAAAATCCCAACGCGTTTTGCCTCTTTTCTGATACTGGCTAAAGACTTTTTGAACCTATAATCACCATATGAAATAAGAATATTTGCCATTTATTTATCTACATCGGTAAGGCCTATGAGACCACCATCATGCTGATTTATAGATCTACCTGTCCCTTCTTGATAACCTTCGGTCTCCAAGGTACAACATTGAGGAGCTTTTAATAAAAATTCAACCATCGGATAGTGCAAATACAAGTCTACGAAAACAATTCCTTTACTAAGGATTTTTGGTAAAGCTATATTCTTTCGAATAGAAAATTTACCCTTTTGCAAATATTGTAAATCGCCTGAATAATGTCCTTTTGCATAAGTTGCAAATGGAACTCCATCTTTACTTTTTAGAGTGAGCATGACATCATAAATCATATCTTCAGCAGTAAAGCCATCAATCAAAACTGTGAGTTCTTTTTGTTGGCTCTTTATTACAGAGAAGGAATTCTCAGTTCCGTTAATTTCCACTTGGGTAATGTCCAATGTACTTTTCTTCCATTGGACATTGTCAATAATTTTATTCTTCTGTATAACATCTACATTATTTAAATAATGGTCTATGGTCTCAGAGATCTTTCCAATAAAGCTCACTGTACCATTTTCTAATAAGATTCCTTTACTACATAATCTTCTGACACTTCCCATATTATGACTCACAAATAGTACAGTGCGGCCATTGCCTTTGGAGATGTCTTGCATCTTCCCAATGGCTTTTTTCTGGAACTCGGCATCGCCGACAGCTAGGACTTCATCAACGACGAGGATGTCGGGTTCGAGGTGGGCGGCGATGGCAAAGCCAAGGCGGACGGTCATACCACTGCTGTAACGCTTGACGGGGGTGTCGATATAGCGTTCACAGCCTGAGAAGTCAACAATCTCATCAAGCTTGCGGGTGATTTCTGCCTTGGTCATGCCCATGATGGCACCATTCATATAGATATTCTCGCGACCTGTCATCTCAGGATGGAAACCAGTGCCGACCTCCAACAGCGAGGCGATACGCCCCTGATAGGTGATGCGGCCGGTGGTGGGGGCAGTGACACGGCTGAGGAGTTTCAGCAGGGTGCTCTTGCCAGCACCGTTCTTACCAATGATGCCGACAACGTCGCCTTGCTCGACAGAGAAATTGATGTCTTTCAGCGCCCAGACATAGTCGCTATGGCCACGGTGGGCACGGTCGTTGGTCTCGCCAATCTTCAGGTAGGGGTCTTCCTTACGGAGCACGTTCATGGTCCACCAACGGTTGAGGTCGTGACTGATGGTGCCAGTGGAGACTAAGCCGAGGCGGTATTGCTTGCCTACGTTGACAAATTCAATCGCGTTGCTCATTACTTTGTACGAAAACGAAGACTTTGTACGAAAACGAAAACTAAAACGAAGACTTTGTACGAAAACGAAAACGAAAACGAAGACTTTGTACGAAAGCGAAGACTATTTTACGCGAATAGAGCGAATCAGCCCTATAAGTTGTTTTTGTATAGCTACGTCTTTACTTAATAATTCGTTATATTGGTCCTCTGTGATATATTTTATATTTTTACAAATTAATAACTGTGTTTCAACTTCATAAGAAGAACCTTATGCTTGATCGAGGAAATGAGCGAAGTCGGCATCTGTAGGACGTGCAGATCCCTCTGCGATATTTGAAGAGATACTTACAGCAGCTCTTTGAAGCTGATCGCATAAGCCTTTCTTTTCGAACCAAGGGAGCTGGGACGTAATCTCATAGACATATGTCGCATAGTCCACAGCATCCTGCCATACCTTGTACTCTCGAAAATTTCGTGCTTTGCCAATCATCATCTTTATTCGTTCCCGTCAACGTTTTCGTTATCGTTCCCGTTCTATCAGCGATTGATTTCGAGGTACTCCTCTTCCTCGTACTTTGTTTGGTCGATGAAGAGCACTACGCGGTTGAACTCGAATTCGTCGAACAGATCGTCGGTGGTGCCACAGCCTGTGGCGGTGAGGCGCTCAGGGGCGATGTTATATTTCTTGATAAGGGCATTCCTGACGGCATTGGCACGGTTCTCAGACAACTTCTGGTTGGCATGCTCGACGCCTTCAGGCGAGGCATAGCCTCGGACTTCGATCTTGGAGTCAGGATGCTTCCGCATGTATTTGGCAATCACCTCGATGGGAGCAAACTGCAGGGGGTCGATGATGTATTTGTTCTGACGGAAGATGACCACCGGCTGCAGGACATTGACGGTGACTTTACGCTTCTGGATGAGCTGGAGGCGGTTGATGTCCTGGATGGCCTGCTGCAGTGAGTCGATCTCGGCATTCTTGTTAGCCAATTGCAGGTCTTTGTTATAGGCGGAGTTGCTCAGGATGCCGAGGCTGTCGGTCAGCATATTCACCTTTTCGGGATCGATGATCTCTATGAACTTGAAATTGTGCGTGGTGTTCGAGGTCATAAACTTGTAATTAACACCCACGTTGAGACTGAAGAGGGCACGGCTGTTGTTGAACTGCACGTTTTCTTTCTCGTTCGCCAGCTCATACATCATTCGCGGCTCCATATAGACCTGCCACTGCTTCTTGCTGCCGAGATTTAGGGTGAAGTCGAGTCCCAATGAAGCAGTCAGGCTGTTGGGATGGGGATCGTCATAATTGGGTCGAACATATTTCCAACCTGCACCGCAGAGGCCTGCACCGCCGATGCCCAGAACGCCGATGACTTCAAACGGGCGCGGTGTGCCAAGATAGCCTGCGAACCAGTTGTGGAAGTTCACCATTCCGAGTACACTTGCATTCCACACGTTGATGGAGGTATGGCTGACCGAGAAATGGCCCTTCTTGCCGAAAAAGTGCTGAGCCTCAACGGACAATCCCACGTCGGGCGTGAACCACTTTCCAACACGCCATCCCAGCATCCATTCGGTATTGCCGCTGATTTTAAACGTGGAGGAAGGAATGTAAGTGCCACTGGTGGCTCCGACGTACCAGTTGTCGAAGAACATGCTTTTCGCCAGCGGCTGTGCCATGGCGGCGGTTGAGAACAGCCCAACCATGCATAACAAAAGAATTGCTTTTTTCATATAAGTTGTGTTGATTATGTGAATTCTATTATTCGTTCATTATTATACGGTGTCCATGAAGGAACGCTGCACCTTGTTGAAGATGACGATGCCAAGGACCAGCAGGACGACCATGAACGTGAAGCTGTAAGCCAGGTATAGCCAGGAGAAATAGCCCTGACCGAGTGTGATATACTTGAAAGCCTCGATGACGGATGACATCGGGTTGATCATGATGAGCGTGCGCAGTGTGCCCTCGGGCACGGTGCTGATGGGATAGACGATAGGGGTGGCATACATCCACAATTGCACGATGAACGTGAAGAGAATGGAGAGGTCGCGATACTTCGTGGTCATTGACGACACCAGGATGCCGAAGCCCAAGCCGAGGCCGGCGAGCATGAGAACGAGAACGAAAACGAAAACGAGAACGAAAACGAAAACGAAAACTATATTAACGATGACGGGGACGGCAACGGGAAGGTCAACAATCAAGAAACCTAAGTGAATGTCGGCTCCGTTGAAGAAGAAATAGAGGTAGAGCGCCACGAAGAGGCCTATCTGAATGCCGAAGCGCAGGAGGTTGGAGATGACCGTAGCGATGGGCACCACCAGACGGGGGAAATAGACCTTGCCAAACATGGCCTGGTTGGTACGGAAGGTGGAGGACGTCTGGTTGAGACAGTCGGCGAAGTAGAACCAGCACACATTTCCTGCCATGTAGAAGACGGCCTGTGGCAGACCATCGGTACTCATCTTGGCGATTCCGCCGAAGACCACCATGTTCATGATGACCGTGAGCAGGGGCTGGATGATGTACCACAGCGGGCCAAGGATGGTCTGCTTGTATTGTACGACGATATTGCGCTTGACAAACAGCGCTATCAAGTCGCGATAACGCCATATCTCACGGAAATCGACACTCCAGAGTTTCTGATGCGGAGTAATTACCTGCGTAACGTCAGACATCGTTATTTCCCGTAGTAGCCATAGCCCTTGCCATAGCCGTAACGACCATAGCCATAACGTCCGTAACCATAGCCATAGCGGTGGTAGCCGTAATGGTGTTCGGCATCGGTACCGTTCAACAGAATAGCCATGTTGTTGTATTTCTTCTCCTCGTAGTTCTTCTCCAACTCCGGCAGCATGGAGCGTTCCATCAGACCAGCACGTACCACGAAGAGGGTGACGTCGGCCTCGCGGCTGATGATGGTGGCATCAGCCACAATCTCCACCGGTGGACAGTCGAGGAAGATATAATCGTACTCGCGGCGCAGTTCGTCGAGCATGGGCTTCAGCTTGGGTGAGTAGAGCAGCTCGGTGGGGTTGGGGGGCATCTTTCCCATCGGCAGGAAATCGATGGCAAGCTCTTTACTATTTCCCTTAGAAGAGCCGTTGCCTTGCTCTTCTGTGGTGTTGAGCTGATGGTGCACGATCAGCTCCTTGTAACTGTCGGTCTGTCCGCCGAGGTAGTTGGTGAGTCCCTGCTTGGGCGAGCCGACAATCTGTGACAGTGAACCACGGCGCAGGTCGAGGTCGATACAGATAGCCTTGTTACCACGTATGCCGAAAGAGGCACCAAGGTTGGCACAGACGAACGTCTTGCCCGAGCCCGGGTTGAACGAGGTGAACATCACAACGATGGAGGGATGCGTGCCAAGAGGTGCGTTGAGGGCTGACGATGTCATGAACTCCAGATTGGTCCTTACCACGCGGAAGGCCTCGTTGGTGATGTCGCGCTTGTGCTGCTTCACCACGATATGATAGCCGGGCTCTTTCTCTTCGTCTTTCTTCGGCTTCCACAGGGGCAGCTCGCCGACATAAGGCACAGAGAGATTCTCCAGATCCTTGCGGCCACGCACTTTGCTATTGACATTTTCGCGGATGATGAAGAAAGCGGCAGGTAGTGCCAATGCCAAGCCAAAGGCTATCATCAGGATTTTATTGCGCTGGGGAGACGTAGGAGCGCTGCTGCCCCACGGCTCTGCGATAATGCGGGTGTTATAGGCGGTGAAAGCCTGGCTCAGCTCGTTCTCCTCGCGTTTCTGGAGCAGGAAAAGATAGAGACTCTCCTTCACCTTCTGCTGACGCTCGATGGAGAGCAGGTGGTTGGCCTGCGTGGGATTGGCCGACAGTTTGTCTAAAGCCTGACTGTGCAGCATCTGCACGGTGCTGAGTTGTGCACTGAGAGTGGCCTGGGTATTGTCCAAGGAGTTCACAATGGCTCCCTTCAGGTTGGCGAGTGCCACGTCGAGGTCGGCCACTAAAGGATTCTGTTCGCTACTGTTTGCCACGAGATTGTTGCGCTGCAGGAGCTTCTCGTTGTAGGCCGTGATCTGTGCCTCGACGGCGGCGTTGCCTATTCCCGAACTGGCAGGCAGCAGCTGGAAGTCGTGCGTAGGGTCGGTGACGTAGTTGCGCACATAGCGAACCATGTAGAGCTGGTTGCTGATGAGCTGGCGCTGCTGGTCGGCAGCACTCTCCTGCCCCATTGCCTGTGCAGCTACAGCTTCCACGCTCGGCATGGCGTGGGCACTCTTATAGCCGGCAATGTCCTGATCGACGTCGCCCAGCTCCTCTTCAATCACAGCCAGTCGCTCCTTGATGAACTCGTTGGTGGAGACACTGATCTGGTTGCGGTTCTGCACCCAGTTCTCGTTGTAGATATTGACGATGGTCTTCAGGATGTTATCGGCACGGGGTATGGAGTTATCCACGCACACGATGTCGATGATGTTCTTGGTATCGGGTTTCAGCTTGGCGTTGATGATGCTGCCATAATGTTGCGAGGCCTGCTGGAAGCCTACACGCCTGACCAGAATCTCCTTGCGCATGCCTTTGTCGTAATAGAGCGAGGGCTTGAGCGTCATCTCGCCGAAAGGCAACCGTGCCGGTTTGTTCATCCTGATGTCGAAGGTGCCGTTGACAGGCTCGCCCCGGAGGACAATCTCAGAAATCTTGGCGGTGCTGTCACCTGTCAGCTTCAGCTTGAAATCAACTTTCGCATCGTCGGGCAGATCGGTGAAATCGATTTCCACAGGCAGCGAAGCGGCATAGAGCGGCTCGTCGCAGAAGAAGCCATGGCGGAAATAGCTGATGTCCAAATGGAGGCGCTTCACCATTTCATAAATGGTGGCTGGCGAGTGGATGGCTACAATCTCGTCGGAGATGTTCGACGAGAGGTTGTTCACGCCCAGGTCCTCTATCAGTTTGATGTCGTTCGACTTCTCGCCACTGTTCTTCACCAGGATGGAGGTGGTGCGGGTGTAGGTCTTTGGCGTAGAGAGCAGATAGAGTGTTGCCGCTCCCATGCACACCAGCAGCGAGAGCAGGAACCACGGCCAGTGCCGCAGACAGAGCATCAGCATGTCGCTGATGCTGAGCGATTCATCGACTACTGCGCGTTGACGGTTAGCTGTTGTCTTTGTTGTTGCCATTTTCTTTTGCTATCGTAAAAGTTAACGTTATTTCAAGATGTTGTAGATGAGCAGGGCTGCCGACATCACCGTAGAGAACATGCCGAACCAGAAGCTGGGCGTGTAGGCACTGGAACCCATGACGGTGCTCGAACGCTTGGTCATGTCGTTGGGCTCAACGTAGATGACATCGTTCTGACGGATGTAGTAAACGGGCGAATTATAGATACTCTCGGCGCTTGTCAGGTCAACACGATAGGGCACCTGCATGTCGCCCTCCTGACGCATCACCAGCACGTTCTTGCGCAGTCCGTTGATCTGCAGGTCGCTGGCCATGGCAAGGGCTTCGAGCAGGGTGATGCGGTCTTTGTTGATTTGCTTGACACCGGCTCCTGCATTACCCAGCACGGAGAAGTTCATGTTGTAGAAGGCCACGGTGACGATGGGGTCTTTACACAGGTTGTTGATGATGAGCTGGTCTTTGATATACTTGGCCACCTCGTCGCGCGTCAGCCCCTGAAGCTTAAGCGTTCCCAAGACGGGGAAGTCAATCTCGCCTGCCGTGTCAATGGTGTAGGGAGCATAGTTCACGTTGCCGTTGGCGTTGTTGTTTATACTCCCGTTGCGGCCAGAGATGTTGAACAGTTCCATCAGCTGCTGGTCGCGGCTGTGCACATAGATGCTCAGCTTGTCGCCCGGCTGGAAGCGTATGTAGCCGTCGCCTTGGGTGTGTATGGGTTCGTTTACTTTTACATCCTGCAAATAGGCAATGTCCTGAGGTGTTTTGCACGAGCCGAGCAGCATGACTGTCAGCAATAGTAAAAAAGTACACTTCTTCATTTGATAGGTATTGTTTGTTCTATATTCCTTACTTCTTCTTCAGTGAGCAGCCTGACGTGGCTTCTATGAAGATCCCTGATGGCCACGGCCATCTCATTCCCGATAGGAATGACGACACAACGGTTGCCCTTGATGCGCTTGATGCGACCCACAATGCCGATAAACGGTCCTTCTGTTATCTGAACCTCCTGACTGGGTTTGCAGGCGTAGGCCATGTTGTCGAGGAAAACCACCTTTTCATTTTCCTCGGCAGTGACACGCTTGTAGTCGGTCATCTTCTTGTCGGAGATGTAAAGCGCCTCGCTCTTTTTGTCAAGTTTCTCGTCGTACATCGGGTGCATGACGAAGCGCAAGGGCTCGTAGTATTCGTGATTCGACTTTACCTTTTTCAGTTTCTCGAGGGTGGAACGGACAAAAATGTAGTTCAGCAGATAGGGAACAAAGTTCATCTTTGTCATGCTTACCTTGATGAAATGTAACGGGGCATAAGCCTCGTCGATGTCGTCATCGTCGTTCAATCGCGTCATGATGGTCTCCAATCGTGAAAGACTGGAATTCCTTATTCGCATGATAAACCAGTGGGGATCACTTTCTCTTAGCATACAAGCACTCAAACGTTCTTGAATCAGGCATATTTCTTGGGGACACCACGTTTTTGAACATGGAGGACACATCGTTTAATCCCAAGAATAATGCCCGCAATGTACTGAATACCAGTGACATAATAAAGCAATTCTTATTACAAAGCCCCTATTGGATACTATATTACGTTGCAAAGATATAAAAAAAAAGGGAAATACACGTTATTTTTGAATAAAAATTGTAAAAAAAACGCCTCTAAATTATCTTAAGAATCATTCTTGTCTGTCAATCACTTCGAGATAGAAACTGAAGGGACGGAAGCCGTCGTTGCAGCTGATCATGGCACTCATGGGGTTCTTCATCCAGCCGTCATAAAAATTCCCTTCGCCTTTAGCCAGCGATTCCACGAACTCGTGCATGGATGACCAGGCCGAAGGGCACATCCCCTCTGGGCATTGGCCATCAATGGAAATCCATTGCTGGCCCTCCCTGACGTCACAGGTATGTTCAATGGGGTTTTCATATTTCGCCATCAGGTCGGGATATACCGTCTGGCGAATGGCTGTGATTCGGACTTGATACATCTTACCTACTTTTCAATCTTAAAACCTTGCTTCATGATGAACTTCAGGGTTCCGACGGCAGTATTGCGGTCGAAATCCTTCTCTTCCTCGGGCAGGTCTTCGTAGGGCATCAGACAGGGGTGCTTTTTTAACCGGTCGTTGCGCACGACTCCCCATTCCCATCCCTGGGCGATGCGTTTCTCTGCCCATACTTCGTGCACGTTCTTCGCGAGCTGCTCGACCAATTGTTGCAGTTCATCGGGTAGCTCGACATGGCTGGTGTCAAGGGGCTGCGGAGTGTAATTGGTTGTTGCCATGACCTATTCCTTCTTACGTTTCACAATGTCATATCCTAAACGCCTGACGAGCTTGATGGTGTTGAAAGCCGTGATGCGGTCGTAGGCTTTCTCGCTATCGGGCAATGCGGTATAGGGCACGATGTCGGGATTAAGCTTCTGGGCATCGTCGCGCTGCTTTCCGTAACGCCATCCTTCTTTCATCCTGGCCTCTGCCCAGACATCGTGCACATTCTCAGCGATGGCTTCCTGCAACTCTTCAAGATCTTCGTCAAGCTGAACATTATCCACATTGATGGGATGGGGCTCGTATTCCTCGACCGATTGGAGAATCTGAATCATGTAGTTCTGCGACTCTTTCCAAGCGCGCAGGAAATCGGGAAGGGGGATGTTGGCGATATAAGGTGCCTCCTGAGGGTCGAAAATGGTGACGATATCCTCGTCGATGTGGGTAACGACCACAGCATGGTTGGTTTTGTCTTCCAGATCGACGGTCTCGGCATAGAGCTTCTCACGATCGACACCTACCACGACGTCGTTGTCCCTCTGGATGGCACGGCGGATATCGTCGATAGCAGCCCCATAGCGACGAGTGACGTACATGCCGGCATAGGCCAGCAGATAGCCCAGGCAGAAGAGCGGTGTGCCCTCGGGCTTGAGCCAGTCCTTGCGACGGGCTGTGGAGAACAGCCACTCTTCATCGTAAGGGATGCCACGGCGATGCAGGATATACATTTCGCAGAGCACCGCACTGATGTCTTCTCCATTCTGGTTGGCCATCTGCAACATGGGGAGAATCTCGAATCTTTCTAAAAGCTTCTTATTTTCCATAGCCTATTCCTTTTTCTGCCGTTTTCAACATCCAGGGGATATATCGAGCGCCTTCAATCTTATTTTCGGGTACAAAAGTAATAAAAATATCCTATAATGCCGCAAAAAATCATGAGAAAATAATTTTTTTGTATTCGTCGTAGGAGATGAAGCGGCCACCCATAGAGCGCAGATGGGGTGTCTCAAACTGACAGTCAATCAGTTTCCCACCCAACTGTTCAAAGGTTTGCGCAAGATGTATGAGGGCCAGTTTCGAGGCATTGGGAACCAGTGAGAACATGCTTTCGCCGAAAAAAGCCTTACCCAGTGTAACACCATAGAGACCACCTACCAACCGTTGGTCGTCCCACACCTCGACACTGGCAGCAAAGCCCTGACGGTGGAGCTCGGTATAGGCACGGATGATGTCGGGACCGAGCCAGGCACCATCCTCCTCATCACGTTGCTGCGAGGAGGCACAACCCTGGATGACACCTTCAAAGTCGCGATTGATGGTCACCTTGTAACGTTGCTGACGGATGAGCTGTCGCATGGAATGGCTGACATGAATCTCAGAAGGGAAGATGACAAAGCGCTGCATAGGGCAATACCACAATGGCTCGTCGTGATGGCGGAACGAGAACCAGGGGAAGAAACCATGTCCATAGGCCAGCAACAGACGATCGACGCTCAAGTCGCCACCTACGGCTACCAGACCGTCCTCCTCGCCCAAACGAGGGTCGGGGAACCATAGTTCATCGTCTAACTGGAAAAGCATGGATTGAAGGAAGAATTTTGAAGTAAGAATTTTGAATTAAGAGTTAAGAGGTGTTGCTTCGCAAGGAAGAGTTTAGAAGTGAGAATTAATAATTTAGAGGTGTCGGCTTCGCCGAGTAGGAAGTAAGAAGGAAGAATTTTGAATTAAGAATTTTGAATTAATAATTTAGAGGTGTTGCTTCGCAAGGAAGAGTTTAGAAGTGAGAATTAATAATTTAGAGGTGTCGGCTTCGCCGAGTAGGAAGTAAGAAGGAAGAATTTTGAATTGAGAATTTTGAATTGAGAGTTAAGAGGTGTTGCTTCGCAAGGAAGAGTTTAGAAGTGAGAATTAAAAGGTATTAACTCCTAACTCCTAACCACTAACTACCAATCTCGAATCACTAACAGCGATAGTGATGTCACCGCCCTGTTTGAGACTGCCAAAGAGGATTTCGCGCATCAGCAGGGGTTTCAGCTGCTGGGCAATGACGCGATCCATCTCGCGGGCACCGTACTCACGGGTGAAGCCCTGCTGCAACAGGAGGTCGAAAGCCTCAGGTTGCAGCGTCATCGTCACCTGACGGGCTGTCAATTTATCCTGCAACTCGCGCAGTTTCTTCTTGAGAATCAGCATAGCCATCTCATGATCCATGTCGCGGAAGACGACGGCACCCGAGAGACGGTTCAGGAACTCGGGCTTGAAAGTCTTCTTCACCTGTCGCATCATGGCCTCGCCACGACTTACGGCTCCGGTAAAGCCTACGGCAGCTTGTGAGGCAAACTGTGCACCGGCATTGGAGGTCATGATGAGGATGACGTTGCGGAAGTCGGCCTTGCGACCTTTGTTATCCGTCAGACGGGCATAGTCCATCACCTGCAATAATATATTGTAGATGTCCTGATGCGCCTTCTCAATCTCGTCAAGCAGTAGCACGCAGTTGGGGGTCTTACGGATGGCATCGGTAAGCAGTCCACCGTCCTCATAGCCCACATAGCCTGCCGGTGAGCCGATGAGCTTGGCTACGGTGTGTTTCTCAGTATATTCGCTCATGTCGAAACGCAGCAGCGTGATGCCCAGCTCCTGTGCCAGCACACGGGCCACCTCGGTCTTGCCGACACCCGTGGGCCCTACAAAGAGCAACGATGCCAACGGCTTACCGTCATCGAGCAGTCCGGCCTTCGACATCTGCACAGCTTCCACCACCTGACGGATGGCCTCGTCTTGCCCGTATATCTTTGCCAGCAGACGAGGCGCCAACGTCTCCAACCGCTGGTTGTCCTCGTCATCGTTCATCGCCAGTGCATCCACCTTACAGGTCTTCGCCAAAACATCAGCGATGAGGGCTTTGGTGACGACCCCCCATACTGCCCCCGAGGAGGCTTCATTAGTTTTTGAGGCAAGGTCTATAGTAGCCCCCTCGGGGGCTGAAGGAGGGGTCACCTCTAAACTGGCTCCTGCTTCGTCTATCAGGTCGATGGCCTTATCGGGCAGGAAACGGTCGTTCACATATTTGGCGCTGGCCTCAACAGCGAAGTCGAGTGCCGATTCTTCGTAGGTCACACCGTGGAAAGTCTCATATTGAGGACGCAGCTGGCGGAGGATGTGCTTCGTCTCCTCCAGACTGGGCTCTGGAATGTCTATCTGCTGGAAGCGGCGCACCAGTCCTTTCGAGCGTGAGAAATGGCGGTTGTACTCCTCGTAGGTGGTAGAGCCGATGAAGCGGATGCTACCTGCCTCTAAATAAGGTTTCAGCATGTTCGACGCATCCATCGAGCCTTCGCCGGTGGCGCCTGCTCCCACCAGGGTGTGTATCTCATCGATATAGACAATATTCCTGTCGCTCTCCTCCTGTATGCCGTCCATGATCTGCTTGATACGGTTCTCGAAGTCACCACGATACTGTGTACCAGCCAGCAGTGTGCCGATGTCGAGCTGATAGACGCGACTGCCTTTCAAGCGCTCAGGCACCCTACCCTCTTCAATCATCCGTGCCAGTCCCCAGACGAGGGCCGTCTTGCCCACGCCAGGCTCGCCTATATGCAGCGGATTGTTCTTATCGCGACGACAGAGCACCTGGATGGTACGCTGCAATTCCTGCTCACGACCGATGAGCGGATTATGATGCTGGTAGTGCTCGTTCATACAGGTTACCAGCCGTCGCCAAGCGGCTTCGCTCTTGCGCTCGCCCGTCTCTTCCTCCAAGTGATCGTCGAAATCGCAGAAGTTGATGAGATGGCTCATGAAATTGCTGTCCCTGCCATTGAGACTACGCTTCAGCAGGTAACAGGCCCACGAGTCTTCAAGGTGAAGGAGTCCCATGACCAGATGGGGAATGTCGATAGCCGTAGCACTGCTATAGAACACCTGCTGACAGGCTATCTCCAGCACCTTACCCATCTGTGCCGACGGCTCGGGCTGATAGTCCTGCCCCTCGGGCACGGTCTCCACCTGTTTCAGCTGTTCTTCCAGTTGCTCTTCCAGTACGTGGGAAGAATAGAAGATGTCGAGTGCTGCAGCGAAGTTGTCGTTGCCAATCAGCACCAACAAAAGATGCTCGGGCATGACAAATTCATGCCGATACTCCTTGCAACATGCCATCGCATCCTGCAACACCTTTGCGGCTCTGTCTGTCTGTTTGATTTCCGGCATAACCTACTCTTCCTCGGGTTCAACGGTCAGGCGCAACGGATAGCCCGCCTCACGTGCCATGTCAGTAGCCTTACGGGCTTTCGAGGTGGCCACGTCGTAGCTATAGATGCCCACCACAGCATGGTCGGAATGGTGCACCTGCAACATCAGCGCCTCAGCCTCTTCGTTGCTCTTGAAGAACACCTGTGTCAGCACCATCACGACGAACTCCATCGTGGTGAAGTCGTCGTTATAGATGGTTACCTTATAGCGACGCGGCTCACGCAGGTCTATGCGCTGCCGCTCGCGGATACTGGTCTGCTCTTGGGGCATAGGCTTACTCCACCACGATGGGCTTGTACTTCGGCACGAGGCTCTTCATGATGAACCAGCCGATGAGGTAGGCCACGGCGCAGATGCAGAACACCACCATATAGGCAGCGGGCTTGCCGTCGAAGCCGAAGAACGAGAAAGCATCGCCCTGCCCATCGGCCCAAGTGAAGAACGAGCCCGAGCCCTTGTTGATGAGGAACGAGCCGATGCCACCTGCCATCGAGCCGATGCCAGTGATACTGCCGATAGTGCTCTTGGGGAACATGTCGCCAATAGTGGAATAGAGGTTAGCCGACCAAGCCTGGTGTCCTGCTCCGAGCAAACCGATGAGGACGGCTGGCCACCAGGCGCTGTAGGCACCAAGGGGCTGTGCCAGCAGACCCAGCAGGGGGAAGCAGGCAAAGATGAGCATGGCACGCATGCGGCCCAGGTAGGGATTCATGCCCTTCTTTTCGACGAAGTAAGTAGGCAGATAGCCGCCACCGATGCTGACCACAGTCACGATGAGGTAGAGCGTCAGGATGAGCAGGATGCCCATCGCAGAGTCTGAGGTATAGCCGTACTGGTCGCTGAAGTAGGCTGGCGCCCAGAACAGGAAGAACCACCACACACCGTCGGTCATGAACTTTCCGACGATGAACGACCACGTCTGCTTGTACTTGAAGCACTGCCAGAAGGGGATGGTCTTCTCTTCCTTCACGTTCTCGCGATCCTGCACGGTAGCAATGTCCGTGTCCTGCTCGATATAGTTCAGCTCGGCCTGATTCACACGCTTGTTCTTGGCGGGTTTGTCGTAGAGCCATATCCAGAGTCCCATCCAGAAGAAGCCCAGCACACCGATGATGATGAAGGCCATCTCCCAGCCCCAGGCACGTGCCAGCAGGGGGATGGTGGCAGGAGCTGCAAGGGCTCCCACGGAGGCACCGCTGTTGAAGATAGAGGTAGAGAAGGCACGGTCTTTCTTGGGGAAGTATTCGGCCGTCACCTTGATGGCAGCAGGGAAGTTACCAGCTTCGCCCACGGCGAGAATCATACGGCAAGCCAGGAACAGCCATACAGAGATAGTGGTCAAGGCAGTGATGCTGCCACCAGCCAGTCCGATAGCGCCCCATCCGCAGGCAGCATGCAGGCAGGCGCCCACGCTCCACACGAAGATAGCGATGAGGTAGCCCTTCTTCGTACCCATCCAGTCGATGAACTTGCCAGCGAAGAGGTTGGCCACGGCATAGAAGATAGAGAAGAAGCCAGTGATGGTACCATAGTCATCGTCAGTCCAATGGAAATCGGGAGCGATGAAGTCCTTCCAAGTTAACGACAAGACCTGACGGTCCATATAGTTGATAGTTGTCGCAAGGAACAGCAGTCCGCAGATGACCCAGCGGAAGTTGCTCATTTTTACAGTCTGAATAGGAGTCATTTTTGTGAGTTTAGAATTTAGAGTTTAGAATTTAGAGGTATTGCCTTTGGCAAGTATGAATTTAGATGTTAGAATTAAGATGTTTGAGTTTAGAATTTAGAATTGTGAATTATTCATGCCCATATTTTTTCTTTTGGTCTTGATAATCGAGACGAGCATACGTTTTAGCTCTTCTCCATCATCAAAGATGGATTGGAACTGTCGGTCGTCTATGTCATTAACTTTCCTCAGCAAACGTAGCCAGTAGAGTGTCTCATTACATTCTTTTAAAGAGATATAAAGCTTAGCTAAGAAATCATTCTCGCTGATGGCGCATTCAGCTTCTGCATAGTTGGCGCCGATACTCATCCCACTGCGCATCATCTGATCAACAATATGCTTGCCCTTTTTCTCTTGATCTAAGAACCTGCATAAGTTGACAATCCTTGCCGCAAACAAGAGACATTTCTCGTCGAACATCTTGCTGAAATCACTCATAACGATAATTCTTAATTCTTACGTTCTACTCGGCGAAGCCGATACCTCTTAATTCTTAATTCTTAACTCTTAATTTCCTTAACGAATATCGATTACAGGAATATTGTCTTTGTCATTATAGTAGAGGTTCTCGCCTGCCATACCCCAGATGAAGGTATAGTAGTAGGTGCCGGCAGCAGCATGCATGCTCCATTCGGGACTCATGATAGCCTGCTCGTTGTGCAGCCAGACCACACGGCTCTCCTCGGGCTGGCCCATGATATGAGCGATGGTCTGATCTTCGGGCAGGTTAAAATAATAGTAGGCCTCGATGCGACGACCGTGAGTGTGAGGCGGCATCGTGTTCCAAGCTGCACCAGGATTCAGCTGCGTCAGACCGAGCTGCAACTGGCAGGGACCTTCCTCCAACACGTCGTTCACGATGAGCTTATACACCGTGCGGTTGTTGCACTCCTCGAGTGAGCCCACAGGGCCCCACACGGCAGCCTTCAGCGAGCCCTTACGACCGTCGAGGGTGATCCATTGCGTCTTGTAGTGCTGATGAGCAGTGGCGCTGTTCAGGTAGAACTTGGCAGGCTTCGAGGCATCCTTCGAACGGAAGAGCACTTCCTTGTTCACGTCCTGATCCTTGCCAATGTGACCACGACCGATGTAGAGGGCTTCTTTCGGAGCGAGGGCATACTCCTTGCCATCGACGATGACCACGCCGTCGCCCTGTCCGCAGTTCACCACGCCCAGCTCACGGTTATACAAGAAATACTTTTCCTTGATGCCGGGATCGACGTCGAGGCCCAGGTCGGGGAAGTTCTCCAGCTTCAGCGTCTTCGTCACAGGCATGGCGCCTCCGAAGATGAAGCGGTCGTAGTGCGAGTAGGTCAGGTTGATCTCGTCGGCCACCATCACCTTCTCCATCACGAAGCGCTCGCGTAGCGTCTTCGTGTCATAGTGCTTCACGTCCTCGGGGTGACAGGCCGTCTGGAAGTTCACGTGTTGTTGGCCGAAGCCAATAGTCACATTGCCCATAAGCATTAACAGCAAAATTGTTTTCTTCATAAGTTGTTATTCTTTGATTAATTTTTCTTCTTTCACGATGCGCCTACGGTTGATCCACACCATGACGACGGTGATGCCCGATAGCAGACCCATGCCCACGTACTCCAGGTTGTTCACACACTTGTAGATGCACCAGCCGAGCAGCGACGAGGCGAAGTCGAGAGCACCCGCGAAGTTACCCTCGGGCACTCGGGCAGCAGCATCCTGCGTGGCAGCATACACCTCGTGGGCTGCCTCGGTGAAGGCAGGTGCCATGTCGGTGACGAAATAGAGGCCGATGGTCAGTGCCACCAGACCAACGATGAATGTCTTCACCACGTTACCCTTCGTGTAGGGCAGCACCATGGGGAAGAGATAGAACATGCCTGCCAGCGATGCCAATGGCAGGAACTGGTTGCCTGGCAGGAACACAGCCAGCACAATAGTCACGGGAATGAGCAACAGCGACACAACCAGCGTCGTGGGATGTCCGATGACCAGTGCCGGCGACATGCCGATATATACTTTCTTGCCGTGGAACTTCTTGGCCACCACCTCTTTCGTTTTCTCCGAGATAGGCATCAGACCGTCGATGAACAGACGGGTGATACGAGGAATAAGCTCCATCACGGCAGCCATCGTCACACCAAGGAACAGCACGCTCTTCACCACGCTCATCACAGCATCGGTCGTCGAATCGAACGTGGCAGCATAGGCCGAGAAGTCCTTGAAGTGATCCACATGGGCCAGCGCTCCGATGAGTCCACCCACAATGAGACCCAGCACGATGGGCTCGCCCAGCACGCCGAACTTCTTCTTCAGTCCCTCGGCATCGATGTCGAGCTTCGAGAAACCAGGAATCCTGTCGAGCAGCCAGTTGATACCCACGGCAAACGGCGTGAAGCTCTGACAGAACGGCTGGGGAATGGAGATGCCATCCAGATCGGTATAATATTTCTGGAACTTGTCAGCCGTCAGGTCGGCCATGACCAGCGTAATGATATAGCAGGTGATGGCGGCGAAGTAGCCCCAGGCCATCGAATGGTCCATGACGAAGTAGGCCACGGCACCGATGAAGGCGAAATGCCAGTAGTTCCACAGGTCGATGTTCACCGTCCGCGTACATTTCGTTACCAACAGCAGGAAATTGATGCCCAGACAGATGGGGATGATAAGTGCGCCCACAGCTGTGTTGTAAGCCACCGAGGCAGCAGCCGGCCACCCCATGTCGAAGACTTTCAGGTCGAGGTCGAAGATGCTCGACAGCGCCTGCAACGGCGTGGCGAAGTTGTTGGTCAGCAGTGCCGTCACGATGCCCAGTCCCACGAAGCCCACGCCCACGTAAAGGCCGCTCTTCAGGCTCTTTCCGAACTTCATGCCTATGCACACGCCAATGATGGTAAAGAGTATCGGCATCATGACCGACGCTCCGAAGCTGATGATGTAGCTGAATACTTGTTCCATGTAGTCGTTAGTTTGTTATTAGTTGCAAGCAGTCTCGCACGCTTACAGTCTGCAAAGGTACGAATAAGTGAGAACAATACAAAACAAAAAGACAATTTTTTTTGTTTTTATTGTCGAACGAAAGTACCTTCGAGCATGCTCAAAGGTACGAATAAGTGAGAACAATACAAAACAAAAACACATTTTTTTTGTTTTTATTTCTCTGGACTCATCTGGCATATCCTGAATCAGCATCCCAGAGCAACTTTCCGCCTCTGTGCCCTCTGCGCTTTGCTCTTTGCGCCCCTCTTTCCATACCTTCAACAGAAATTTTCCATAGGGCATAGCGTATGGTTTTACATAATTCATTGATATGTAGCAATTTCCCATTTTATCTTGTTTACACATTTTCCATAGGCAACTGATACAACTTTCGAAATATTATCGTAACTTTGCAACCGAGAACGAATGAAAAAATGATAGGCATGTTTAGAAGGTCATTATACATATTCTTGATAAGCATCCTGATGGCTGCTTGCAGTCAGCAGCAGGAGTCAGATTCACAGACGGCAGCACGTTGTCTGGAGGAAGCTGAGGACGCTTTGGCCAACGACAGCATCCTTCAGGGCGAGACTTTGCTACGAAAGGCCATACAATTGTCGGAAGCGTCTGAGGACTGGCACACCAATTATATCGCGTACCATAGATTAGCGGAAGCATTATCGCAGAGCAATCCTGAGGAAGCCTTGCAACTGATGAAGAAAGCCCTGAGCGTCTATGAACAGCACCCCGACGATGAGCGAAATAATGTTATATTACTCGACTATGCAGGTACTTACGCCGCACAAGTGGCTTTCACCACAGAGGGCACCTACGACGAGGCGCTCAACTTCATTCACCACGCATACGAAATTGCCGAGAAAGAACAGATGACCGACTTGATGTGTCAGACGCTCACCAGTCTAGCAAACATCGCCTGGGCGGCGGAAGACTATCGCCAGGCACTCGACTATGCCCATCGGGCAGAATCTGTAGCGACCACCGACCTGAAACCTGGCACATTACAAGTGCTGGCGCGCACTTACCTCAGCCTTAACATGCTCGATTCAGCAGAAACCGTTTATCGGCAGATCGAGCCTGAGGATGATGTCCATCTGGCATATATCGTGCAGAGTAATCTCGCGAAGATAGCCCTCCGACGGATGGGCGCCACACAGGTAGAGGACAGCGTGGAAGAGGCCTTCGAACAGATAGAGGACTTCTATTACAACGCGCTTGACCAGAAAGACCAGTACTATCAGGAGACGTTGAGGCAGGAAATGGAGAATCAGCAACTGGAATACCGCTCAAAGATGTACGGCCGTACACTCCTGATTGTCATCATTGCCTCAGTTATCATCCTTCTTGCTGTTGTGATGGCACTTCGCTATCGCATCCATCTGAAGGAACAGGAGAAACGAAGGCTCCAGCAGGAGGCAGAACATCAGAAGACCTTGTTGCACCAGACTAACGAAGTGGTGGCATTCCTGCAGGACTTCATCCTCGAACGTACGGAAGTGCTAAAGAAGCTCAACCAGAGCGGCGATTCGCTCATCACCCTCAAGCCTCACGAATGGAACGAGATAGAGCGTACGCTCAACGCCATCGACAACAACCGTTTTGCCAAGATACGTGAGCAGTACCCCAATATGCAGGAAGACGACATCCGCCTGTGCATCCTCACACGACTGGGCCTGAGCAACCGCACCATCGGCAACATCTACTGCATCACCATCTCAGCCGTCCAGCATCGCAAGCTCAAGCTGAAGAAGGACGTCTTTGGAGAAACTAATCCCGACATCACACTGGAACAGATACTCAACAGCAGATAAATATCACGAATTAATAACTAAAAAAAGACAGATATGAAAAAGATGAACAAATTATCCCTCAGGGTTGTTATGCTTATGATAGCAATAATGGGAACCGTGAACGCTACTTTAGCTGATGACATAACTGTGGGCGATGTGTCGAACACGGATTGTTCCTGGAGAACGAGAACTGAAGGCGTTATAGGACATACCATACTTAAGTTGACCCGCAGTGATATCGGTTTGGTAGGCGAACTGAAAGACTATCATGTCAATTGCGGCTACGACGATGTCAATGTGTATTGCGAGGAAGACGGCCAAAATCTCACCATTGTTATTGATGATGGCGCTGGTGAACATCTAGCAGATTGCACTTGCCCCATCAATATCTACTTCACCCTCTTCAATGCCATGCAAGATGAGTTTCAGCTGAAAGTACGCGGGAGGAGTGAAAAGAATGTAGGCGCAATATCGCTCAAGGGACACACGATGGTGGAAATCGACCTAACGACGCTAGTGATATTATACGACGAAGGTTTTGAATATCATCTTAAGATGGAGAACTTTCATGCCTCAAACATAACGGATGATGGCAACCCCAAAGATGTGAGCCAGAAGCTCATTATCAGCCACGATAGTGAAACAGTTTTTAATTGCGCTTACGAGAAATTCGTCTTACCTTTGGATTACAGCTATCTGGATGTGAATTTAACCCTTGATGATGACAGCACATTGGTAATCAATGTGCTGACTGATGGCATCCCCGACAAGAACGGCAAGCGGACTGGAGGACTGTATTTTAATATCGTCAACACGTTCAGAGATGCCTATCATTTGCAGGTGAACCAAACAATCTTACTTGGAAGCGAAGACGAACAAACCACCTGCCTTTACGACGGGGACATCACGGTGCCTTTGTACGACAAAGTCACCATCCCCCTTGCGCCCACCTCAACAGGTTTATACATAGAACCGTTATGGTACTATGCTGATCTATTTACGCAAACCGCCAGCGTGCAACAGTCAGATACTTACAAGTCGTTGAGTAACATTGCTATCCTGCCATCAATAGAGTTATGGGGAACCAATTGCACAGTTTACAAGATTGTAGATAGTGCATTCAGCAATCTGACAGATCTTGAGTCCATCACTATTCCTGAAAGTGTGATAGAAATCGGACAGGAAGCTTTCTCTGGCTGTACTGGTCTAATGTCCATTACTATTCCTGAGGGCGTGAGAGAAATCAGAGACCTAACCTTCCGTAGTTGTAGGGGGTTAACCTCAGTCACTTTTCCTGATGGTCTTACCTCTATCGGAAGGAGGGCTTTCTATGACTGTCGCAATTTGAAGGAAATAGATATTCCTGCCAGCGTAACATTCATTGATGACGATGCTTTTGCTTTTACTCAGAATTTGGAGAATGTATATTGCCGTGCTACCACGCCCCCTTACACTAATAATTCGAGACAGTTCCGAAGAGGCAATACAGATGCCACCCTCCACGTGCCAGCAGCCTCGTTACAAATCTACAAGGAAACAGCCCCGTGGCGTGACTTCAAGTATATTGTTCCACTCGAAACAGAGGTGGCGTACCGTCCATTCGTCGAAGATGGTAAGGTGTGGAAGGTTGGAAACACTCAGACCATTTCGGACAATTCTGTTAACGTGGTCGATTACTACTATTTCGATGGCGACACGATCAACGATGGAAAGGCCTGCAAGCAGATGATGCGCCAGCGGTTTGTCAGTCCAGAATACTCAGATGACTATTGGGCACCAGAACCTTCCCTGATTACAGTAGGAGCATGGTACGAAGAGAATAAGAAAGTTTATTTCTACGACGAAAATAAACAGTCTATGGTAATCATGTATGACTTCTCCCTCAACGACAATGAAAGTATGGCTCTTATTGATGGTTATCCTCCTTTTATCATAGGACCGAAGCAGACTGGAGGAATAGAAGGCTTTAAGGGTGTTTATAGGGATGTCATGATAAACCAAGACATCCGCAGTACCACCTGGCTGGAAG
Source organism: uncultured Prevotella sp. (assembly GCA_905233825.1). Taxonomy (GTDB): domain Bacteria; phylum Bacteroidota; class Bacteroidia; order Bacteroidales; family Bacteroidaceae; genus Prevotella. The sequence continues at coordinate 93,313 of CAJOFE010000008.1, read as the reverse complement.
GTGTAGGAGGTATTGACGGTCCGACCAGAAATGCCTATCCTGAGACAGCAGATCCTATGCCGGAGTTCCTGATGTCATGTGCCGTTGGCGATGAGGTCATCTACCTCAACGACGAATATGAAGATGGTGCTACCCCAGAAGGAGCCCGTAAAAGCCGCTTCGACTTCACCCATACCATCAAGACAAAGCCCAAGGCACCGAGGAGAAGCAAGGAAGAACTATCGATATATGGCGAATACAACGACCTGCAGTTGGGCATCAATCTTAACCCGCTCTACGATGCCTATCTGGTTCGCATCACCAACGAGTCAGGCCAGGTCTTCTACGAGAAAACCATCAATGCAGGCAGTATCGTAGCCCTCAGCATCGACATCTCTGCCTACGCGAAAGGCCGTTACACCGTCACCGTAGAGAACAGTAGTGAGTACTTCACTGGCGAATTCGAAGTGCAGACGGCAGGGATAGATGCCATCACAATTAATAAGGAAGAAACAAATACTGTTATCTACAACCTTCAGGGTCAGCGAATCAGTTCCTTGCAGAAGGGATTGAACATAGTGAATGGACAAAAGATCTATGTAAAGTAAAACATATAAAAAACGAAACAGATGCCTTCTTTGGGGCTTGAAGGTGCCTTCTCTTGGGCCAAAAGATGCCTTCTTTATGCCCTGAAGAAGGCATCTGTTTTTACGTTATGCACGCGCGCGTATGCGCGCGCACACTTATTTTTTTTCAATAAAAAATCTGCACTTCTGCACCAATTCGATGTAAGCAGTTGTATAACAACAAGATAGATAGGTGCAGATATGGTGACAATAGTGACAGATATGTAGGAATTTAACGTTTAAAACCGCATTTTTTTGAAAAAAAACTTTCAAAAACGAGAAAAAAACACTCCATTTGGGGGCAGAAATCAGCAAAAATGCCTCGTTTTCACCACCAAATTGAGTCTTTTCCGAGCAAAAGGAGACAGAAAAACACAAAAATGCAACAAAAAACAGAAAAATTCTGTCAGTCCTGGAAGTAGATGCGCTTCACGCGGTTGCTGACGCTGGTGAGCACCTCGTAGGGGATGGTCTGGAGGATATCGCTGAGGGTGGTGACGGGCAGGTTACGTCCGAAAATCTCCACCTGGTCGCCTTCGTTGCAGGGGATATCTGTGACATCGATGAGTGCCACATCCATACAAATGTTACCCACGTATTCTGCCCGCTGGCCATTGACGATGCAATAGCCGTGACGGTTACCCAAGTGACGGTCAAGGCCGTCGGCATAGCCGATGGGGATGGCTGCGATGCGGCTATCGCGTGTCAGCTTGCCCTTACGGCTGTAGCCCACCGTCTCTTCCTTCGGCACGTTGCGGATTTGCAGGATGGTGGTCTTCAATGTGCTAACGCAACAAAGGGGCCCCTCCTGCCTCCCCCAGGAGGGGGCTTTATACGGCTCCACGCCATACAGCCCGATGCCGAGGCGGCACATGTCGAGCTGGCGCTCGGGGAAGTGCTCGATGCCGGCAGAGTTGTCGATGTGACGGAGTATCTTGTGGGAGAAGGCGGCCTGCAATTTCTGACTGGCTTCGTCGAACAAACGGAACTGGGTGGCAGAGAAATTGTCGAAGTCGTCGCTGTCGCTACCCACGAAATGAGTGAAGACAGAACGTGGAATGATGGCCGACTGGTGCTTGAGGCGGTCGATAAGCTCCTCGAGCTCAGAGGCGGGTCGTACATTGAAGCCTAAACGGTGCATGCCTGTGTCGAGCTTGATATGCACGGGCCAGCCGGTGATGCCCTGCTGACGGGCAGCATGGATGAGGGCGTCCATCAGACGGAAGGAATAGACCTCGGGCTCGAGGTCGTAGTCGAAGAGGGTCTTGAACGAGGACATCTCGGGATTCATGACGATGATGTTCTGCGTGATGCCGGCACGGCGCAGCTCGGCACCCTCGTCGGCAGTTGCCACAGCGAGGTAATCGACACGGTGGTCCTGCAATGTCTTGGCAATCTCTACGGCTCCAGCCCCATAGGCGTCGGCCTTGATCATGCACACCATCTTCGTCTCGGGCTTGAGGAACGAGCGGAAGTAGTTGAGATTGGCGACGACAGCGTTGAGATCGACCTCGAGGATGGTCTCGTGCACTTTCTGTTCCAAGAGGTCGCTGATGCGCTCGAAGCCGAAGGCACGAGCACCCTTGAGCAGCACTACCTCATCGTGCAAGTCACGGAAGACGGCACTCTGCAGGAACTGATTGACGTTGGGGAAGAACCACTTCTGCCCCACCCCTATCTTCTCGGCCTGTGCCGACAGTTCAGGGCCGATGCCTATGAAGCGGTCGATGCCTCGTTTCTGTACCAAGTCAGACACCTGGGTGTAGAGATCGGCTGGGGTCTCGCCACTCTGGAAGATGTCGCTGAGGATGAGTGTCTTCTGGCCGTTTAGCTTCTGGCCGTTGGCCGTTGGCTGCTCGCGGCGGTTCATGAAGTCGAGGGCGATGTCGAGCGACTGCAGGTCGCTGTTGTAGGAGTCGTTGATGAGCGTCAGTCCGCGCTGGCCCTCTTTCACTTCCAAGCGCATGGCAATGGGCTCCAGACGGGGCATACGCTCAGCCAGCTCGTCAGGTGTCAGCCCTAAGTAGAGGGCCGTAGCAGCACAGGTGATGGAGTTCTCAATGGAGGCCTCGTCAAAGAAAGGTATCTCGTAGCTGCCCTCCACACCTTTATATATATAGGACACATGGTGCCCCTCCACATTCACATACATCGGGGCTTTCTCGCTGAAGCGGCTCCAGCCTATGCGCTCGCCCTGGAAACCGGAGCGACGGATGCAACGGCTGACGGTATCATCGTCGGAGGGATAGATGATGACCTCGGCATCGTGGAACAACTGCAGTTTTTCCATACATTTCTCGTCCATCGAACGGAAATTCTCCTGATGGGCAACACCCAGGGAGGTGAACACGCCGATGGTGGGCTGGATGATGTCGTGCAGGGCCAACATCTCGCCCGGCTGACTGATGCCTGCCTCGAAGAGGGCCACTTTCGACTGCTCGTTGAGCAGCCATACGCTGAGGGGCACACCAATCTGCGAGTTGTAGCTACGAGGCGAGCGCGTCACCTTCATCGAGGGCATCAGTATCTGATAGAGCCACTCCTTAACCCACGTCTTACCGTTAGAGCCCGTGATGCCCACCACAGGGATGTTGAACTCGTCGCGATGGCGCTCAGCCAACCGTTGCAGAGCTGCCAAGGGCGAAGGGACGACGAGGAAGTTGGCTCCCTCAAAGCCCCCTATGTCAGGGGACACAGATACCACAAAGTTCCTTAGGCCACGACGATAGAGTTCCGGGATGTACTTATGTCCGTCGTTACGCTGGGTGCGAATGGCGAAGAAAAGGGTCTGCTCAGGGAAACAGAGCGAGCGGCTGTCGGTGAGCAGCCAGCCTATGGTAGCCTCGGCATCGCCATAGCGGCGTGCGCCAATGAGGGTGGTTATCTTTTCAATGCTGTATGTCATAGTGATTTAGGAGTAAGGAGTAAGGGAGTAAGGAGTAAGGAGTAATGGAGGTGAGTTAGAGGAAGCCCTGGTGACGGAGTGCTTCAAGCAGGCCGTCGCTCATAGCCTCGTTGTCTTTCTTGGTGTAACGGACATCGGTGAATACCTGCGCCAGCGTCTCTTTGTGGTTCTCTTCGACAAAGCGCTGGTTCTCGGGCAGGCTCTCTTTGTAGCTATAGTGATGGTCTATGGCAGAGGGTGTGTAGTCCTGATAGGTATCGCTATGGATGAACGATGCCAGAGGCAGGCGCTCCGATTGCGTCGGCTGCTCAGCAGGCCAACCCACAGTAAGCGTAGCCACAGGCATCACCAACTGGGGCAGATGCAGAATGTCGATGATCTGCTGGGGCTGATAGAGCGTAGTACCCAGATAGCAGTAGCCCAGTCCCCGTTCATCCATCAGGCAGCAGAGGGTCTGGGTGTAGAGCAATGCATCGGTAGCAGCATTCACGAACGACAGGAAATTGTCGTAGCCAGGCTCGGCCTGACGACAGCGAGCCCATTGGCTGGTACGGTTGAAGTCGGCACAGATGGTCAGCACCACAGGAGCCTCAGTAACCATAGGCTGGTTGAAGTGGGCAGGTGCCAGCTGTTTCTTGATGTCCTCAGAGCGAGTGACCACTACCGAGTAGAGCTGCAGGTTGCCCATGGTCTGCGTGCGCTTGGCCTGATCCATCAGGCGTCCCAGCAGTCCTTCATCTACAGGCTCGCTGCTATATCGCCGAATGGTGCGACGTGTCAGTAGGTTTTTCATTTCACGATTTTCCGTCCTTTGCGGTCTTCTGTTGAATATAAGATATACATGCCGTATGGCAATGCCTCGAGAGAAGCGCCTGCATAACGCCCGTCGATGGTATAATAGCCGTTCTGACGGTGGATGGTGGATGGTGGAGTGATGATTGCTGAGATGACAGTCGTGTCGGGATTGACTACGGTAGTGTCAGGATTAACCACAGTGGTAGTATCTGACGACAGGGCCACTACCAACACCTCGTCGAGCAGGAAGCGCTTCTCGGGCGAGAATGTCACTCGCAGCTCACCAGTGCCTTTCAGCGTCACCTTATAATCATTCCATACGAAGTTCTCCATCGTCACGGTGGCAGGCTCCACCTCTCCTTCGCCCTCCACACTCAGCGTGAGCGTGGTGCCGTCCTTGTTCCAACCAGCAGCACGGAAAGTCAGCTCAGCACGATTGGTCTCCAGATTAATCACTGGTGTGGTGGCCTTGCCTACTGTGCTGCCGTTGCCAAAGCGTGCACAACGGTAGCCTCCGTAGGGCTTCTGCACAATCCAGTCGTCGTTGTCAGTCACCAAGTTGCTGGAAGCCATCATGGCGTTCCACGTACCGTCATTACCACCCGTGCCATTGCACTGGTTGAACGATTCATAGAAGATGGTGCCTGCAGGCAGGTATATCTCTTCTGCCGAATTGCGGAAGCGGAAGGATACGGTCTTGTTGCCGTTGCGGGCAATCTCCATGATGCCTTTGTTCATCAACCGACTGCCATCGATATTGTCGTTGTAGAGCTTGGCAGCAGGAGCCGAAGTGTTGGTCAGCGAGTCGTTTCCCTGATAAGGATAGGGATCGGCAGAACCGTCATGCCAATAGCCACTACTAGCAGAATTGCTGGCATGGAAGATGGTGCAGCGCTGATGGTCGTTAGCAGGAAAGCCTCCCCCGCCATTGTAGTTGGTATTCACCAAATTATATTTCCATATCTCACGGTCGAAATCCACATGGATGATGAGCATGCCACTACCTGGCAGCTCTGCATCCCAGCCTATGCGCTGACGGTTCTCAAGCAGGTAATACTCATCGTCGTAACCGTCGTTGCGAATCATATATACCTCGGGACTCTGCGCCAAGGGTTTCATGCTGTCAATACGCTCGTTGTGAACCAGTTCCACAGGCTTCACCCAGCCACAGGTATATTTGTCGAAGCTGCTATAGCCGGCAGGGCAGAAGCCGTTGCCGTTGTAGCTGCCCCCATCCATGAGCGACCACTCGCCCATGCCGAAGTTACCTCCATAGTTTATGTCGTACATGTCAGGCAAGCCTAAGCAATGGGAAAACTCATGGCAGATGGTACCGATGCCCGAGATGCGATTACCTTCCCGCTCGTTGGCACAGGCATAGGTATTGATTTTCACACCGTCCAGTTCGAGTACATGCCCGTAGTCGCTCTCCTCCAATTCCCACTCATGGGGCCAGATGGTATCCGTCCCGCCACTGGTGGCCTGTCCATTGCCGGCATAGATACACATCACCTGATCCACATAGCCGTCACCATCCCAGTCATAATCACTGAAATCCACCAGGTCGGCCACTGCCATGCAAGCCTTCGCCGTCATCTCTCCCGGATGGGCATCGCTGCCACCCTCGGCAGGGTTAATATCATGTCCGTAGTACTGATAGGTAGAGTCCATCTGCACAGGGCCCATCACGTCGAAGGTCAGTTCAAACTCGCCATAGCTCTGGTCACGGAAATAGTCATATACCGAACCACGGAAGCTACCTTCGTTGTAGCCCTCCTCATTGCAGATGCGCGTGTAGCGCAGCGAATCGTTCTCGGGTTTGAACTGCATATTGGCAAACTCCACCAGGATGATGAGTCCCTTCTTCTTGCCCGTGTAGTGCATGAAATCGCCTATACCCTTACGCTTCATACGAGCCAGCTGGCTCTTGGCAAGCTTGGCACGACGCTCGCTGGCCGACTTACGCATCTTTTCTACATCGGCCGCGACGAATAGTCCGTCCTGCTCGGCCAGTTGTAGCCCGTCCTCGGTCTGCCAATAATGAACGTGCTCATCGCCCACGAGCTGAGCCCTTACTATTGCTCCGTTTAATGGAAGGCTCTTCCAGATGCCTTTCTTGGCAGGAACAGCCATTGTGCTTAATGTTATCAGCAGAAGCGATAACACAGTCAGTAATCTCCTCATAAGTGTTGTTTTTTACATAATTGTGTGCAAAATTACGAAAAAAAATCCATTCCACTACCTCAAACTGCTACTTTTTTATTAATTTTGCAACGGAATTACTAAAGAGACCCAACAGATGGACAAGCAAATGGCAAACAAAAACGAAGAAAACGTGCAGGAAAACGAAGCGGCCGTTCAGCAGGCTCCCATGCCCCGACCACAGGTGGTGGAGGTAAGACCGCAAGTGCTGGAGTGCGACGTGGTACGCTTTCAGAACAATAAAGAGAAGTGGGTGGCCCTGGTAGGACTGCTCGACGGCTATCCCTACGAGATCTTCACCGGCCTGCAGGACGAGGAGGAAGGCATCATGCTACCCAAGTCGGTGAGTAAGGGAAAGATCATCAAGCAGGTAAATGCTGACGGTTCGAAACGCTATGACTTCCAGTTTGAGAACACACGCGGCTACAAGATTACCGTGGAGGGTATCAGCGAGAAGTTCAATCCCGAATACTGGAACTACGCCAAGCTGATCTCCGGTGTGCTGCGCTATGGCATGCCCATAGAGCACGTCATTAAGCTGGTGGCCTCGCTGCAGCTGAAGGACGAGAGCATCAACACCTGGAAGAACGGCGTGGAGAGGGCTCTGAAGAAATACCTGCCCGGACAAGTCGACACAGCTAATGAGATAGTGAATAGTGATTAGTGAAGAGTGAATGGTGAAATGACGCTGCAGAATAGTATCATCAGCATCGACCGCCTGCGCATACACGCCTTCCACGGGGTGATGGCGCAGGAGCAGAAGGTGGGAGCCGACTTTCTGGTTAGCCTGCATATACATTATAATATATGGAAGGCCATGGAGACGGACGATGTAGCCGATACGCTGAACTATGCCGAGGCGTGCCAGGTGGTGAGAGAGGAGATGAAAACGCCATCGAAGCTGCTGGAGCACGTGGCTGGACGTATCTGCAAAGCCATCTTCAAGCACTTCCCTCAGGCCACAGCCATCAGCCTGAAGCTGACCAAGCTGAACCCTCCGATGGGAGCTGACTGCGACGGTGCCAGCGTAGAGGTGGAAGTGAGGAGGAAGGAGAAGCCACTCCCCTAGCCCCTCTCCAGAGGGAGAAGGGAGAAAGGAGTAAAAGGAGTAAGGAGTAAAAAAGAATATGAGCATAAAGAACAAACGAACTGGAGTGAGAGCGACGTTGATGGTGAAGGTGCTGTTGGCACTATTCACTATGCACTATGCACTATTCGTTAGCGGTGCAACCGCGCATAAGTTCACGCTGGTCATCGACGCCGGTCACGGTGGCAAGGACGGCGGTGCCTGTGCCAACGGTGCCAAAGAGAAGAACATCAATCTGGCCGTGGCACTGGCCTTCGGCAAATACGTGGAAAGGAACTGTCCTGACGTAAAGGTCATCTATACCCGTAAGACCGATGTCTTCATCCCCCTGCATGAACGTGCGGACATTGCCAACAGGAACAAGGCCGACGTATTTATCTCCATCCATACCAACTCGGTAGCCAGCAAGAAACCTGTTACGGGCATGGAGACCTACACCATGGGCCTACGTCGCAGCGACGAGAAGTTGAGCGCCGCCATGCGCGAGAACGAGGTGGTGCTCATTGAGAGCGACTACAAACAGCACTATGCCGGTTTCGACCCTCGCGTGCCCGAGAGCTACATTATCTTCGACATAGTAAACGAGACGAACATGGCACAGAGCGTAGAGCTGGCACAACTCATCCAGCGTAATGTATGCTCCACAGCCAGCCGTCCCAACAAAGGCGTGAAACAGGATGCCTTCCTCGTATTGAGAGAAACGTCGATGCCTGCCTGCCTCATCGAACTGGGCTACATCACCACAGCCTCAGAAGCCTCCTACCTTACCAAGTCCACTAACGTGGATGCGATGGGCCGTGGTATTTACCAGGCTTTCGTGGCTTATAAGAACAAATACTCACAGACGGCTCAGCCTCCTCAACAGACGCCACAGCCCAACCCGCAAGCCCAACCCTTGCCTGAAGAGAAAGAAGAAAGAACTCCTCAAACAAATAACGATACCATCACCTCACCGCCCTCACAGGGAGGAGTTGCAGGAGGTGAGGCTGCAGACGGGGCTACCGTTCCCATCTTCAAGGTACAGCTGCTGGCCAGCTCGACGGAACTGAGATCTAACGACCGACAACTGAAAGGCCTGACGGGCATAGAATATTACAAAGAGGGAGGTCTGTGGAAATATACCATCGGCTCATCTGCCGACTACAATGAAATCAGCCGACTGCGCCGAAGCGTGCTCGACAAGTTCCCACAGGCATTCATCGTTGCCTTCAAGAACGGCGAAAGGGTTGATGCAGCCGCAGCACTTCAGGAATTCAGGAACAACAACAAATAATAGGATAAGCATGAAGTTTTTCACCAAGGAAGTAAAAATCGCACTTGTGGCTATAGTGGCCATCGTGGTGCTGTTCATCGGCATGCACTTCTTGAAAGGCATGTCCATATTCTCCTCCAACGATATCTACTATGCCAATTTCAAGGACATCAGCGGACTGTCGGCCTCCAGTCCTGTCTATGCTAACGGCTATCGCGTGGGCGTGGTCAAGAACATAGAATATGACTATGGGCAGCCTGATCATATCATTGCTGCCCTCGACCTCGACCCCAAGCTGCAGCTGACCAAAGGAAGCCGTGCAGAAATCGTCAGTGACCTGCTGGGCAACGTCAAGCTGGAACTGCGTATCAGCAGTCAGCAAAACGGCATGTTGGCCAAGGGTGATACTATTGAAGGATTCATACAGGAGGGACTGATGAGCAAAGCTGCCCAGATGATTCCCCAAGTGGAGCAGATGCTGCCTAAGCTGGACTCCATCCTCATGAACATCAATGCCATTGTGGCCGACCCTGCCCTCAGTGGCACCATGCACAATGCAGAACAGCTGACGGCCAGTCTGAACACCACAGCAAGCCAGCTGAACCAGCTCACGGCGCAGATGAACCGTAAAGTGCCTCAGATGATGGATAAGGCTGAAGGCGTACTGACGAATGCAGAGACGCTGACAGGCAACATGAGCCAGCTGGACCTTCAGAGCACCATGCAAAAAGTGGATGCCACACTGGCCAGCCTGCAACAACTGAGCAACACCCTCAACAGCACGGATGGCTCGATGGGACTGCTGCTGAACGACACACAGCTATACGAAAGTCTTAACTCTTCCATCCATAGTTTTGACTCACTGCTCGTTGACTTCAAACAGCATCCCAAACGCTACATTAACGTATCTGTCTTCGGCAAAAAAAGTAAGTAATTTTATTTTTGTCTAAATAGTAAACCAACTGCAAACTTCATAAAGCAAAAATAGATTTTACTGAAATACAAGAAATTACGATTTTGCAATAGCCGTGAGTAGCGAAAAAACGTGAAACACGCTAAGAAGCATAAAAATAGTAAGTTACGGGAAGTGTAAACACATAGGGTAATTTTCGACAATTTGCAGGGTTCGTTTTTTTTTGCGACCTTTGCACTCGGAAAGACTGATAACGGTCAGCTCTCACCTAATGGAAAGAATAATCTAAAACTGATGCAAAAGAGTCATAAGGCGCTTTGGGACAACTGCCTCCACCTTATCAGGCAGAACGTCACAGAGCAAACATACAAAACGTGGTTCGAGCCCATTGTCTTCGAAAGCTACGACGAAAAGCTTTCGACGGTATTGGTGCAGGTTCCAAGCCCGTACATCTACGAGTACTTGGAGCAGTACTACGTGCGTCTTATAGCCTGGGCTCTGAACAACAGTTTCGCCGCCAATGTCAAGTTGAAGTACCGCCTCGTCGTAGATAAGGAAAACAGCAAGACACAGGTCGTGGAAGGCGACGGCCCGTCGGCCATCGAGGCCCAGGAAACGACCACCCGTGGTAACAAGTCGCCCAACGTACTCGATGGCGTCACGCCTCAGCTGAACCCACAGCTTGACCCCAAGAAGAACTTCGAGAACTTCATCGAGGGCGACTCCAACAAACTGCCACGCACCGTCGGCCTGACCATCGCAGAGCACCCCGGGAAATCTACGTTCAATCCTTTTTTTGTGTTCGGACCTTCCGGCTGTGGAAAGACCCATCTTATCAATGCTATTGGCGTAGAGTGCAAGCGCCGCTATCCTCAGCGCCGCGTCCTCTATGTGTCGGCCCGTCTGTTCCAAGTGCAATATACTGATGCCGTACGCCAGAACACCTCCAATGACTTCATCAATTTCTACCAGTCCATTGATGTGCTCATCGTCGATGACATTCAGGAGTGGGCCACTTCACCACGTACCCTCGACACTTTCTTCCACATTTTCGACCACCTGTTCCGTCTGGGTAAGCAGATTATCCTGGCCAGCGATCGTCCGCCAGTCGATCTCGACGGAGTGAAAGACCGTCTGCTCACCCGTTTCTCCTGCGGCCTCATTGCCGAGTTAGAGAAGCCGAACGTACAGTTGTGCATTGACATCCTGAATGCCAAATGCCGTCGCGACGGTCTGAAGATTCCCGCTGATGTCATCCAGTATATTGCACAGACGGCCAATGGCAGCGTGCGCGATCTAGAGGGAGTTATCAACTCGCTGATGGCCTACTCCATCGTCTATAACTCGGCTATCGACATGCATTTGGCTGAGCGCATCATCAAGCGTGCCGTGAAAGTCGATAACCATCCGCTCACCATCGACGACATTCTGGAGAAGGTATGCAATCACTTTGGTGTCAGCCAACAGAACGTTTTCAGTAAGAGCCGCAAGCGCGACTATGTGCTGGTAAGGCAAATCTCCATGTATCTGGCTCAGAAATACACTAAGATGCCAGCCTCACGCATCGGCCAGCTCATCGGAGGCCGCGACCACAGCACCGTGCTCCATAGCTGCTCTGCTATTGAGCAGCGCCTGAAGATTGATAAGGCCTTCGTAGAGGAGCTCAATAGCATTGAACATTCCTTCAGACTGAAGAAATAATCATTTGTACATGATCAAGGCCGACTGTGCACCGACGCTGATCGTCGGGCCGCTGACCTGTTGCATGCCCTGCTCGTCGATACAACCGTCGTAGCACACCACGGTATAGTCGCCCGCGGGCACCTCCACCTGCATGGCCTTGCGGTTGGCATTCAGCAAGACGATGATGTCAGCCCATATATCGCCGTAGGCATGATCCTTCAGGCGATAGGCCACAACTCCCGTTGGTGCAGCAAGGAACTCCAGATGCTTCTTCACCATGTCGGCATTTCCCATGCGGAAGGCAGGATGATGCTTGCGCAGGGCAATCAGATTCTTGTAATACTCAAATACCTGCGAATAGCGCTCTTTCTGCGTCCAGTCTAACTGATTGATGCTGTCAGGACTCTCGAACGAGTTATGCACGCCCAGCTTGGTACGCAGTAGTTCCTCACCACTCAGCATGAAAGGTACGCCCTGCGAAGTAAAGACGGCAGTCTGGGCCAACAAGTCCAACCGTATTAGCTCGTCATCTTTGATGCCAGGAATACTGGCACACAAACGATCCACCAAGCACATGTCATCATGACAACTTACGTAGGCCATCATCTGCGTAGGCTCAGCAGCATAGGGTTCCTTCGAGTAGTTCACTTTCGTATAATCCACCTGCGGATGTTTTATCATGCCGGCGATGCCCGCCTTCATGCTTTCTGTCTCCTCGTCGGTAGCCTCTGCACCATGTCCTAACCAGCCACATTTCGTATCATCGCTGAACGGGCCGCGAAGGGCATCACGCAGATCGTCACTGAAAGCTGCAATACGAGGCATCTGCTTGATGTTCGCCTTCACTCCTAACTGCTCCGTAGGTAGGGCACACTGACCAGCACTCCACCCCTCACCATAGATGAAGATGGTGGGATCAATCTCATCCACAGCCTTACGTATCTCGTTCATCGTCTCAATATCGTGACAACCCATCAGGTCGAAGCGGAAGCCGTCGATATGATACTCGTTAATCCAGTACTTCACGCTTGCAATCATAAACCGCCGCATCATCAGCTTCTCACTCGCCGTCTCATTTCCACAACCGCTGCCGTTGCTTCCTACCCTATAATAATAATCCGGATACGTCCGCTGGAAATTACTATGCTCGATGTCATAAGTATGGTTATACACCACGTCGAGCACCACGTTGATACCTGCCCCGTGTAGCGCCTGTACCATCTGCTTGAACTCTCGGATGCGACAAAGCGGGTCGGTGGGGTCTGTGGAGTACGAACCCTCGGGCACGTTGTAGTTCACAGGATCATAGCCCCAGTTATACTGCGGCTCGTTCAACCGTGTCTCATCCACTGAGCCGAAATCATACGATGGCAAGATGTGGACGGCGTTCACGCCCAAGTCCTTCAGGTGTTCCAGTGCCCACGGCTCCGTCAATGCGAGGAACTTGCCCTTATGCTCTGCCTCGGGGCGGTTGATAGAGAAGTCACGGTGGTGCATCTCATAGACCACCCAACTGGCGTAGTCCTTGGGGTGCGCCCCCTTGTCGTCGGCCCATCCCTCAGGGTCGCTGTCGTGCAAATCCACTACCACGCCTTTCTGACCGTTCACAGTGACAGCCTTTGCAAAGACACCTGGCGAGGCTACACCATTCACCACCAGTTCATACTCCTTCCCTTTCAGGTCGCCGTTGACGATGGCCTTATAGACACTCCCCTCACCTATTGAAGAGAAGGCTGCCTCCATCTTTACGCTGTCACCTCCTACCACCACATAGCACACTGCATTCTCAGGTGCGAACACCTTGAACACCGTTTCCTCGGGCGAGTAGGTCATTTCGTCAAACCAGTAGGACTCGTCCTTCTGCGGGTCACAAGCCACTATCGCCATTACTGTCATTACTGCTATCAATACTCTTTTCATTGTTTATAGGTTTTAATTGGCTACAAAGTTACGAAATAATTATCAATTATGCATCATGAATTATGAATTATTTTGTACCTTTGCACCCATGAGTTTCGCAAACACCCTATTACAATGGTTCCGCGAACACGGACGCGACCTCCCGTGGCGGGATACAAGCAACCCCTACGCCATCTGGCTGTCGGAGATTATCCTACAGCAGACGCGCATCGAGCAAGGCCTTCCCTATTGGGAGCGCTTCATGCGCCGTTGGCCTACCGTCGAAGATCTGGCTGCCGCCACCGAAGACGAGGTGCTGAAAGAATGGCAGGGGCTGGGCTACTATAGTCGTGCCCGTAACCTGCACTTCGCAGCCCGTCAGATTGTGGAGATGGGCGGTTTCCCCACCACATTAGAAGGCATCAAGAATCTGAAGGGCGTGGGCGACTATACTGCTGCCGCCATCGGCTCGTTCGCCTTCGGCCTGCCTACCGCCGTGGTCGATGGCAACGTCTATCGCGTACTGGCCCGCCACTACGGCATCACCACACCCATCAATACCACTGAAGGGAAGAAGGAGTTCACGGCGTTGGCTCAAAGCCTGCTACCGATTACCTCACCCTTAACTCCTCCCCTCAAAAGGGAGGGGAATTTGGAACTCCCCTCCTCAATGGAGGAGGGGCAAGGGGTGGTGGGAGCATATAACCAAGCCATGATGGACTTCGGCGCCACGCAATGCACACCCACCAGTCCACATTGTGAGGACTGCCCGTTGCAGGAGACATGCGCCGCCTTCCGTGAGGGTCGCATTGACGAGCTGCCCGTGAAGCTGCGTACGCTGAAGGTGAAAGAGCGCCGTTTGGTCTATATCTATATTCGTTACCAAGGTCAGACTGCCTTGCATCGCCGTTCTGCCGGTGACATCTGGCAGGGGCTATATGAGCCGTATTGGATAGAGGTGAGTGGTAAGAAGACAGAGATTGGAGAAGTATCTGCGAATCTAAGTAATCTCTCACCACTCACCCCTACCCTTTCACTACTAAAGAAGAACGTCAAACACATCCTCACCCATCGCATCCTCTATGCAGACTTCTATCTCTGGGAGCCAACAGAAAAGCCGTCGCTTCCCGACGGCTATTTCTGGATCAGCGAGGCCGACCGCGACCAGTACGCTGTGCCCCGACTGGTAGAGATACTATTCAACTCACTATAATGCCATAAGCGAGACGGCGAAGCCTCCACCGGGGGCTTCTTTGATTTTCAGTGTCTGCCCTGCCTTCACGGTCTTCTTCGTGATGACATAGGCCTGAGGATTGGTCTCGTAATGGGCATCCTTCGCATCCTGATAGATAGTGCACTCATACTTGCGGTCTTTATCGAGGAAGTCAAGCTTCACAACTGCCTCGTGACCATTCTCGTCGCACTTGCCACCGATGAACCAGTTGTCAGTACCCTTTGCCTTGCGGGCAACGGTAATGTAGTCAGCAGGCTCAGCCTCGAGGTAGATGCTCTCATCCCAGTCACAGGCCACATCGCGGATGAACTGGAAGGCGTCGTCGAAGCGCTCGTAGTGCTCAGGCAGGTCAGCAGCCATCTGAAGGGGCGAATACATCGTCAAATAGAGGGCCAGCGAGCCGGCGATGGTGATACGTGCCCAGGAGTCGTTGTTGCTCCACTCCTTCAGACGAGTGACAAAAATACCTGGTGTGTAGTCCATCGGGCCTCCCTGCAAACGGGTGAAGGGCAGGATGCAGGTGTGGTCAGGACGTGAACCTCCGAATGCCTCATACTCAGTGCCACGTGCACTCTCGTTACCGACAAGGTTAGGATATGTACGGCAGAGACCCGTAGGACGCGTGGCCTCGTGGGCATTCACCATGATATGATGCTTGGCAGCCTCCTTCACTACGTAGAGGTAATGGTTGTTCATCGACTGCGAGTAGTGGTGGTCGCCACGAGGGATGATGTCGCCCACGTAGCCCGTCTTTACGGCGTCATAGCCATAGCGGTTCATCAGCTGGAAGGCCTTCTCCATGTGACGCTCGTAATTCTGGGTAGAGCTGCTGGTCTCATGGTGCATGAGGAGCTTCACACCCTTGGAGTGGGCATAGTCATTGAGCATTTTGATGTCGAAGTCGGGATAGGGGGTCTGGAAGTCGAACACGTCGCGCTTCCACATGTTAGCCCAGTCCTCCCAGCCAACGTTCCATCCTTCGACGAGCACTTCATCAAGTCCGTTCTTGGCGGCGAAGTCGATGTAGCGCTTCACCTTCTCGTTATTGGCAGCGTGGCGGCCGTTAGGCTTCACCTTCTGCCAGTCAATATTGTCAAGCTTGATGCTGGGGAACTCGTCGGTGTAGTTCCACGACGACTTGCCAACAATCATCTCCCACCATACGCCACAGTACTTCGTGGGGTGAATCCACGAGGTGTCGTCGAGAGCACAGGGCTCATTGAGGTTCAGGATGAGGTTCGAGGAAAGCATGTCGCGTGCATCATCAGAGACCATCACCGTACGCCAGGGCGTCTCGCAAGGCGTCTGCATGGCTCCCTTCAGACCAGTGGCGTCAGGGGTCAGATGACTAACGAAGGTGAGGGGCTGAGGCAGTGGCCAGTCGGAGGGTGCAGGGTTGGGGGTATAAGCATTGCTGCCACCACCGAGCTCTGTGGTGAGGGCCTTCGTCTGGGCATCCACCAGTTCGAGGTGCATCGTAGCGTAATCGGCACAGGCAGCCTCGTGGATATTAATGTAAAGACCATCGTCGCTCTTCATCTGGAGAGAAGTCTGCACACCCGTCGGCGAGAATACAGCTACGGAGCTGTTGCCCCAGTTCACGGCCTGCTGCATACGGGCTCGAATCTCACTGAGCTTCGTCTGCTGGGTTTCCTGCTCCTGCGTGTCATAATCGCCAGGCAGCCACCACGCCGTGTGGTCGCCAGCCATGCGGAACTCAGAACGTTCCTCCTTAATGAGGAAGTAGTTCAGGTTCTGCTGCTGTGGGAACTCGTAGCGGAAGCCTATGCCATCATCATAGACACGGAAGCGGATGAGGATGGTACGCTCGTAGAAACGAATGTTCTGCCCTATGGCACCACCTTCTGCACTGCGTACCTCCTGCCATTGGCGACCCAGCGTGACAGCCAGCTCGTTGTAGTGATTGCGGATGGTGGCAGTCTCGCCCCAGACGGGACGCCAGGTCTCGTCGAAGGTTGAGGTTTCCTCCTTCTTAATTTCGAAACGATCCATCAGGTCGGTCTCATTCAGTCCGAAAGAGGCATGCTTGTCTTTCGCCAGCTCTAAGCCCAGATGCGAGGGCAGAACCACAGGACGATCCTTATATGTCATCTCGTAAGTAGGCCGTCCCTGAGCATCACAATAGAACTTCACCTTCACATTGCCATTGGGCGAGGCCACTTCGCCTGCCAGCGCCAGCATGGGCACAGCCAATAGACTCAATAATAACTGTCTTTTTCTCATAAGATGTTTAGTTTTTGCTATTTTCGTCCACTATTGGTAATCAGTTCCTGCAACTCAGCGTTGAAATCATCGGCAGCAAGGAGCTGCTCGATGGTGAGGTGCATGCGATAGCGCCAGTAGTGGCGGGGATTAGCAGGGATGTTGATACGCTCAGCATTCTGGTCGGGCAGACGGTATTTCTCGCTGATAGAGAGCCAGTCCTGCAGCGACAACAGACAGAGCATCGAGGGTGAGGTGAGGTGACGGCTCACAATGTCCTTGGCCAGCCAGCCAGGCAGCGGATGGGGAGCAGCATCGCCACGATAGAGCATGGTATTGTAATATTCCTGCGTACGAGCCTCATCCTCGTCCCACCACTGTCGCAGCGTAGCCATGTCGTGAGTCGAGATGGTACAGACAGAGCGATAGGGATTGCGACTCAGATGGCCGAAGTGCACGGCAGGGTCTTTCGGCATGCTCTGAATCTCCAAGGAGAGGATGCGCAACTCGTTCATCACCCAGGGCACACAGTCGGGCACCATGCCCAGGTCCTCGGCACAGCAAAGCATACGGGTGGCCTGCGTCAAACGAGGCATTTTCTTCATGGCTTCCTCATACCAGAACTGGTTGTTGCGACGGTAGAAGTAGTCATTGTACATATCCCAGAAGCGCTGCTGCTCGTCGGCCGACAACTGTTTGAAGGCCTCGAGCTTCGGTGCATTGATACGCGGATGCCACATATCCTTCTGCTTATGATCAACCAGATAGAACTCCTCGCGGAAAGGCAGATGCCAGCGCTGTTCTATCTCCTCACGACTCATAGGCAGTGATGGCTGGAACTGGCCGTAGAGACCACTCTTCTCGGGCATGGGAATCTCCCAGATGCGGAAGAAGCCCAGTACGTGGTCAATACGATAGGCATCGAAATACTGCGCCATCTTGCGGAAGCGACGCACCCACCACTGACAGCCGTCCTTCATCATCTCGTCCCAGTTGTAGGTGGGGAAGCCCCAGTTCTGTCCATCCTCAGAGAAGGCATCGGGCGGAGCTCCTGCCTGTCCGTTCAGGTTGAAGTAGCGAGGCTCAGCCATCACGTCGGCACCGTCACGGTTCACGCCGATGGGAATGTCACCCTTCAGAATGACGCGCTGCTTACGGGCATGCTCATGTGCAGCGTGCATCTGCTGGTCAAGATGGAACTGGATGAAATACCAGAAGGAAGCCGTACCAGTCTTATCCCTTTCCACGCAGAACTGGGCATAGGGCTCAAGCCACTCCTTGTTATCCTCGACGAAATGCTTGTAGGCAGCTGTGCGTCTGACCTTGGCACCCTCCTGTGCAAAGAGCTCATGCAAGTATTCCATCTTCGTCTTGAACATACGCTCGTAGTCAATCTGTGACAGGACGTTCAGTTCCTGTCGCTGCTGCTCGAAGTACTGACGACGGGCCTCATCCTTCAACGGGGGCAACTGACGCAAGTCCATATACTGTGGGTGAAGGGCGTAGATACTGATGCTGTTGTAAGGATAAGAATCCTGCCAGGTGCCCGTGATATTCGAGTCGTTGATAGGCAAGATCTGCAGGATGCGCTGCTGTGTCTTGGCACACCAATCGACCATCATCTTCAGGTCGCCAAAGTCACCCACGCCGAACGAGCCCTCGCTTCTGAGCGAGAACACGGGAATGACCGTGCCAGCTCCCTTCCACAGATACACGGAGAAGTGGGTCTGTGGCAACTCATAGACGAAGACATCGCCCTTCTGCACGCCCACTGTGGGCAGCTCGATGAAGCGGTTGTCGCCGATTTCCCAAGTATATGACTCTCCGTTCACCAGCACGAACTTAAAATCAAAACGTCCTGGCAAACGGTCACCATCGAGGCTCACCACCCACTCGTGATACTCGTGCTCGGCCATGGGGATAGCCTTCTCAGCATCCCAGCCTCCCAGATAGTGTGGAGCGCCGACGATAGCCAGTCGCTGTTTCTGTCCCAGCTGAGGGGCACGCACCTTCAGACGTACCGTCCGTTCAAACTCTGTCTTCGTGCTCAGCTGGCGTTCACGTCGCATCACGCACTCGGTAAAGGCCGAAGAGTACATATAGGAATCCTCGGGAATGTCAATCCAGTGGTCATAGACCACATAACGGGCACCCTTCACGGCAGCCAGTTCCAGGCGATGAGGCACCGTGAGCCATTCATGCCTCACGACTTCCTCACCACGGCATACACTATAATAATAGTCGAAATAAGTCCCTTTGCGCCCTTGCCCGAGGGGAGCCGAATGAAGGTCTGAGGAGTGGGAGCCAGCCCATGCCAGTTCACATGTCCAGTTACAACCATCAAGGGTCATCATGGCGTGCGTACTTGCCATGCCGTTTTCCCCAAGGATATTCAGCACGAGCTGCTCGCCGAATGAAGTCTGATACTCAAGATTGAAAAGTAGTTTCATAATCGTTGTTGTTTTTAGCTACGACAAAAGTAGTGCTTTTCCGTCAGTCCATTGTGCAAACGATGCATGAAATGGCCGTCTTTACTGCGCAAACGTTTGCAATAATCAAAAATATCTCCTAAAGTTTGGTCATTCGCTTACTTATTCGTACCTTTGCCATTCCTAAAGATATAAATATGTATAAAATCATTACATTCATTCTGGTGATAGCAGCTACCGCCTGCCATGTTGAGGGGAAGAGCACCACAGAGACATTGCAAGACAGCATCGTCGTTACCGAACCCGAGGAACATCACCTGAGCTTGCTCATCGCTGGCGACCTGATGCAGCACGGACCACAAATTAAGGCTGCCCTCCAAACCGACGGCACGTATAACTATGACGAGTGCTTCGAGCGTGTAAAGCCAGAGATAGAACGGGCCGACGTGGCCATCGGCAATTTCGAGGTAACGCTGGGTGGCAAGCCCTACACAGGCTATCCCCAGTTCCGTGCCCCTGACGAGTACCTGCAGGCATGCATCGATGCCGGCTTCGACATTCTGCTCACAGCCAACAACCACTGCCTCGACAGCCGTCGCAAGGGCCTGGAGCGCACCATCGAGATGATGGACTCTTTAGGTGTGCCCCATTTAGGTACATATATCAACCAGGCAGAGCGCAACAGCTGCTATCCCTTCCTGTTGGAGAAGAACGGCTTCCGCATCGTTCTGCTCAACTTCACCTACGGCACCAACGGCATCGCCCTTGAAGCCCCCAACGTGGTGAACCTCATCGACACCGTGCAGATTCGTGCCGACATTGAGAAGGCAAAGACGATGGAGCCCGATATCATCATCGCCCTACCCCATTGGGGCATCGAATACCAGCAGCTGCCCTCGCCCCAGCAGCGAGAGCTGGCACAGTGGCTCTTCGACAATGGCGTGGATCACGTCATCGGAGGCCATCCCCACGTGGCGCAGCCCATAGAGCTTAATGCCGACAGCACCCACCTCGTGGCCTGGTCATTAGGCAACGTCATCAGCAACCAGTCGAAGCCTAACACCTATGGCGGATATATGGTACGACTGGAACTGACGAAGAAAGACACCACCCGTCTCTCCGATTGTGGTTACATGCTCTACTGGGTGAGCCGTCCCTCTGACAATGGCAACAAGCACAACTACCGCATCCTGCCCATCGACGAGCCCGACAGCGTGCTCACCGGCATGGAACAGAAAAACCGCTACGCTATCCGTGCCAGCATGCGCCGACTGATGGAGCGCCACGCCAAAGGGGTGAGAGAGTTGAAGATTAAAGATTGAGAATTGAAGATTGAAGATTGATAATTAATAAAAAACTGCCGACACAATGAAAAAACAACTGCTTTTCACCCTGTTACTTTCAGCCCTCGTCGCCCTGCCGACAGCGGCGAAGCCCAGACAACTCAAGGAGAAGGACATGGGCGCCTATCTCTTCACCTATTTCAGCGACCCCACGCACTCGCTATTCATGGCCATCAGCTACGACGGTTACACCTTCATCCCAGTGAACGACGGCAAGCCCATCATCGCCGGCGACAGCATAGCCGAGCAGCATGGCATCCGCGACCCCCACATTTACCGTGCACCCAACGGCAAGTTCTACATCGCCATGACCGACCTCCACGTCTTCGGCCGTGAGAAGGGCATCCGCACCACCCAATGGGAGCGCCCCGACGAGTTCGGATGGGGCAACAACCGTGGACTGGTGCTCATGGCCAGCGACGACCTCATACACTGGACCCACCACGTGGCACGCATCGACAAGCTCTTCCCTGAGAAGTTCGGAGCCATAGGCTACGCTTGGGCACCACAGACCATCTGGGACCCACAGGTGGGCAAGCCGATGGTCTATTTCACCATCCGTCAGCAGGCAGGAGGCCGTACGAAACTCTACTACAGCTATGCCGACGAGGCGTTCACCACCTTAGAGACCGAGCCACAGCTGCTGTTCGAATATCCCGACGAGAAGATACAGGTGCTCGATGCCGACATCTGCCCCATGCCCGACGGACGCTACTTCATGACCTACGTCGCGCAGGAGAACCCCGGTGGCATCAAATACATGATCAGTGACCGTATCAACCACTTCGACGACTATCATGCCGAGCAGATCGACGGCGAGCGTTCTGGCTGCGAGGCCCCGAACGTGTGGAAGCGTATCGGCCAGAACAAGTGGGTCATTATGTACGACATCTACAGCGTCAATCCCCACAATTTCGGCTTCGTCGAGACCTCCGACTTCAAGACCTTCACCCCTCTGGGACGCTTCAACGAGGGCGTGATGAAAATGAACAATTTCGTATCACCCAAGCATGGCTCCGTCATCCATATCACCAAGGCCGAAGCCAAGCGCCTGGAGCAGTACTGGAACGAGCAGCAGAAGAAGCCCCGCACCATTCGCAGCGGCGAGCTGTGGCGTGACGACAGTGGCCGTCATATCAACGCCCACGGAGGAGGCATCCTGAAATATGGCGACACCTACTACTGGTTCGGCGAGCACAAGAGCGAGCGCACCAGCGACGCCCTCGTCGGCGTGATGTGCTACGCCTCGAAAGACCTCGTCAATTGGCGCAACTGCGGCGTAGCCCTCAGCGTCAGCAACGAGCGTGGCCACGACATCGAGCGCGGCTGCATCCTCGAACGCCCGAAAGTCATCTATAACCCCACGACGAAGAAGTTCTGCATGTGGTTCCACCTCGAACTGAAAGGTCAGGGCTACAATGCCGCCCGCTATGGCGTAGCCGTTGCCGACCGTCCTGAAGGTCCTTACCGCTTCCTCTATTCATCGCGCGCCAATGCTGCCACCACGCCCGTAGAAGGGTCGCCCATGCACTTCGACGAATACCTGAAGCGCGACTACGGCACTGGCCAGATGTCACGCGACATGACCCTCTACGTTGATGACGACGGCAAGGCCTATCATATCTTCTCCAGCGAAGAGAACTTCACCCTCCACATTGCCGAGCTCACCGGCGACTACCTGCACCACACAGGTCGCTACACCCGAGTAGCTCCTGGCGGTCAGAACGAGGCACCAGCCATCTTCAAGCACAACGGCACCTACTGGATGATCACCTCAGGCTGCACCGGCTGGGCACCCAACGAGGCCCGCATGTTCTCCGCACCCAGCATCTGGGGCCCCTGGACGCAACATCCCAATCCCTGTCGCGGACCGTTGGCAGAGAAGACCTTCAACGGCCAGAGCACCTATATATTGGAAGTAAAAAGTGAGGGGCAAGAGGTCAGACATATCTTCATGGCCGACATCTGGCGTCCCCAGCACCCCATCGACGCCCGTTACATCTGGCTTCCCATCGAGTTCGAGGACGGCAAGCCCGTCATCCGCTGGCAGGATGAGTGGGAACTGTAACAAACCATACAAACTATAAATACCATTGACCCTATGAGACAGCAAAGACTTAACATCCGTGAAGAGGCTGCTCGCTGCCTGCTGTGCGAAGACGCTCCCTGCACCAAGGCATGCGGTAAAGGCGACGTGGCGCGCGCCATCCGTGCTATCCGTTTCGACAACGCGAAGAATGTCTGGCGCTGGACAGCCGACTGCACCGATGCCGACCTCGAGCGTGCTGAACAGGCCTGCATACACTACGATCAGCCCATCCGCATTCGCGAGCTACTGGTCCCCAGCCCCTCCTGCAAGGGAGAGGTCCGAGGTGGGTTGGAAATCACCTTCTGCGGCATCCCCTGCGAGAACCCGTTCTTCCTCGCCTCTTCTGCCGTCTGCACCAACTACGACATGGTGGCACGGGCCTTCGAAGCCGGATGGGCAGGCGTATTCTACAAGACCATCTGCAAGCAGGACATCAACGAGGTGTCACCACGCTTCGATGCCGTGAAAGACGGTACGACGTTTGCAGGCTTCCGCAACATGGAGCAGCTGTCAGAAAACCCCTACGACGTCGATTTCGACATCTTGCGCCGCCTGAAACAGAACTACCCCTCGAAGATTGTCATCGCCTCTATCATGGGACAGTTCGAGGAAGAGTGGATCGAGCTGGCCAAGATGGCCGAGGATGCAGGCTGCGATGCCGTCGAGCTGAACTTCTCCTGCCCCCAGATGCGCCTCGCCGGCATGGGCAGCGACATCGGACAGGATCCCGAGCTGGTCAATTTCTACACCTCCTACGTGAAGCGCAGCGTAAAGATTCCCGTCATCCCGAAGATGACGCCCAACATCACGCAGATCACCCGTCCTGCCATGGGTGCCTACTTTGCCGGTGCCGATGCCATCTCAGCCATCAACACCATCAAGAGCGTCACCATGAGCCCCGAGGCCGAGGTCAGCGGCAAGCAGACCCTCTCCGGCTACTCCGGACGAGCCGTGAAGCCCATCGCCCTGCGCTATATCCTCGAGATGTCCATGGATCCCGTCATCAACGGTTCCCATGGCAAACCAGTGGAGCTGAGCGGCATAGGCGGCATCGAGACCTGGCGCGACGCCCTCGAGTTCCTGCAGTTGGGCTGTCGCAACGTGCAGGTGTGCACAGCCGTCATGCAGTATGGCTACCGCATCATCGACGACCTCATCCTCGGCCTGCAGACCTATATGGCCGAGCGTGGCATCGAGCACCTCGACGACCTTATTGGCGAACAACTGCCCCGCTTCGTGAAGCCCTCCGACCTCGACCGCGAAACCATCGTCTATCCAAAGATCGACCGTGAGCGTTGCATCGGCTGTGGGCGCTGCTACATCTCCTGTCAGGACGGTGGTCATCAGGCCATTGCCTTCGACTACGATAGCCGCCAGCCCCGCATCGTCGGCACTAAGTGCGTAGGCTGCCACCTCTGCCGCCTCGTCTGCCCCACAGGAGCCATCGGCCTCACGAATCGCATCCCGAAGAAGGACAAGAAGGAATGAAAATGCAAGGGCACGACAACGCGGCGGCGCGCCTGACTGTCTGTTATCTATTCCAGAACAGGCTTGAGCCGGATTTCTGCTATGCGCACGATGCGGTTGTACTGAGTCGAAGCTGACGACGAAGAGACTCGGGTATCAATCTTCAAGTCAATACCAGCCGAGGAAACGCTATATTTCTCTGCCACCTGCATGGTGGTTGTCACATCGGCAGGAATATCCGTTGCTTTCATCAACGTCTCGCTTTTCGTTGATCCAATAGCATTGGCAGTCACTCGCACTTTTGTAGGTAAAGGTTCTGGATCGACCGTCTCGGGTGCAAACACGATTATGACCTCATAAGGTGTTCCAGGCACGACCTCGTTGCTGCGATAGACGACATGATGATTGATCGAATTACGAAGAGGAACGAAACGCACGTACCTGTTGCCAGGCACACCCCATGATGCATCGACGTTGCTGATTAATTCCGGAGACCATGTGTCTATCGTTTCCCCATTGGCATCTGTTGCTTGCGACAGCTCGGCAATCCCGTCCAAAGCGTCAATGACGACCTCGCGACTGACGATCCATGTATAGAACTCGTTGGGGATGCTGTTGATGCGATAGCCCGTACCGTCGTCAAAGGTCGCTGTGGTGACAGATGCTGAGATGTCGGTCTGCTGACCTTCGTCGCTGGCACGCCACAGGTTCCACAGCGGCTCTATCTGCTCCCATGTGGGTGGAGTGACATCGGCAGGGAAATGTGCAGCGAAAGCGGCCATTGCTGCCTCTGTGCCCTGAGGAGTGGGGAAATACCCGAAGTCGGCCATGACGTGAGGCACGCGGAAGCTGCGTTCTGTGCCATAGAACATGACTGTTTTCTCCAGTCCTCCCGCTTCGGCTTTTCCTTCTGCGAAAGTGCGATAATAGTAGGTCTTGCCAGGCTCTAATGGTGTATCGATGCGTACGTCGTTCGTAGGAGCCTCCTCGCCAATCAGCATGGAGTGGATGGGAAGTTCCGAATCGGCAGCATAAGCCTTCTGGTCGCAGTTGTCTATGGTGAGGTTGGGTTTTGTGCCGAAGCACAGGCCGTGACGAGCCTGGAAGTTGGCAGCCACGTCGTCTTCCCAGTTCACGCCGACGACATACTTCCCGTCGATATGCCACACCTCGCTGACGCTCCATTCTGCCTGATAACCGTTGCCGTGTGTCGTCGTGAAGCTAGGGGCAGGGGCATCGGCATCGGAGAACTCATAGAAACGGATGGTAGTGAGTCCTTTCACGCCATTGACGTAGCGACGGGTGGTGCCGTCCTTCATGTGGAGGATGGTTACGTCCTGGGCCAAAGCGCAAGTCACATTACCCAAGAGGGCTATTGCGAATAGGATATTTCTTGTCTTCATATCTTGTTTCCTCCTTTTCTTTTATTCTTGATCCCAAAGCGACTTGGGTACAAATTCGAAATAGTCGAGCATCAGTTCGTTGTTGGAGCCTATGCGGACTGGCAGATACTCCAGCTTCAGGTAGTTGTCGCTCTTTCCGTCTGTCTGAATCCGACCTAACGGATACCTCACAATAGTACCACTATAATCATCATAGAAAGACTGGGCATTACCAGATGACGTGAAGTACAGACACTCACGCGGACCTTTCATTACTTTGGGTAACATGGCGAGGACATCGTTCTTGGCCTGTTCGCGATAATTGCCGGCACGGTCGTTCCAGTTAAGATTGTCTCCTGTTGCCGGATCCGTACCAACGAATGAGTAAATATCCTGCTCGCTCGCCAAAAAGCCTCTATATCGCCTTTCAGATGCCACAGTCGACTCATACAAGTTAAATGGATCCTGAGGCAACAATATCTGTTCGCCAGTCGTGAGGTCGGTCACCAAGAACCATCCACCGTTTTGTGGCGTAACCTGGAAGAAATGCTGAGCCATGTAGTCGAGGATTTCATTCTTTATGGATATCTCGTTGAAAGGTATCTCGGCACCATAATAGTTATGAGTCATACCGAGTGAATCTATGGTCACCTGTCCGTTCAGATAGACTCTCATGCTGGGTCGTGTTTCTAGAGCATTGGTTCCCATTCTAATTTCCCATTCACCAGCAGGCAATGGGGGTAGCTTGATGTTGACGGAACCTCCGTTGCCAAACAGATCAACCTCGTCGCCTTGCCAACACCAAAACTCGGCATGCGCCCTGCGAGCAACTAACTGTACCCTTATATCTTCACCGGTGATATTCTCCATGCAGTCCCAACTATAGGTATAGTTACGTCCGTTCTTGCCACTCAAATCGGCGTTATAGAGATCATCATCCACCAGATAATTGCCCCTCAGCTCCACTGCATTGTTCATGATGTCGGGCGAAAGGGTTTTGAAATCCACGCGCCAGAGCTCACCTCCCAACTGTTCTTGGGTCGATGTGTCGTAGGTCAGGATGTCGTCGATGTAGAAATAGTAGCCATTGAATGCTTGCTGCGTGAACGGATCGTCAGGGTCGGTGTTAGCAGGCACGACCTTCGCTCCTCGCACCTGCTTCCCATACTTGTCGGGGCCGTCTTTCAGTCCGCTACGGTTCAGGAAGATTCCCCTTTCGTTACCCATCGGATAGCTGCACTTCAGCGAGGCGTGGGGCATCAGCGTGGCATACCATGTGTTGATGTCGGTCATATCCGTATCAACGAACTTTTCTGTCATCTTACCGTCATAAAACGTCAGGAACCAGTAGGTGCTGCCGTGAGGCAGGATGTGGTAGGCCACGAAACGGTTCAGCGAGTTGCGACGGTCCTTGGGGTCGGTCACACTGGCATCTTCTGGAAATGCCTCGTCATAGACCTGCTTGGCATAGGCCTTCAACTGGTCGAGAGTGATGATGCCATGAGCTGCTAAGGCATCGTCGGTCTCGACAAACATCGTGAAGTTCTTGAAGCGTTGAGCATTGTAAATTGCCACTTCGTTTCTGACATGGGCCTTATAATAGTAATAACGAGAGGGAGCCTGATAGTCGGCATAGATATAATTGCTCAGCGTCTCATCCAGTCCTGTCAGTTGCAGGGCATCACTGAAAAGCTTTGTCTTGGGGTCGGCAGCCAGGAGGCTAGGCAGCAGATGAGCTTCAAACTGGCTATCCTGTTCGTATGTAATCTGATCCACATCGGAAGCCAATATGGGCAATTCGTCATCAACAATAATATATTGCTGGGCTGCAGCGGGCACACATAGTGCCACTACGGCAATAGCGCATAACAGTTTCTTCATGGCTTCATCAGTTTAAAGGTAAAACGCTGGGACACACTCACCAAGTAAATGCCACGTGGCGCCTGGCTCAGATCAACGACAGCCTCACCCTCGTGGCGACTTATGTCTGCACCGACACGCTTTCCATCGAGGCTGAACACCTGCAGACGGTCAGTAGGCAGAAGTCCGCTTACGCGCACCACGCCCGTACGGGTCAGGTCGAACACGATGCGCTGGTCGTCCTCTTTCTGCACGTCTTCAACGGCATTGGCATCGCTCATTCCCACCGTCAGGTTCTCTACTTCGTCGCGCTCAAATGCCACAAAGTCCTCTCTGCCATATTCTTGATAAGAAACCGACAGGTAGCCATTGGCGCAACTGACCACAGGCTTGTGCACTGGCAGCAGGAACTGCACCTTGCTGCCATCCTTCAGGTGGACATACAAAGTACCCTGATTTTCTGCCCATGCCCCCACTGCCATTGCCCATAGCAACAGCAGCGTAAACAATGTTTTTACTTTCATATTCTCCTTCATTTATGATTCTGTCTATTGAATATTAATTTCTGTGTTTCCAAGGTTATAGGCCTGTGCCTTCACGGTACCCTGTCCACGGACGACGGCCATGCATCGGCCGAAGAAAGCCTTGCGACGAGGCGAGGTGAAGCGCTCCATAGAGGTCTGACAGCCATTGTCGGTGGCTATGACATGTGCATCGCCGTCAGTGGTGAAGAAGAGCTGGTCTTCGGCCCAGGGGCAGAGGTTGCCGTCCTTATCTACCACCTCGGCATTGACGAAGGTGAGCTGGCTGCCCTGATAGTCGATGGAGAGTCGGATGTGGTGGGGAGCGCCTGCCGTGCGGATGGTCTGCTCAGCAACGGTCTGCCCGTTCTTGCGGCTGACGGCCTTGATTTCTCCTGGCTCGAACGTCACGCGCCAGCCCACATGGTAATCCGTATCCAGTTTCTCATTACTCTTTTTCCTATGCACTCCCATGCTCTTTCCATTGACGAAGAGCTCTACCTCGTCGGCCTGGTTGTAGTAGCACCAGAGGTCGATGGTCTGGCCGGGCATCCAGTTCCAGTGGGGGAAGAGGTGGAGCACGGGCTTGTCGCTGGTCCACTCGCTCTGGTACATATAATATACGTCCTTGGGGAAGCCTGCCAGGTCGATGATGCCGAAGTAGGAGCTACGGGCTGGGAAGCCGTAGGGCGTGGGCTCGCCGATGTAGTCGAAGCCTGTCCAGATGAACTGTCCTCCACAATGGGGCGTGCGCTTGACGGCATCCCACATCTCCTCGTGCCTGTTGCCCCACGATGCCTTCATGTTGTCGTAGGCCGAGCACATGAACGAGGGGTCTGTATAGGGTATCCACCACTGCACGGGAGCGTTATAGACGGAGTCGCTGGGCATCATGTAGTAGCCACGGGTCTGCAGGGCGCTGACGCTCTCGCTGAAGAGGAAGGGCTTACCCGGGAAGTTCTTCGGCACGTCCTTCGCCCACTGGGGATGATAGTTGAAGGCGATGATGTCAAGGGCACCACTCTTGAACAGGTGGTTGTTGGGCGAGGGCTCCTGGCATCCTGCTGTGATGGGGCGCGAGGTGTCGTAGCGACGTACGATCTCGGCAAGGTGCTGTGTCATGAGGCTCTGCACGGAGAGCTCGCCGTCCTTGGCCAGCATCGAGGCATCGTGGCCGGCATTGAGGATGAGGTTGGCCTGCTCCAGCGTCAGCGTGTCGGCCTGGGCATCGCTCCACTGCTCCAGCACTTCGTTGCCTATGGACCACATGAGGATGCAGGGATGGTTGCGGTCGCGACGGATGAGGTCGGCAAGGTCGCGCTCGTGCCACTGGTCGAAGAAACGGGCATAGTCGTTCTGTGTCTTGCGACGGCGCCACATGTCGAAGCTCTCATCCATGACGATGAAGCCCATGGTGTCGCACATGGCCAACAGCTCAGGAGCAGGAGGATTATGGCTGGAACGGATGGCATTGACGCCCATCGCCTTCAACTTGGTGAGCTTACGGTGGAGGGCATCTTCGTAGAGGGCAGCGCCGAGGCAGCCGAAGTCGTGATGCTCGCAGACACCGTTGATCTTGATGTTCTCGCCGTTGAGCGAGAAGCCCGTCTCGGGGTCAAAGCGGAAGCGACGGAAGCCCGTGGTGGTCTCGTAGCTATCGACCACCTTGCCACCCACCTTCACATCGGTACGGAGGGTATAGACATAGGGATTGGCTATCGACCAGCTGCAGGGACGGCGAACGGTCATCTTCGACCTGAGACCCTTTGAACGGCCTACCACACGTCCCTCACGGTCAATCAGCGCATTCTCCACCTGTGCCTTCTGGCCTGTGGGGTTTTCTAACTCTACCTCGATCATCGCCTCGCCCTGATACATCTTCATCTCGGTCTGCACATTCACGCCCCAGTGCTTCACATGCACGGGATGGGTCTTCGTGAGCCACACGTGGCGATAGATGCCACAGCCCGAATACCAGCGCGAGTTGGGCTGGTCGCTGTTATCCACACGCACGGCGACCACGTTCTTGCCTCGCACCACGTAAGGTGTAATGTCGTACTCGAACGAGCTGTAGCCGTAGGGACGATTGCCCACTTTCTTGCCATTGACATAGACGGTGGAGTTCATATACACACCATCGAACTCGAGGTAGATGCTTTTCCCTTCCTGCACCTCAAAATTCAGCCAGAGGTTCTTGCGATACCACCCCACCCCGCCAGGCAGCGCACCACCACTGGCTCCGCTGGGATTGCCAGCTGAGAAGTCGCCCTCGATGGCCCAGTCGTGGGGCACGTCGAGCTTGCGCCAATGACGGTCGTTGTAATCGGAGTTGGCATACTGGGCAGAGTCAGCAAGGATGAAACGCCATTCTCTGTCAAAACTGGTACGCTCGCGAGCCTGTATCGTGAGCAGGGAGAGCAGCAGGGCTGCCGTCAGGAGAGTTAGTCGTCGTGTAGTCATTTTTATTAAGAATTGGAGCCCCCTCCCAGCCTTCCCCCTAAGGGGATGAGTTAGGGGTTAGAAGGTCATACGTATCATGAAGCGGACGCCATGCTTGTGAGCCGTAGGCAAGTGGTTGTAGTTCAGACGGCGCACATACTCCACGTGGATAATCTTGAAGATGTTGTGGATGCCTGCCGACACCTCCCAGTAGGGCTCCTTACGGTCGAGGATGTAGGCTCCCTCGGGGAAATACATCAGCGTGGGGTCGCCGGTGTTCTGCGCCAGCATGGGATTGTTCTTGTCGGTGAGGTCGCCCCACAGGCATTTCACGGTGAACCACTCGCGCCACTTCAGCTTGCGCAGCAGGGGTATGCGGTTGAACAGCTTGCCGTTCATGTCCCAGAGCAGCATGGCCGAGGCGTAGCGATCGCTGAGGAACTCCATGTCGTTGATGGCTGTGAAGGTGTAGTCCTGCATGATATAGCTCAGATTGGTCTCGGGCATGATGAGCAGTGGGAAGGGCACCTTGTTCCACTGGATGCCGCCCTTGGCCTGGAAGTCCATCTTGCCCCATGACTTTAGCCAGAAGCGCTTGTAGATGGTAGCCTCGGAGTAGTTGTACTTGTAGTCGCCACCGAGGAAGTCTTTGAGTCCCATGGTGTGGCTGAGGGTGATGACGGGGGCGTCGAGATTGACGGGCATGCGTCTTTGCTTCGTGTTGATGAAGGTTTCGCCAGGGGCAAAGCGTATCTCGCCTCGCAACTCAGTGGTGCGCAGTTTCTTAGAGGGTGTGGGAGATGCTACGTCCTGATGGCTCCAGTTTGACCATGTATTCTTGTCTGGGCTCTCGCTCAGAGGTACGAAGAACAGTTCGCCTGCTCCCTCGTTCTCCTCGTGCTTGAGGGCCAGCGTGGTGCGGAAGCCCCAGTCCTCCTCGCGCTCGAAGGTAAGCGACTGACGGCTGTAGAACATCATCTTGTCAATCTTAGCCCACTTGAACGCCGTGAAGACGTTATCCTTGTCGGTGTGCATGAACTTGTCCGAAGGGCTCATCACGTCGTAGGTCGAACTGAGCGTCAGCGTACGCTTGGGGAACTCTCGGGGCAGGTATTCCTTCTTGTTGAACGACCAGATGAGGTCGCCCTTGTAGTAGGTCTTCTTCGAGTCCATGCCGTGAGCGATATAGCCTGCCGCAAAGAAGTTCGAGTCGAGGTTGGCTGTGGTCTGTGCAGAGATACGGAAGCGGTAGCCATCGACGAAGTTGTTGGTAATCATGGTGTTGATAGGACCGATATCCACCTTCGAGGGAGTCTGCCGTGTACCCGTCTCCACGAAGTTCTCGATGAAGGCCTTGGCCACGAAGACGATGTAGTTCCAGCCTTTGATTTGCTCCAGCCCGTGGACGAAAGCATCCATCGAGCTCTCGCCCTTCGTCAGCTCCACCTGTCGGTACTGCGCCCAGAACTCGTCGTTCTGCATCATGGCGTTCACATCCTTCACCTCCTTCTTCTTGCCCTTGAACAGCTGCTTGGGCAGCTCGTCGAAGGCATAGTCCGTGAGGCGTGTGTTGCGTATCACGGCAAACTGCTGGAGGAACGATGCCACCTTCAGTTCGGTGAACATGTCATCCACCGAGAGCACCCACTCGCCGTTGGAGAGCTTGGTAAACTCCTGTGTCACCTTCATGTTCTCCACGAAGTTCACGTCCGATCGCTTGGGGATGGTCATCTCGCAGCGCTTCACCTGATAGCTGCTGTCGGCCAGGATGTAGAGCTGTCCACGGAAGCCAAAGTCCTGCTGGTTATTGGGCAGGAACGACAGGTGGAAGCAGAGGTCGCGATCCACATAGACCGTGTCCTCGATGTAGAATCGGTAGAAGCCTATGGCATCGTCGCCGATGGGCGATGTGAAGGGATACTGCAGCAGGCGTATCTGGTCGTCGTAGATATTGATGTCAGTAAAAATCTCCTTCATCATCGTGTTCAGGATGTCGCCCGTCTGTATGAGCTCATTGATGCCGCTGTTGTTCATACCCTTGATGATGGTCTTCTCGTCGTGGGGTGACTTACGGTATATCTTCTGCGACACCGTCTCATCTACGCTGATGGGCAGGATGAGCTTCTGGTTGTAGGGGCAGGACTCCACCTGATTGACCAGCCACTGTTTCTTGCCATACTTTGTACTGTCGAGGAAGGCCGAGGTGATGTCGTTCAGCGCCAGCGTCAGCTTCTGGTACTTGTTATACTGGTAAAAGTCGTGGTTGCTCAGGTCGGTGCGCTTCTTGGCAGCCACCACCTTCTTCATCAGCTCCACGGCAGGGTTGTTCTTTCGGCTGTAGCGACTGCGCTTGCTCTTGATGACCACCTCGCCCAGCACCTTCGAGTCGGGTCTGAGCTTGATGCGCAGGTAGTGGGGCGTATGATTGTCAACGATAATGGTCTGTGGCAGATAGCCCACGGCACTGAACGTGAGCGGCCATCCGTCGTGGCGCTCAATGTCGAAGTAGCCGTCAATCTTCGATGCCACAGCCACCCCGTGCCCACGATAGATGCAGCTCGCCATCGGCACGCTGTCGCCCGTCACGGCATCGAGCACATGGCCCGTGATGGTCTGCGCAGCTGCTGTCAAGGGCCAAAGGCTAAACGCTATAAGCCAAAGGCTAAACGCTATAAGGTTTCTCTTCATACCGTCATCTCCTTGCACATTTTCTCGTGCCTATAGTGCATATAATAGTAGAGGGCTGCCAGCACTGTGATCTCAAACAGGGGATAAATCCATGGCTCGTTCACCAAGCAGCTGATGAACATCACGAAGGCACGCGTGTTGTGGGTCAGCGTGTTCGTCATCCACATCAGTGGCAGGCTCTTCTGTCGGAACGCCTGACGGAAGTCCTCGGGCATGTCGGCAGCGCTGGGATATTTCGCCTTCACCTGCTTGAAGAACTTCTGGAACTCAGGGGTGTTCTTCTCCTGCTTACGGCACCAGCCGATGTAGAAGTGATGGAACAGATACTCCCAGAACTGGTCGCCCTCGCCCACGGTGAAGGGGCCCCACTTGCGCTTGGGAATGCTGTCGAGCAACTGCTGCTCCTGCTCTGTGCTGTTCAGCTCGCTGCCCTCCTCGCCCTTGATGAAGTAGAGGTGAATCTGACGGTAGTAGTCGGCCAGCTGGCACTGGCGTGCATGCCAGTAGAAACCTGCGAAGCCACAGAGGATGAAACCCCAGAACGTCCAGTTATATTCCGACTGGAAGGGCAGCGGCTGGTTCCACAGACGCAGAGCTATGCCCAGGTAGCAGAAGAAGAACCACACGTCGCTGGCCAGTCCGTCGAGCATGCGCCCGATGGCTGTCTTATGGTTTGTCAGGCGCGCCATCTGGCCGTCGGTCGAGTCGCAGAAATTGGCCAGCATCAGCAGCACCACGCCACCCACGTTCCACCACAGCTCCGTGTGGTAGAAGCAGAAGCCTGCCCCTGCGCCGAGGAACATGCTGAGGATGGTCACGAAGTTAGGCGTAACGCCGATTTTGATCCACATCAGTGCGAACATCAGGCCGATGGGACGGGTGAAATAGACGTCGAGCGTCTCT
Organism: uncultured Prevotella sp.; assembly: GCA_905233825.1. Classification (GTDB taxonomy): domain Bacteria; phylum Bacteroidota; class Bacteroidia; order Bacteroidales; family Bacteroidaceae; genus Prevotella. Next base: position 59,394 of record CAJOFE010000008.1, on the reverse strand, counting down.
TCCGTGTCGTTGCTCTTGAACGACTCATGCAATAGCTGTTTGAACGATTTATCCATTTTTCAGTATGAACATTGCTCATTTCACTCCTATTCAGAGCTAATCGGGTGCAAAGGTAAGCATTTTCTATGATATTCCCTTGTTTGTCACGAAAAAAATTCGTAACTTTGCGCTGTTTAAACAGCACGGATAGGTAAAAACGGACATGAAAGCAACGGACAGAAACATTATCATGATTACGGCAGGGGGTGTAGGCCAGCGGTTTGGCAGCAACATGCCCAAGCAGTATGTGGAGATAGGAGGAAGGCAGGTCATCAGCTATGTGATAGAGGCCTGCAAGGGGAGCACAATGGCCGACGGCATCATCGTGGTGGCCCACCCCAACTATCACGACGAGCTGAGAGCAAGGTATGGAGTGGACGTGGTGGCAAGCGGCGCAGAGCTGAACATAACGAAGCGCAACGGCCTTGACTATATACGCCGTCACAGCGACTGCGAGAAGCTGGTGGTGGTGGATGCCGTAAGACCAGCCGTAGAGAGCCATGTGATAGACCGGTTCTTCAAGCTACTCGACGACTATGACGCAGTGGCAAACGCAAGGAAGATTACCGACAGCCTCGGACGCTACGGGCAGTGGATAGTGAACCGTGAGGAGTATTACACGCTATCGACGCCCGAGGGCTTCCGCTTCAGCTTGATTGACGAGCATTTCAAGGCCGACTCGCCCCTGACGGAATCCATCCAGCAGCTGCCCCCCACCTCGCAGGTCTATCTGGACTTCGATGCCCCCTACTACGACAAGCTCACCTATCCGGAGGATCTGGCCAAAATCCAATCCATATTAAGCCAAAGGAACCGATGAGTCCTCATTTTTGCGGAGTCATAGAATGTCCCCCCCCTGCGTCGTACCACTCCAAAGGTTAATCCCTGCGTGTCTGCACCATGCTAAAACGTTTGCGCGCTAAGACGTTCCGCGTGGTGCGTTGCATCTGACTGCATAAGATAAGTATCGTGCCGGCCGGGAGCAGAGAAAGAGCCCGTTTTCCATGCCCCGAGGCACCGCTAATACACGCTGTGTATGTTCCTCTGAACTACATTGCAAAGATACAAAAAAACGTTGAAATATACAAGTGTCTTCCGCGCAATTCTTAGGGTAATTCATTATTTTTAACACTAATCGATGCATCGAATAGTGGAACTTAAAATGACTGTTTTTTATGCGAAAAAACACATCTACAAATATATTCACATGCCCCCTGCCTGCATCAGTCTTGATGCCTCTCTGCCACAGCTTGGGACTGACTTTTGCCAGTGTTCTGTCCCCAATCCCACTTTCTTTAGCCCAAGTCTCCCATATCGAGTTCTTTTTCACTCCCTCTATCTTCGCAGGCAGAGGGACTAATACACATCTATGAAAAAAAGCAACTAAAAGCTGCTTCTTAGAATGAACTTCAACGCCTCACGGCGTGATAATCGCCTGCAAAGATACGGAAAAATGAGAGCAGAACAAAATAAATTCATTTATTTTTTATGCCGAGACAAAACGATATTCACGATATTCACGATATTCACGATATTCATACCCTTGTTTATGATATATCATAATTTTTATAAATAATACTTCTATAAATATATACTATATTTATAGCGCCTATAGGACATAGACCCCAAAATATCGTGAATATCGTGAATATCGTGAATATCGTGAATTTCTCCCTCCTCTTAAAAAACGTTAATAGATGGTGAATAGTTATGCGCACCTATTGCATAAATAAATATTTATGCGTACTTTTGTATTGTGTTAGGCAGATGCCTGCTCACTGAAATAAAGCACGCCGCTCATCGAAATTAGCGCGCTCCTCGATGAAAACAGCGGGTCGCTCGTTTAAGAAAGGAGGCAGCAAGCCGTTTAACACAAATTTAGAAGAATTAAAAGATTAATACAAAAAACAGACTGCAAAATTGTTAAAACTAAAAAAAGTTCTGTCGCGCTGAACGGGACTCCCCCCTCCCGTTACTGGATGGGGATCTCAAGCATGAACGTGGAGCCTGCCCCCAGTTGTGAATCCACGGTAACGCTGCCACCAAGACTATAGGCCATCGTACGGCACAGGCTCAGCCCCAGGCCTGCTCCCGGAACGAACTCATCGACCTTGTAGAAACGCTCGAAGATGCGTTCCTGATGTTCAGCTGCAATGCCTTTGCCAGTGTCCTTCACCCAGATGTGGATGCGTCCATCGACAGGGGCGTCATAACCAATGGTGATGCTGCCTTGCGAGGTAAACTTCACGGCATTCGACAGGAGGTGCCTGACGATCTCAGAGAGACGGCCGTAGTCGGTGGTGATCATCATCGGCTCTCTGTCGCCGGCAAAGGCAGTGAGCAGCCCCACGCCGGGCTTCAGCTCCTGACGCAAGCGGTCGGCATGCTCGGAGAGCAGCTGGTTCAGGTCGAAGCTGGTGAGTTGCGTCTGTTCCTGTCCTGACTCTATCTTCGAGATATTCACCACATCATCTATGATGCGCAGCAGCTTCTGCGTGTTCTCGTGGACAAGGTCGAGCAGGGCTTTGCGCTCTTCCCCGTCCTCTACATCGGGCAACACGCTGGTGAAGCCCACGATGGCGTTGAGGGGGGTGCGGATTTCGTGGCTCATGTTGGCAATGAAGGCCGACTTCATGCGGTCGCTCTCCTCAGCGCGGTTACGGGACTCGATGAGCGCCTGTTCCATCTGCTTGCGGTCGTCGATGCGCTTGGAGGTTCCCACGATGCTGGTGGGCTTGCCCTCCACGTCGCGCTCAACGATGGTGGCGTAGCTCTCTTCCCAATAGTAATTGTCGGAATGGGGAATGAGCACACGGTACTCCATGTGATAGTCTTCGGTGCGCCCCTCGCAGATGTCGCGTAGCGCCTTATCCACGAACGGGGCATCCCCAGGATGAATCTGCTGTCCCAGCTCAATGATAGAATCTCCATCAACATGTGGTGCCAACCAGGTACCCTTCTCACGGAAGTCGGCATCGAAGGTCAGCTTCATGGTCTTCGGGTCGAGGTGCCAGGTGGTGAGCTTCATGGCCTTCAGCACGAAATCGGACTCGATATTGTTTCCCTTGATACGGTCGAGCTGCTCAAGCTCATACTTGAGCTTCTTCCCCACCTTGCGTTGGCGGAAGATAAACCAGAGAAACAAGAAGAACAATATGACCATCACTCCCCAGAACAAGATGTCTGTGAAGCTTGACCTGCCGATGATGGATAGTAGCCGTAACATTTCTGTGCAAAATTACGAATTATTTTTTTAATGACGAACCTTTTTTGCCATTTTATTTTGATATTCCCGCCATTTAGATAATTTTCTCATGCTCAAGAATGCAAATTATTTGTATTCTTTTCGCTAAATCGAAATTTTGCACTACCTTTGCAGTCGAAAATAGCTATTTCTTTGAAAAATGAATGAAAACTTTGAGCTCATTGCCAAAACATTCATGGGACTGGAGCCCGTCCTGGCAAAAGAGCTGACTCAACTGGGGGCCAACGATGTACAGATAGGGCGACGCATGGTGTCGTTTACTGGCAACAAGGAACTGATGTATCGTGCCAACTTCCAGTTGCATACGGCCATTAAAATCCTGAAGCCTATCTCCCATTTCAAAGCTCATAGCGCCGACGAGGTCTATGAGGAAATCAAGAAGATTGACTGGAGCGAGTATCTGGGCGACGACAAAACGTTTGCCGTGGATTCGGTCGTGTTCTCCGAGGATTTCCGTCACTCGAAGTTCGTGAGCTACAAGGTGAAGGATGCCATCGTAGATCAGCTGCGTGAGCGAACAGGCAAGCGGCCGAGCATCTCGGTGGCCAATCCCGACCTGCGACTGCATATCCATATTGCCGAAGACGACTGCACGCTGTGCCTGGACAGTAGCGGCGAGAGCCTGCACCGTCGCGGCTATCGTCAGGAGAGCGTGGAAGCACCTCTAAACGAGGTGCTGGCGGCAGGCATCATCATGATGACGGGCTGGCAGGGCGACACGGACTTCATCGACCCCATGTGCGGCTCGGGAACGTTCTTAATTGAGGCAGCATTGATTGCACGCAATATGGCACCAGGACTGTTTCGCAAGGAATATGCCTTCGAGAAATGGCCAGACTTCGATGCCGACCTCTTCGACGAGATATACAACGACGACTCGCAAGAACGCGAGTATCATCATCACATCTACGGCTACGACGTGGATTTCAAGGCTGTGAACACGGCACGCAACAACGTGAAGGCAGCAGGACTGAGCGACTGCATCACCATTGAGCAACAGGACTTCAAGGACTTCACCCAGCCCAAGGAGAAAGCCATCATCGTCACCAACCCGCCCTATGGGGAGCGCATCTCCACCCCTAACCTTCTGGATACCTACCGCATGATAGGCGAGCGACTGAAGCATCAGTTCATGGGCAACGATGCCTGGATTCTCTCCTACCGTGAGGAGTGCTTCGAGCAGATTGGCCTGAAGCCCAGCATCAAGATTCCACTCTACAACGGAAGTCTGGAGTGCGAGCTTCGCCGTTACCAGATGTTCGACGGCAAGATGAAGGTGTTCCGTAGCGAAGGGGGCACGGTGAAGACCGACGAGGAGAAACGCCAGATGGCACAGACCCACCGCTTCAAGAAGGAGCGTGAGTTCAAGCAGCGCATCACCGAACAGGAGGAGAACGAAGAGGCCGACATCCGCTCGTTCACTTTCCATCGTCACGAACTTCTGAAAGACGATAGAGGAGAGAGAAGGAAGGAGAAAGGAGGGAGGAGTAAGGAAAGAGGAGAACGGAAACCCCGCTTCGAGAAAGATGCCGGAAAGTCAGGAAGGTTCGGAAAACCCAAAAGGACAGACAAATACAACGACAGCCAGAACCGTGGCGGCCACGAGCACTACGACCGTAGCGGAGGCAAACGCAACAACAAACGATTCAACCAAGATGAAGATTAAATATCTACTATTGTTACTGCTCGCCCTCCCCATGATGGCACAAGACAAGCTATTTACACTCGAGGATCTGAACTTCGGCGGACGCAACTACCACAGCCTGCGCCCCAAGAACATGTTCCTCACCTGGTGGGGCGACCAACTGGTGCAGACCGACGTGGAGGAGTGTAACCTCATCGATGCAAAGACGGGAGAGAAAACCTTGCTCTTCACCCTCGACGAGATGAACCAATGGGCAGAGAGCGACGGCGACATCCGTCAGGTGCGCCATCTGCAGAACGTCACCTTCCCCTACCCCGACAAGCCTCTGGCGCTGGTAGGCAACCGTCGTGCCATGCTGCTCGTCGATTTCAAGGCAAAGCAGGTGGTGTGGCAGGACAGCATCTCCGGCCAGCAGGCCAACGACTGGAGCAGCGCATCGAAAGCCACGGCCTACGTCGAGGACAACCAGCTCTTCGTGGTCGATGGTGAGGGCCAGAATCACCAGCTCTCCACCGACGGCTCACGCGAGATTGTCTATGGTCAGAGCGTACACCGCGATGAGTTCGGCATTACGAAAGGTACCTTCTGGAGCCCCGACGGCCAGCGACTGGCTTTCTACCGTATGGACCAGAGCATGGTGACCGACTATCCCCAGGTGGAGATTCCTTCCCTTCCAAGAGCAGGAGGCGAGGACTCGCGCATGGCCGAGATGCAGCCCGACAAATACCCGATGGCAGGTGGCAAGACACACGACGTCACCGTCGGAGTCTATGACCTACGCACGCAGAAGACCGTCTATCTGCAGACCTCGCCCAGCAGGGAGGGGCAGGAGGAGGCTGTCTATTTCACCAACATCAGCTGGAGTCCCGACTCGAAACTGGTCTTCATCCAGGAGCTGAACCGTGACCAGAACGACTGCCGGCTCGTCAGCTATGACGCCGCAACGGGCGAGCGACTGGCTGAGCTCTATCGCGAAACTTCCGAGAAATACGTGGAACCCCTCCACCCCATCCGGTTCCTGCCTTGGGACAGCAGTCTCTTTATCATACAGAGTCAGCGCGACGGTTACAACCACCTATACCTATATAATATAAAGGGCGAGCAAGTGAAGCAGCTCACCAGCGGTCCCTGGGTGGTGAAGGAAGTGCTAGGCTTCAACGAGAAGCAGAAGAGCATCATCATCGCCTCGAACGAGAAGCATCCCCTGCAGCGTAACCTCTACGCCGTAGATGTGCAGACGGGCAAGCGCACCCCGCTCGACAATGGCGAGGGCGTGCATCGTGGCGTGCTTTCCTCCTCGGGTGCCCTGCTCTATGACAAGTGGCAGAATCCCACCACGCCCAACAACATCGACGTCACAACCATTGCCAAGAAGCCTAAAACCACCCAGCTTTTGGAAGCCCCTGATCCCTGGGCCGACTACCAGCAGCCGGACTACCTGAGTGGCACCATCAAGGCTGCCGACGGCGTGACTGACCTCTACTGGCGTATGGTAAAGCCCCACGACTTCGACCCTGCGAAGAAATATCCCACCGTTGTCTATGTCTATGGCGGTCCGCATGCCCATAACGTAGAGGCATCGTGGCACTGGGCATCACGCTCGTGGGAAACCTACATAGCGCAGAAGGGCTATATCGTCTTCATCCTCGACAACAGGGGCAGCGAGTTCCGTGGTCGTGACTTCGAGCAGGCCACCTTCCGCCAGTTAGGACAGGTAGAGATGCAAGACCAGATGAAGGGCGTTGATTTCCTGTGTACCCTGCCCTATGTTGATATGAACCGCCTCGGCGTGCACGGCTGGAGCTATGGTGGCTTCATGACCATCTCGCTGATGACCAACTACCCCGACGTCTTCAAGGTTGGCGTGGCAGGAGGTCCCGTCATCGACTGGCACTGGTACGAGGTGATGTACGGCGAGCGCTACATGGACACACCTCAGAAGAATCCTGAGGGCTACGCTAAGACCAGCCTCATCTCGAAGGCCAAGAACCTGAAGGGCAAGCTGCAGATCATCATCGGCTACAACGACCCCACCGTCGTGCCCCAACATGCCCTCTCCTTCCTGAAAGCCTGCGTCGAGGCCGGCACACAGCCCGACTTCTTCGTTTATCCTGGCGAAGGTCACAATATGGCGGGTCATTCCAGCGTGCATCTGCACGAGCGCATCACCCAATACTTTGAGGACTACCTGAAATGAGTTAGGAGTTAGAAATTGGCTTTATGACTTTAAAAGAATTTTTCAAAGGCGACCGCTTCGCAGTCTTGGCAGGTTGCGAACTTTTAGAGATTCGCGAGGGCTATGCACGCGCCAAGATGACCGTTGAGGAGCACCATCTGAATGGTGGAAACTTCTGTCAGGGAGGTGCCATCTTCACGCTGGCCGACCTAGCCTTTGCCGCTGCAGTAAACAGCCATCTGGTACTTACCGTCAGCACCAGTTCGAACATCAGCTTCTTCCGTTCCGTACCTCTCGGCGCCACCGTCTATGCTGAGGCACGAGAACTAGTCAATCATCATCGCATGCCTTTTGCCGAGGTACGCGTTACTGACGAGCAGCAGCGCCTCGTCGCCATCTTCACCTCCAGCGGTTACCGCAAACAAGAGCAGAAGCTCGAGGGCGTCGCCCTCTGAATCACACTCATCTCAAAGAGAGCCTTTCAAAATAGATTTAGAACGCACCAAAATAGATTTAGGAGCCTCCAAAAAGTTTTTAGGAGGCTTCTAAATTCTTTTTAGACCGCATTTAAAACCGATGACAACAACTTATTGCTTAATGTTGCGCTAAAAAAAAAAACTATTTTTTTTTGTTTTTTCCATTTTTTTTATTACATTTGCAGCCATATTATTTTATTGAATTACTAATCTAAGTGGATATGATACGATTTCTGACAATGAAACCATGGACAGCAATAATGTTACTGTTCATCATGTTTGGGGCCAAGCTCCAAGAGACACGGGCTGCTGACGGCAAGTTTGATACCCCCAGTCAGGCCTTTACCTGGTATGCTAAGGGGCCAGGGTGTACTCACCTGAAACTAATGACTACTAACGAAAGCCCGTATCGCACCTTGCACACAGCCACTTACGGCTTGCGCGATGCTGAGGGCAACAAGACACCGGTGTTTTATGTTGGTGAATCCAATAGTAAAAATAGTGGGTATGTCATATCATCTTTCCGGAATCTGCTGACAGATGATACAGCACTGCTGTTTCTGACCAATGACAGCGAGTGGACACCTCTCTGCTGGATTTCAGATGACTCCGAACAGGAACGCCATCACACACGCAACGGCAAAGGAGACGGTTATGCTGAGTTAGACTGGTACTATCCTGTCAGCTTTGCAGGCAAGTCGTTCACGTTCTATGTAGAGGCCACGCTATGGAGGGATGGCGGTTCGACGGAATCCTATATAAAGGACATCGGCACAATGGATTTCGACGACATCACGTTTGACACTTATGATGCTATCCCAAGCACGGAGGCCAATGAAGCCGGCGTGCTGCGTATCCCTGTGTCCAGCGACCATGTGATGAACTGGGTAGAGACAAAGTACAGGGATAGCGACGGGCAGTGGAAGACCCTTCCTCGTCAACAGTTAGAGAAGAATACCTATGCGGACTTCCTTCGCCTCCCTGCCTGTGAAGCCCACGACAGCGTGATGGTGACGGTCAACGTGGTATCGGCCACTGTGCCGAAGAGCGACCTACCCAACCGCAATTGGCCATCGGTTGTCACAGGCAACATGACGAAGTATCTGGGCAAGGTACCTATGGTGCATAATCCGCGTCTCCTCATTGCCAACATGATAGATGGAGGCCGTATGAAGCTGGAGTGGAAGGTGAGCGACAAAGATTGCGAAGACCTTCTTAACGGTGATGTTTTCCAGATACAACGCTCGCTGACGGGTCGTCTTGAAGATTTCACGGACGTCGGTTCCATCATATACGAGGCAGACAGCCTAGACTACTCCTTCATCGACTCCACACTGGTAGCCTCACTACAGGCAGAGCAAATCGACGCGACGATAGGTGTGCCACTGGTGCGCTACCGCGTATTCCGAACCATCGCCAACGAGCTTTGGGGAATAGAGCGCAACCCTACGATGAACTACGTGCAGCCCACCTTGGCCACGTTTACCCTCATGAAACCTTATCAGACAAAGTCACAGTGGATTGACGAAGAGGAAAAGAAAGTTGAGGCGACGTGGGAATACAATATGGAGGGGAACCTGACGAGCAGGACATATGTCTGGGACAGTCGTGCAGAGATGCGAGTGGAAATAGAGATGAAGAATGCGGAAGGCTACCGGGTGGATAGTCTGGCCCGTATACTCACCCTTGAGGAGATCAAGGCCAAAAGAGTAGAGCTAACGCTTAACCACTCCTGCGTAAACTATACGCTGAAGCTCGTCGTCGACCCTAAAGAGTCGCCTATCAGCCATCCCACTGGCAACATTTTTGTCATCATCGAAAAGCGAGATGATTTTGTAGATTTCATGAATCGTGTCTTAAATGGCGAGACGAGCCTGAATGCCATTCTCCGCGCCGACATAGACGCCAAAAACAATACCATAGCTGCTGAAGAGTCACGCCCCTACAAGGGCAACTTCAACGGCAACGGCCACGTGGTCTGGGTGGACTACAGCATGAACTCCGACGTAGCTGGCCTCTTCCGCAATATTGGCGATGGGGCTGTCATCACCAACATCATCACAAGAGGTACTATCAAAACACCTCGCAAGTTTGCTGGTGGCCTTGTCGGACATCTGTCAAGTGGCACGGCGTTCATCGAAAACTCCATCGCCCATGTCGATATTGTCTCCAGTGTGGATGGCGATGGCTCGCATGGTGGATTGGTGGGACTTGCAAACGGACAGTCCAACCTGTATATCAATAACTCCCTCTTTGCAGGAAGCTTGGCGTCGGATACCAAGAACGTGAATGGCGAGACCGTCTACAAGACCACTCACTGGGGCGGCTTTGTGGGCTATCGTGGGGGCAATAGCTTTGTCATGATGAGCAACTGCTATTTCAATCCTTCCGACATTTATAAAACCAATAAGACCGGCTCGGCCACCTTCATCCGGAACTATAATAACGATCCGCTTTGGGGCATCGTTCAGGATTGTATCTTCAACAAAGAAGACACCCTGGGCCTCGTTCAAGGACTGGCTTCCACTTCCATCCCCTCCAACTGGTGCTGGGAGGCACACACTACTGGGATGCTAGGAACACCGGTCATGAGAATTTGCAACTTCAACATTCCTCTCAGGGGAAGTTCCCTTTACATTCCAACAGTTAAGAACTATTACTATGAAAACTCTGGCAAAGTGATACAGAACTCGCTGAGGACACAGACTTTACAAAGCTCGGTGTACCTGTGGTGGGATGCCGAAGAAGGTGCCATCGACTACTTTGAGGTTTGGCGGCGCACCACAGAATCAGGTAGCAAGTGGGAATGTATTGCCACACAGGTGACAGACATGGAGTATGAAGACAACACCGTATCTCCCGTGTTCGACTATCTTTATAAGGTCAGCTCCAACAATGACTGCGAGGGCAAGAAAGTTACCTTTACCAATGAGGTAGAAGGCCACTGTGTGAAGACAGGCAAGGTGGAGGGCTATGTGCGCTTCGCTGACGGCACGGGCATACGTGATGTTACTGTTACCGCTTCGCAATATGGCAGCGGTGCCAATCCCGGCAAAGGTGGCAAATGCATTACTGACGAGAGCGGTTTCTTCTGCATCGAGGGTCTGGAATATTGGGGGTATCAGAAAGGCGAGTATCAATTGACACTCTCGGGTATTTCTACCGACGACTTGTCAGAAGACTGCAAGGGCGGCATCCCCGTTACATTCGACTCCAAATCGAATTACGAGACGAACTGTGTCTTCACCGTGATTAACGGTGTGAAGTTCTCGGGTTTGGTGATGTATCATGGTACCAGCATCCCAGTGCATGGTGCCCGCTTCCTAGTAGACCAACATGAGGTGCGCTCGGGCAATGGAGCAGTGGAGAGCGACTTCGAGGGCAAGTTCTCTTTCCGCGTATTGCCTGGTCAGCACACCATCCAGGCCGTGATGGACAATCACGACTTCTACAAGGACGGCTACTACTATAGAGGCAATCAGACAGAGGTGGAGTTTGGCGTCGATGTGGCCAACATCTATTTCTACGACGAAACGCGTGTCAAGCTCATCGGCCGCGTGGCAGGTGGTAAGGATCAGGGTGATTTACCATTGGGCAACTCGCTGTCGACCAACAATCTGGGCGACAACCTGAAGATGGTCTTCACTCTCGAGGGCGACAATGCCTCCTGGCTTGTCTTCGATAATGTCAACCGTTCTACTACCGAACGTGACACCACTTACATCCACAAGAAATCTGGTAATCTGGACAAGAACCAATACAAAACCCGTGTACACACCACACGCCACCGTATAGAGGTTTGGCCCGATTCGCTCACTGGTGAGTACCAGGTGTTGCTGCCGCCTGTAAAGTGGAAGATTCAGCAGATTACCGCCGATGGCTATGCTACCCTGTTCCAAGAAGGCAAGACCAGCGACGTCATCGATCTGACCGACTCGCTGACCGAGCATAAGGACATCATCAAGGGCAATTGGCGCAACCATGCCAACGAGGACATACATGAAGTAGAGGTTGAATATAATGCACAGTATAGTCGCATCTACCGTACGCCCGTACTTTTGGAACGTAAACAGGTGGGCTATGACAATTTCGATTACTTCGGCGAGAAAACTTATACTATGCGACCTTTGGTAGGTGGGAAGGTGAACATACCCATTGCCTACCCCGTAACGACGAAAGATCCGAAGACAAAGAAGGACATTGTGACAACAAAATACACCTTCGACAACCCCGTGTTCAGCACCGACCGCGGCTACTCCATCAAGCTCTCAGCCGTAGAGCGCTACTATTATAATAATAATGTACAGAGCGACACCGTAGATGTGGTGAAGCTTAATGGCGGAATCGTTACCATACGCAACGGACTCATCAGTGGCACACAGCGCGACACTCTCTCGCTTGATGAGAAGGGTGAAGGCATATATACCTTACGTGCTGCACAGCGTCCCTACCTGCTGACGGGTAAGGAAGCGCTTTGTACGGTAACCTTCACGTTAGAGCGCGACGGTGTGACCTATGAGGGTGAACCTTTGAAAGGATATACTTTTAGTCAATATACCAAACAGGGGGCTAAGGATATCTTAAGTATAAACCGACCTGTTCTGGTCGATATTCTACGTGACCCGCCTGGCGGCAGCTCTACAGCAAAACTCAGCAAGGGCTCTACGCTGAAACTGGCCTACCAGATGGACATGGCGTGGAGTGCAGGCCTTACCATCGGCATCGGTGCTGGTGGAGGAATGAACGCTTATAGCGGTATTGTCGCAGCATTTGCTGAGGCTGGTGTCAACTACTCTACATCGAGCATATTCAATACGTCGTTTGACATCATTTTCTCAGGTACTGGGCAGCGCGCCTTCTCCTATACCATGACGGCCAACGAGGATATCTCGACCAGTGGTGGCGACACGATGGTGGGTGCCGATGCCGACCTATACATCGGCATGGAAACTAATACGTTCTTGCGCCCGGCTGTGGCCATACGCGCCATCAACGACTCTGTCTATCAAGCCAATGGTGGTGCCAGAGAGGCCGGACACATGGTAGAAATTGCACGTGGTTATGACGAGAAGAAAAATATCCTGTATCTAGTGCGCGATGAGACGATAGGCTATGGCCAGACAATCAACTCCACTTTCGTCCATTCACAGCAATATATCATCAAGCAACTCCTGCCCGATTTGGCCAATCAATGCAAAGCATTGATGTTCATAGGTACTGAGACTGAAGCCAAGAACATGGCCAATGCCACGGGCAATCCCGTCTATAAGTCGCTTCGTGACGTTGATGACGAGAACTTCGGTATGCTGAATACTCAAAAAACAGTGACAATGGGTGACGAGAAATGGACATACGTGTACAACACGACCATCAAGGAAGCTCAGGAAGGCATCAACTACCTTATTGTGCTGCCCGATGTCTACAACGGGGGAGAAGAGGACAAAGTGAAGGACTTCTGTGAGGCTATGTACACGTGGGCCAGCATGATTGCCCGTAATGAAAAGGAAAAGCTTGAAGCAACAGAACGGGTGAAAAACTTTGAAGTAGATGGTGGCGGTGACATCAGTTATAGTGAAGAATTCTCTACTGAATACTCTAACGCCTCTACTTATAACTGGTTGCTCACTGATCTGACTCACGACTATTTTGATGACCCCAATGCCTCTGGTTGGGAGAATGCGGGTAACCAACTTGCCAACGAAGCTGCTTCCATTGCAGGTATTGTAGGCCCCACCATAGCAAAAATGCTTGCAGGAGTGCTGAAAACGACATCAGGTAAGGTAAAATCGGCCGTTGAAGAGACAAAAAATTTCGATCCATTACAGGTGTTTGAGCTTCAATTTGCGGGTGTAAAATGGAATTTCTCGTTGACGCCAGTTATTTCCTACAAACTGACTCCGAAACTCTCGGAAAGCGAGAAATATAGCCGCAAGGAGAGTTTCAACATCAAGATGGACAAGAAATCGCACCTCGACTTCGACGTCTATCGCGTGAAGATGATCGACTCTCGCGATGCCACCACCATTGATGGTCGCACCGACGTATTTGTCGAGGAAAACTTCCTGAATAGCGTGGACTATGTCAAACACTTCATCGACCGTGGTGTGGGTGCGCGAGACATTTCCGAATATTTCGAGCAGCCACGTAGTTTTGTATATCGTACCCGAAGTGGGGCTACCGTCCGTCCGTGGGAGGACGAGCGCAAGACGGTGTTCTACCGTCATGGAACTGTACTTGACGAGCGCACGAAGAAAATCGAGAATCCCATTATCAAGATGGATAAGCAGAGCATCAGTGGTGTTCCCATCGACGAGCCTGCCCGCTTCAAACTCTATATGACCAATGAGAGCGAAAAACCTGAAGCCATTGGTGGTGTCTTGGAGTATTTTACCCTCTACCTTGATGACACGTCAAATCCAAAGGGAGCGCGTCTGATGGTCGATGGCATGCCACTTTCACGTGACGGAATGACCATCATGGCTGTTCCAGGCGTGGTGACCGAGAAGACCTTGGAGGTATGGGCTGGTGAGGATTTCGATTATGAGAATTTGAAGATTGGCATCATCTCGCAAAGCGACATACAATGCTTTCAGGAGGTGGAGTTCTCTGTTCATTACTTGCGAACAGCAGGCAATGTGGAGATAGCCACGCCTGGTGACAAGTGGATTATGAATACCGATGCTCCTTATGACCAGCAATATGGATGGTATATGCCGGTCATCATCAGTGGCTTCAACAAGAACCAGAAAAACTTTGACCATATTGAGTTCCAATATAAGGAGTCCACGCGTGGTGATGATTATTGGACCAACCTCTGTGCCTTCTATGCTGACTCGACGCTCTATAAGGCAGCTACAGGCACACATGAGATGATTCCCCAGAACGGCAATATCGTTACCCAGTTCTATGGCGAAGGCACTGTGATGGAGAAAGCCTATGACTTGCGTGCCCGTCTCTATTGCCGCAACGGTAACAGTTTCATCACCAGCGACTCGAAGGTGCTGACGGGTATTAAGGATACACGCCGTCCGCAGTTATTCGGAACACCTGAGCCAAGGGACGGAATTATTGGTGCTGGAGATAACATCGTGTTCAACTTCTCCGAGGCTATCGAACACAACTACCTGCAGCAGGCAACCAACTTTGAGGTGACGGGCGAGACTAACGAAACCGCCCTCTCAGAGGAAACTACGTTGCTCTTCTCAGGAAAAGGCTATGCCGAGACCGATGCCCGCCGTAATTTCGCCAACAAGAACATAACCATTGATCTCATGGTGCGTCCTGACAACACAGGGCTCGATATGCCACTGTTCTCACATGGTATCGATGGACACCGCCTGCAGCTTTGGCTTACAAAGGACTGGTACCTGCGTGCTGTCATCGATGACATCTCTTTCGAAAGTAAGAAGACTGTGGCGAAGGGAAAAATGCAGCAGGTGGCTCTCATACTTGACAATAAGAACCAGCAGGCCTTCCTTTTTAACGACTCTATCATCGGTTCAGCCAACGAGGTGGCCTATAGTGGTTATGGTTCACTGATTTTCGGTGCTACCAACGAGGTGGATAATGATGACCGCGACCACTATCAGGGTCGCATGTTGGAGGCTCGTGTTTGGTATCGTGCCATGACCGAATCGCTACTCAACACCTACGGCAAGCGTCAGCTGACAGGCTACGAGATAGGGCTGGTCGACTATTTCCCGATGAATGATGGAGAAAACCTGTATGCTGTAGACAAGGCACAGGGTGCTAATGCAGAGTTGCACGGAGCCACATGGGCATTGCCACGCGGCATGTCGCTCAGTCTCGACAAAAATGAGCAAAAAGCGGTGAAGGGTATGCAGCTGAATAAAAAACTGATACAGCGCAGTGCCGAGCAGGACTATACGCTCATGTTCTGGTTCAAGACTGACAACAGCGGAAAAGGTGCCCTGCTAAGCAACGGTTCTGGATATAAGACTGACGATGATGCCCTCAACAAGTTCTTTATCGGCTTCGAGGGCGAAGAGCTGAAATATCGCAGCAATGGCAATGAGGTGCTATTGGGTAAGGATTATGCTGACGACAGCTGGCACCACTTTGCACTGACCGTTGACCGCTCGCACAAGGTGGCCAATATCTGGGTAGATCGCGTACTGCGCTCATCCATGTCTACCGACACGATGGGAGGTATGATGGGCAACGACTTCTATGTGGGCAACATGGTGTGGCACGAGGCAGGCGCCAATGTGAAGGAGCTGCATAGCCAGTACGCCCTGACGGGTCACATCGACGAATTGTGCCTCTTTGCCCAGGCACTGCCCCCTTCGCTCTTAAAGCGCTACAGCACTAAGAGCCCCAGTGGACTGGAGAAAGGACTACTCGTCTATATGGGCTTTAACCGTCAGGAACGCCAGGAGAACAACGATATTGAGCTGAAGCCATATGCTTTGAACCAGCTCATAAAACGCGATATGGACGGTAATCCCACCAACCAGCACGACACAGTATTTGTCGAACCAGTGAGCTACGTCATAGATCACATCGACCAAAGCTACGGTGCACCCGTAGAACCCGGCAAGGAGCTACGCAACCTGAACTTCAGCTTCGTAGGTCGCGACAACCAGTTGCTGGTGAACATCGATGAGCTGGACGCACGCATTAACAAGCGTAATCTCTACGTCACTGTGACTGACATTCCAGACCTCAACGGCAATTATATGGCATCGCCAGCTACGGTGGAATTCTTCGTCGACCGTAATCCGCTGCGCTGGGAACGCAAGAGCTGGGAGGAAAATATATATGTTTGGGATGGTTCGGATCACGAATTCAACGTAAAAATCACAAACGTTAGCGGTGCCATGCATCAGTACACGGTGGAGAACCTGCCGCGATGGCTCAAGGTGTCCAAGCAAACTGATGTCATCGATCCCAAGGCTGAGCATACGTTGTCTTTCTACATAAGCGATGACCTGAATGTGGGCACTTACGACGAGATCATCTACCTCACCGACGAAGACGGCCTCTCTGAGCCGTTAGCACTGACTGTCCGCAAGGATGGCGATATGCCGAGCTGGTATGTTAGCTACGAGATGAAGCATTACTCTATGAATGTGGTAGGACTGGTAAAGATTGGCGATGCCATCGTGACTAATTCCGAAGACATGGTGGGTGCTTTCGACAACCAAGGACGCTGCATGGGTGTAGCCAACGTGAGTTACAATCCCAATACGGCACAGAGCCAGCTCTTCCTTACCGTCTTCGACAGCACCGCTGTGGCTAGCAAGGAACTGCATTTCAAGTTATGGCATCATGAGACAGGCCAGATTATGATGTTGCAGACCGACAGTGTCATTACCTTCATACCCGGCACTGTGGTAGGTTCTGTTGACACACCCATAGTGATGGCTGCAGGTTCATTCTACTATCAGCACTTACAGTTGTTCCCCGGCTGGAACTGGATATCGTTCAATATCAGCAACGATGCTTTCTCCAACCCTGAAGAGCTACTCAAGAGCTTTGAATGGACAAATGGCGACATCGTGACCGACGATACCGACGACTTCACTTTCATCTATAACAAGGAAATGGACAAATGGTTCTCGAACAAGAGAGATGGTAAAAATATGACCCTCTCTACGCAGCGTAGCTATCGACTCTTCTTACACAACTACTTTGAGGCCGAGATACCAGGATACCCCTTAAAGGACGACAGCCTGCGCACCATACCTGTGAAGCAGGGCTGGAACAATATTGGCTATACGCCGATGGTCAACTTGCCTGTTGCTACGGCGATGGCCGACTATTCGGGCGTGGCTCACAACAAGGACGTGGTAAAGAGCCGTGAGCAATTCTCCGTCTATACAGAGACATCGACTGGCAACGGCTACTGGTCAGGCTCGCTGCAGTATATGAAACCAGGCGAGGGCTACATGCTCTATCGCAACGCTAAAGACGAAACCTCGTTCCGTTATCCATTCTATGAGCCAGGCAACACCTTCTTCGAAAGTACTATGGCACAGTCGCGTGTGGAACGCGTCTATGCACACACAATGACGCTGGCGGCTAGCGTTGAGGGTGTGGAGTTACAGAAGGGCGACCGTTTGTTGGCCTTTAGCAATGGCGAGCTGCGCGGCGAGGCCATGGCCATTGACTCGGTGTTCTATGTCAGCATTGCTGGTGACAAGAAGGCACCCCTGTCGTTTGCTATCGAACGCGAGGGTGAGATCATAGCCAGCACGTCCGAGGTAATGGTCTATGAGAAGAATGCCGTAAGTGGTTCGCCCACGGCACCTACGGCCATTAGCTTCATACATAGCGACCTGCCTCAGCACGGCTGGTACACCATCGAAGGCTACAAGCTGGATAGCAAACCTACGCGCAAGGGTCTGTACATCTATAACGGTAAAAAATATATTATTAAATAAAGTAACTAATTAATATGAAATATAAGGTCTGGTTATTAATGGCAGCAGTGTTCACTTTGGCGTGGAGCTGTGTATCAAGTGATGATGACAACGACGAAAATGGCCTCACAGGTACCTCTATGTTCCAAGCAAGCCAACAGCCACTATGGCAAGTGGATATGAATGACAGTCAGCAGCGTCCGCAGTGGACGGCACCTGACCCGTCGCAGTATGAGAACAAGATGATCGTTATGGTGCGTCTGCAGGAAGGGCTGGTTCCTTTCTCTACCGACGATGATCTGATGGCTGTTTTAGTAGATAATAAATGCCGTGCTCTCTCCACACGCGATGGCAATCCACAGAAAGTTTACTTCGTCCTCAACGTGCATGGCAACTCATCCGATATTTCCGAGAATTTCCGTCTGTGCTACTATAGCGGAGGCTTGAAGCAACTCTTCGTGCTCAATGCGCCTCAGAACACCTTCTTTAACGAGCGCACTTTAGGCATCGACAGCGACTTTTCACCAGAATTTACCAACGGATCTACAAAATATCCCGTCAAAACCAAAGTCACCGTCAGTCTTCCGCTGACGGATGGTGCTCCCATCCAAGCGGAGGGCGATCGTGTGGCAGTATTCGTGAATGGCGAGTGTCGTGGCGTGGGACATGTTGATGAAACGTTCACTGTCTATACTAACAGTATGGACGAAAAAGGCGAGCTGTGCTATTACAGCTCGTTTAAGAAAGGAATCTTTACTGCTGTCAAGAAGCTGATGCTGACAGGAGAACCACAAACCGTAATATTCGAGTTTTAATCAAAAAAGACGTAAGAAATCAAATTTCCAGAGTCTGAAAAAAAAGCTACGGCATCATAACAAATAGGCACAAACGGATTAAATCCAAAGCCCTTGGAAAAGGGAGTATAACGAAATCCCCCGCATTTTAATACGGGGGATTTCTCTTGGGGAACATTATGTCCACTTGCTCAGGTCTTGCTCGGCAATGAACTTCAGGTTGTTCAGGATGATAGTCTCACGAGCCTTCTCGCGGTTGTCAGTACGGAAGACAAGGATACCCTTACCGTTGTAGAGGAAGGTGTACATGTAGGCGATGCTGATACCAGCGTCGCTAAACATCTTCACAGCATCGGCAGCACGGCCTGGCTCGTCGTCGAGTTCAAGGGCCAGCACATCGCTCAGAGCGACAGCCACACCTGCTTTCTTCAGCTCTTCGTAGGCACGCAAGGGCTCGCTACAGATGAGACGATAGATACCATACTCTGCCGTGTCGGCAATGGTGGAAGCAATGATCTGAATCTTCTGCTCCTTCAGAACGTCGAGCACCTTGATGAGCGTGCCTGAACGATTCTCGATGAAAATGGATAGTTGATGAATTGTCATAGTTCTTTTTTTATGTTACTGATATACTTTTCTTTTATCGACTACACGAACGGCCTTGCCCTCGCTGACGGGCAGGGTGCCACGAGGTACGAGTTTCACACGGGGCGTAAGCAAAATCTCGTCCTTCAAGGCACGGGTGATGTCCTTGCTAAGCTGCTGCAGGCGACCATAGTCGTCGGTGAACATCTCGGCCAGTTCCACCTCGACAGTCATATTGTCATTGTCGTCATCGGTGGTCAGGGTGATGAGGTAGTTGTTGCCCAGCTCCTTGAAGTTCATCAGAATCTTCTCAATCTGGATGGGGAAGATATTAACGCCACGCAGCACCATCATGTCATCGCTGCGACCACGCATGCGATCCAGACGGATGTGGTTGCGTCCACAAGGACAGGTACGTCCCAACACACGGGTAAGGTCGCGAGTACGATAGCGTAGCAGAGGCATAGCTTCGCGGCAGAGCGTGGTCAGCACCAGCTCGCCAATCTCGCCATCAGGCACAGGCTCCAACGTCTCAGGATCGACAATCTCTACGATATAGTAGTCCTCCCAGAAATGCAAGCCGTTCTGCTCAGGACACTCGAAGCCCACACCAGGGCCACACATCTCGCTCATACCAAAGGAGTTATAGGCCTTCACACCCAGCATGTCCTCGATACGCTTGCGCTGTTCCTCGCTGTGAGGCTCAGCACCGATGGCCAGCATCTTCAGCTTTGTATCACGACGCGGATCGACGCCCTGCTCCTGCATCACCTCATAGAGACGGGTAACATAGGAGGGCACAGCATGGATAGCCGTAGTGCCGAAATCCTTGATAAACTTAATCTGGCGCAGTGAATTGCCGGCAGCAGCAGGTACAGTCAGCATGCCCAACTTCTCAGCACCGTACTGGAAGCCAAGTCCACCAGTGAACATGCCGTAACCACTGGAGTTCTGGAACACGTCGTCAGGCCTCAGGCCCACCATCCACAGGTTTCGTGCTACCTGGTTGGCCCACTCATCAAGATCTTTCTTCGTGTGCAGAATCACGGTGGGGTTACCAGTTGTACCACTCGACGAGTGCAGACGGACACAGTCGCGCAGGGGCACGCAGGCCATTCCGAAGGGATAGGTGTCGCGCAGGTCTCCCTTCGTGGTGAAAGGCAGTTTGCGCACATCGTCAAGCGTTTTGATGTCATCGGGCGTAATGCCCAGCTCCTTGAATTTCTTCTGATAGAACGCATTGTTCATGCAATGGCGCACAGTCTCCTTGAGTCGCTCCAGCTGAAACGCCTCAATCTGTTCGCGCGTCATGGTCTCGCGTTCCGGATTAAAGTAGGGTGAATTAGTTTGGTTCATTTATTTGGTGTTTAGTTAATCTTTTTGCGCCACAAAGTTAAGCATTTTCTTGCAAACTGACAAAGTTTTTTGCCGTTTTTATTTGTTTATTACAACATTATTCAGTAATTTTGCAACCACATTAATCTCATATACGCATATGAAGAAGGCTATTATCCTTTTGTTCTCGATTGTCTGGTGCCTGACAGCATACGCCGAAGTGCCTAGCCTACCTATGTTGGAGCAGGGCAAGATGTGGGAATATATCTATCACCACTTCGAAGATCGAGAGACACCAGGTCCCGACGGCAGATTATACGACCACACGAGATGGACTGTATCCTATCAGTTGGATGGTGACACCGTTATTGACGGGCGCAAGTATATGAAGATGTACCGCACCGATTATCGCGACTTCAAAAAGGATTATTTTGGTGCCTTCCGCGAGGACGACGAGGGTCGTGTCTATATGTACAACTACAACGGCGACCAACAGGACTTCCTGCTGCTGGACTTCAGCCTGCATTTTGACAACAACTATTTCCCTGATGTCACGCGCATAGCTGAGACCGTCAATATCAGCGGCAAGGAGTTCTGCCGCTACCGCTATCAAAACACGAGCCCCGACGGTAGTACCTACGACCTAGGGGTTATCGGCATAGAAGGCGTGGGCTTTGCGGGGAAAGGCCTCGTTCATTATCTCTTTGAGCCAGAACCAGACTGCATCTGCGATTATGAGGAGCTAAACAGCGTGGACTGTCACAAATTCTGGCTTCCCGCTACCGCATTTTATGCTCCAAAAGAAATTGAGCTTACCGACGACGAGCGTCAGCTGGTGGCCAACAGCAACGATTTCGCCTTCCGTCTGTTCCGTCAGGCACGTGGCGAAAAGAGCAGCATTCTATCACCGCTGAGCATCACCTACGCCCTGGGGATGATAAACAACGGTGCTACCGGACAGACACAGCAGGAAATCTGCAAGACGCTGGGCTTTACCGATGCCGCCGCCATCAACGCCTTCTGCCGGAAAATGCTTGACAATGCCGGCACGCTCGACACGAAGACGAAAGCACTCATCGCCAACACCGTATTTGTCAATGCGGCTCTGGGCTTCCAACTACAAGACGCCTTTGTGCAGACAATCAACAACTACTACGACGCAGAACCACAGAACCGCGACTTCTATGACGGGCAGACGATGGACATCATCAACCAATGGGCCAGTGACCACACCGAAAAGATGATTGAGAAAGTACTCGACGAGGATAGCTTCAACCCGTCGTTAGTAAGCTATTTGCTCAACGCCCTCTACTTCAAGGGCGCTTGGAGTGACCCCTTCGATGCTGCCGAGACAAAGGAAGAGCCCTTTGGCGGAGGTCCGATGGTGCCGATGATGCACAAGGATAGAACAAAGTTTACCTATGCCGAGAACGACCTCTACCAAGCCATCAACCTGCCTTACGGCAATGGTGCTTATCAGATGAGTGTTTTCCTACCCCGCGAGAACAAGGACATTGGCGATGTGCTCAATGCCCTTAATGGCAACAACTGGCAAGTAAGCGGCAGCAGTTACGAAGTAGATCTGAAACTACCACGCTTCGAAACCGAGAACAGCGTGCAGCTGAAAGACGTGATGTCAGCCCTGGGTATGCCCATTGTTTTCACGCCGCAGGCCGAGTTCCCCAACTTCTGCAATGTCAACGTATGGATTGGCGGTATGTTCCAGGTGGCGAAGATTAAACTCGACGAACAGGGTACCGAAGCAGCTGCCGTCACCGTAATCCCGGTAGAAACGTCTATGCCAAAAACGGTCGATTTCCACGCTACACGCCCCTTCCTCTACATCATCAGCGAGCAATCGACGGGAGTCATCTTCTTCATCGGGCAATATACAGGCAGCACAGCTGTGGGTGTGCCCGATAGCATTAAGATGGTGGAAGAAAACAAGCAAAAGGAAAATGAACAACTCTACAACCTGTCGGGCCAACGGCTAAGTAAGGCTCCTGCCCACGGCCTATACATCAGGAACGGCAAGATTATGAGCAGATAAACACATTATTATTAATTATAAAACTACAAAATGACATGAAAAAGATTCTACTGACCCTTGCGCTCGTCACTACTACGCTGAGCGCATCAGCCCAAGAAGTGAAACAACGCATTGTCGAGGACGGCGGTACCGGCCCCTACAAGGCCATCATGAAGGAAGAGCCCTCGCTGGCCGCCCACACCGTGTTCGTGCCGCAGGACCTCTCTGCCTTCGGCAAGAAGAAGCAGCTGCCCGTGCTGGTATGGGGCAACGGCGCCTGCACCAACTCGCCTTGGGAGCACTACAAGTTCCTCAACGAGATTGCCAGCTACGGCTTCATCGTGGTGGCCACCGGCTTCATCCCCATGGACGAGCAGGGATATCGCGGCCCCATGTCAACCACCGAGCAGCAGATAGAGTCGATGGACTGGGTGGAAGCGCAGAACGCCGACCCCGCCTCGCCCTACTACCAGAAGATCGACGTGAAGAACATCGCCGTGGCGGGCATGTCGTGCGGCGGACTACAGACGCTCTACAACTGCGCCGACCCGCGCATCAAGACGCTCATGATTTGCAACAGCGGCCTCTTCAATCAGGAGAATGCCGGCCAGGCCGTGGGCGGCATGCCCATGCCCCCGAAGGATAAGCTGAAGGAGATTCACTCGTCCATCATCTACATCCTCGGCGGCGAGAGCGACATAGCCTATGGCAACGGCATGGACGACTTCCATCGCATCAGCCATGTGCCCGCCTGCGCCACCAACTTCCCCGTCGGTCATGGCGGCACCTATCGCGAAGCCCACGGCGGCGAGTTCTCGGTGGTGGCCCTCGCCTGGCTGCAATGGCAGCTGCAGGGCGACAAGAAGGCCGCCAAGATGTTCGTAGGCAAGGACTGCCTCCTCTCCACCCGCGACCGCTGGACCATCGAGAAGAACGAATTGTTCGAGAAGCTGAAGTAACTGAAGTTTCTGGAGTTAAAATGGAAGTTTAAAAGTTGCGCCCCCTCAGTCAGGGGGCGCAACTTTTATAGGATTACCGTTACCACGACAACGCCTACAATGACGATGGCCATCATGAGGATACCAAACAGGGCCATGGCAATGAGGCGCAGGTAGCGGAAGCCGGTGAACTGATGCATGGCGAAGAACACGGCGACCAGGGAGATGATGTCGGTCAAGTTGGTCAGACCCAGCGGCGTGCCTACAATGGAATAGATGGAGGCCATGTTAGAAACGTAGGTAAACGCCACCACCAGTTCTGCAAAGCGCATATCGGGGATGGCAGGACTATGACGGAAGAAGAAATAGAGGAGGACGGCGAAGAGCAGGAGCAGGAGGAAAGAGAATATGCTGGGATAGCCGTTCTTGAATTCCCACACTTGATTGAAGACCCGGTCCAGGCGCTGCTGCCGTTGGGTCAGCTCTTCTTTGTCAATCCCCGGTATCGAATCCTGCTCGGCTTCCTTCACCGTTTCCTTTACATTGAGCGTATCAGGAAAGGCCTCTGCAGCCACCGCCACCGTCGTGTCGGCAGCTGCAGCGGTGCTTTCTGTTGTTTCGGTGTCCCAATTTAAGGCGGGCGCCTCGATGTCTTCCGGCTGGAACACGTGGGTGACCAGCAGCGAGAAGGTGGTGAGCAGGAAGAACATCTTGAACGGGGGGAAATAGGCCGACTGCATGCCTCCCAGGTAGTCGCGGATCATGTAGCCGGGACGGAGCATCAGGTCGCGCAGGCTGCGGAACATGCCACGGTTGCCCAGTCCCCACACATCGACGAAAAGGCGGAAGGCGGTATGAAAGGAGAAGCGTCCTATCTGTGGCGACTGGCCACATCGCGGGCAGTAGTTGCCCTGGAAACGGGTGCCGCAGGAGGCGCAGGCATGCTCCTCGGCACTCATCGGCGCCACCACAGGAGGACGGCGCTGCCACAGACGGAAAGCACGCCAACGCACCTTCCACTTGTCAGGAAGCCACTTTACCAACAGCCCGCCCATCTCGTCTGCTACAGTTTACGCTTGTCGATGACGTGGGCGCTCTTACCCTGCGAACGCTCGATGGTGCCGGGGGCCTTGAGCTGCACCTTGGCGGCAATGCTGAGCACGCTCTTCAGCTTGGTGGCGAGCTTCTTCTCCAGCTGATCGACGGCGGCAGGCGTGTCGAAAGTCGAAGTGAATACCTCCTGTCGCAGCTCGGCCTGCACCTGCAGGGTATCGAGGTTGTTCACGCGATCTACAACGAGCATGTAGTGAGGTGCGAACTCGGGCAGCGAAAGGATGACGCTCTCCACCTGCGAGGGGAAGACGTTGATGCCTCGGATGATGAGCATGTCGTCGGAGCGCCCTTCGATGCGACCCATGCGGATGTTGGTACGGCCACAGTCGCATTGTCCGTCGATGAGCGTGCAGAGGTCGCGGGTGCGATAGCGGATGACGGGCATGCCCTCCTTGGTGAGCGTGGTGAAGACGAGTTCGCCGGTCTGTCCGTGAGGCACGGGCTCCAAGGTGGTAGGATTGATAATTTCGGGATAGAAATGGTCTTCGTTGATGTGCGAGCCGTTCTGGTGCATGCACTCGTAGCTGACGGAGGGGCCCATTACTTCGGATAGGCCGTAGATGTTGTAGCCCTTCAGTCCCAGTCGCTCTTCTATCTCCTTGCGCATATTCTCCGTCCAGGGCTCGGCTCCGAAGGCTCCAATGCGCAGCTTAATCTGCTCCTTGGTGATGCCAATCTTCTCCATCGTCTCGGCGAGGTAGAGGGCGTATGAAGGTGTACAGGCAATGCCGGTGATGCCGAGGTCGCGAATGAGCTTGAGGTGCTTCTCGGTGTTACCCGTGCCGGCAGGGATGACGCTGGCTCCGAGGTGCTCCACACCGTAGTGGGCGCCCAGTCCGCCAGTGAAGAGACCATAGCCGTAAGCCACGGAGAAAATGTCGTCGCGAGTGACGCCATAGGCCGTGAGACAACGTGCCATCGTCTCGCTCCATACGCCGATGTCCTTACGGGTGTAGCCCACGATGGTGGGGTTGCCAGTGGTGCCACTGCTGGCATGCACACGGATAATCTCACTCTGAGGGGCTGCCTGCAGACCAAAGGGATAGTTGTCGCGCAAGTCTTTCTTCGTGGTGAAGGGCAGCTTGCGGATGTCCTCGATGGTCTGGATGTCGTCAGGCCGTATGTCCATCTCCTGCAGCTTGTGGCGGTAGAAGGGGACGTTGTGATACACATACTCCACAATCTTGTGAAGTCTCTTTCCCTGAAGCGCGCTCATCTCGTCGCGGCTCATGCACTCTTTGTTAGGGTTCCAAATCATAATCGCGTGTTAGTGTTGGTTTTTATTATTGTTTCTTACTGTCTTTTACTAATAATCGATTAACTACTGTTACTACTGCCTGGGCGAGGCTTAGGAATGCCTGGCCCGACATGCTGTCGGCATTGGCAGCGACGGGTGTGCCCTGATCGCCATTGTCGCAGACGCTCTGCACCAGGGGCAACTGCGCCAGAAGGGGAACATGCATCTCCT
Organism: uncultured Prevotella sp.; assembly: GCA_905233825.1. Classification (GTDB taxonomy): domain Bacteria; phylum Bacteroidota; class Bacteroidia; order Bacteroidales; family Bacteroidaceae; genus Prevotella. Next base: position 33,146 of record CAJOFE010000008.1, on the reverse strand, counting down.
CAGCCAGGTGCTTGCAACCCTCGCGACCGAAGATGTAATAACGGTTCTCGGGCAGCTCGGCAGGGGTGAACCACGCCATATTCTCGACGAGGCCGAGGATGGGCACATTCACCTTCTCGTTCTGGTACATGTCAATGCCCTTGCGAGCGTCGGCCAGTGCCACCTGCTGGGGCGTGGAAATGATGACGGCACCCGTGAGCTTCAGCGTCTGAAGGAGCGTGAGGTGGATGTCGCTGGTACCTGGCGGCGTGTCGAGGATAAGATAGTCGAGCTCGCCCCAGTCGGCATCGGCGATGAGCTGTTTCAGGGCGTTGCAGGCCATGCCTCCACGCCACAGCGTTGCCGTGGTGGGAGCCACGAAGAAGCCTATGCTGAGCATCTTGATGCCATATCTCTCTACAGGCTCAATGAGGTCACGCCCGTCTTTATTTACAGCATAGACCTTGACATCTTCAACGCCCAGCATCTTGGGGATGGAAGGACCGAAGATATCGGTATCCAAAAGTCCCACGCTGTAACCTAAACGAGCCAGCGCCACAGCCAGATTCACGGCGACGGTGCTCTTACCTACCCCACCCTTGCCACTGCTAACGGCTACGATATGCTTCACGCCCGGCAGCAGATCTTCATCCTTGGGACGAGGCTTCGACTTGAACTCGGTCTCAATCTCCACCTCCACGTCCTGCCCGCAATGATAGTGGATGGCTGCCTCAGCAGCCTTCACCGTCGATTTTAGGAAGGGGTCGGTGTCACGTGGAAACTCGAGCACCACCTTCACCTTCATGCCGTTAATGGCAGGGGTGTCGGCCACCATGCCGCTCTCCACCAGATTTTTCTTCGTGCCTGCATACGTCACCGTAGCAAGCGCATCCAATATCAGTTTAGGATATAAAGTCATGTTCTTTGCTGTTTCAAGCCGCAAAGGTAGTGCAAACCGAGCGAAAAACAAAATTTTCATTTGATTTTTCCGAGATGCAGCCTACCTTCGCCCAGATTTTCGGCGCAAAGGTACGAATAAACGAACGAAAAACAAAAGAAAAACAGAAGAAAAACACGTTTCCTTCTGTTTTTCCAAGTGTATGCACCTTCAGGGCTTTATTTCTTCTGCTTGATACCGAAGACACACAATGAACCAATGAAGAACAGGGCTCCTGCCACATACATCATTGACGACTGCGAACTGCCTATGAGCTTCAGGATGGAGCCGCCCAAGACGGCTGCCACGATTTGCGGCAGGCAGATTGTGCCATTGAACAGGCCCAGATAGGCGCCCATGTGGCCATAGCCTTGCAGGGCGTTGGTGACCAGCGTGAACGGACAGGCAAGCATGGCAGCCCAGCCACAACCGATGAGCAGGAAGGGCAGTATCTGCATGTATTTGTCGGGGCAGAAGGGGATAAGTATGAAACCGATGCCTGCCAGCAGCAAACTGATGAAGTAGGCCTTCTTGATATTGCCGAAGCGAGGAATGAGCGTGGCCCAGACAACGCTGCCCAAAGCCTGGATGGCATAGAGCACGCCCGTCCAGTTACCAGCCTCCTGATAAGCTGCAGTGGCAGAGTCGGCAGTGTCCCATACGGTGAGCGAAACGGCATCGACGACGTATGTCCACATATAGAGCATGCCTGCCCAGCAGAAGAACTGCACCAGTCCGATGCGCCAGAAAGCAGCAGGGGCATTCTTCAGCAGGACAAACCAGTTGGCCTTTGTCTCGTTCTTCTCGGAAACAGGGTTATACTCGGCATATTCCTGTGGCGGCCACTCCTTGACCTTCATCGTAGTATAGATGACACAGAGGATGAGGATGGCAGCACCGATATAGAACGACCAGATGACCGAATCGGGCACCACGCCTTCGGGGGCTGTATTGCTCAGGCCTATCCAGGTGAAGACGAATGGGAAGATGAAACCCACCACGCTACCTGCGTTGCAAAGAAACGACTGGATGCTGTAGGCCTTGCCTTTCTGTTTCTCGTTCACCATGTCGCCCACCATCATCTTGAAGGGCTGCATGGCCATGTTGATACTGGTATCAAGGAGCATAAGCATGAGTAGGCCGAAAATCATCACTGCTGAGATGCTCAGACCTAATGAGCCACTATTGGGCAACAAGCACATCACAGCAACGGCCATTGTGGCTCCTACGAAGAGGTAGGGAATACGACGTCCGAAGCGTGTCCACGTACGGTCGGAGAGTGTGCCGATGATGGGTTGCACAAGGATGCCCATCAGGGGTGGCAGGATCCAGAAGAAACTGAGGTCGTGGGGGTCAGCACCCAGCGTGCGGAAAATGCGCGAGATGTTTGCACTCTGGAGTGCATATGCTATCTGCACTCCGAAGAATCCGAAGCTCAGGTTCCAGAGCTTCCAAAAACTAAGGTCAGGTTTCTGTTTCATATATACTCTGAGCCCCCTAAGTTAGGGGGATGGGGGTCTGAACGAACGTTCTTTCCTCCGTTTTTGTGATTAATATTTTTGTTTATTATTTATTTTATCTTATTAGCTTTTTCATACCCCACCCCCCTAACTTAGGGGGCTAATGACTTAGTCAACGAGTGGTGCCACGGATGATGAGGCGGGTACGCACGATGCGCTTCTCCACATGACTCAGGGGGATGCTACCCTCGACATGGCCGATGAGGATGTTGGCAGCCTCCTCACCCACACGGATGCCACGCTGCTCGACGGTGGTAAGCATGGGGTCGCAGGCGATGGCACGCTCACCGTTGGTGAATCCACAGATGCAGATATCCTCGGGCACTCGCAGCCCCATGCGCTTCACGGTGTAGAGAATGCCGATGGCAGTGTCGTCGTTCACGGCGAAGAAAGCATCAGGATACTGGTCACCATCGAACATGTCGGGCGTGATGTACTCTGCATCCTGACGATTGTCGCAGTAGCGTGTCAACCTCTCGTCGAAGGGCAGGCCATGCTTCAGCAGGGCATCCTTGTAGCCGTTGAAACGGTTCTTCGAGATCTCGAGGTTCATCTGCGAGCCATAGTAGGCAATATGACGGCAACCCGTCTCGATGAGATGGCTCACGGCATTGAAGGCTCCCATATAGTCATCGACCACAACCCGGCTGGCATTCACGCCCGTACATATCCTATCGTAGAACACCAACGGCACACCAGCATCCATTAAACGCTGGAAGTGTTCGTAATGCTGCGTGTCCTTAGCCTGCGAGACGATGATGCCACACACCTTGTTCTCGTAGAACGACTGACAAAGGCGCACCTCACGCTCGTACTGCTCGCCGCTCTGCCCCACCATGATACGATAGCCGTGGGCCTCCGCCTCCTCCTCGATACCTTTCAGGATGGTGGAGAAATAGTAGTGCACCAGTTCGGGCACGATGACACCGATGACCTTCACGGGCTTTACCCGTGAATGGCGCAACGACTCAGCCAGCACGTTCGGTGTGAAGTTGTGCTCACGGGCATACTGCTGTATCTGCCTGCGACGCTCTTCCGAGATTCGCGGCGAGTCAGCCAGCGCCCTCGACACTGTTGCCACCGATATGCCCAGCTCACGGGCTATGTCCTTCATCGTCATCATGATGTCAGTCTTCTTAAAACTTGATGCAAAGATAGTGCAAACTTTCCTTTCGCCCTTTAACACCTCTTTAATTATTAATGTATAGATATGTGCAAACGTTTGCATATTATACTAACGAGAAAATAAGCAAAAAAATTGTCACAGCATGTGAAAAACATTTATCTTTGCACCGTTATTTACCTATCATGGGCTGACAAGAGAAACGACATTAATAATATTAACTAACTAAAAATGTAATGATGAAGCAGGTAAACATGCAATTACCGTTGAGGATGCTGACCCTTCTGCTAGGGCTCTTCCTTTCGGTAGGGGCCTTTGCACAGCAGATTACTGTGAAGGGCCATGTGAAAGATGCCACTGGTGAACCCATCATCGGAGCTACCATCCGAGTAGCCGGCACGCAGACAGGCGTGGTGAGCGACTTCGACGGTAACTTCTCGATTCAGGCCAGCCAGGGCCAGACGCTCACCGTGACCTACATGGGCTATCAGACGGCTACCGTCAGTGCTGCCCCCAATGTAGTAGTGACACTACAGGATGACACACAGCTGTTGAAAGACGTCGTGGTCATCGGTTATGGTACTGTAAAGAAGAGTGATGCCACTGGTTCGGTACAGTCAATTGAGGCTGATCAGTTAGGCAAGGGCTTAGCAACGTCGCCAGCCGACCTTCTGCAAGGCAAGTCAGCAGGTGTGCAGGTCATCAACAACGGCGGTGCCCCTGGTGCTGGATCTACCATCCGCATCCGTGGCGGTTCGTCACTGTCGGCCAGCAACGATCCTCTTATCGTGATTGACGGACTGCCCATCAGCAGTACGGGTATCTCTGGACAGAGCGACGTATTGAGCACCATCAACCCGAACGACATCGAGAGCTTCTCTATCCTGAAGGACGCTTCGGCAACGGCCATCTACGGTAGCCGTGCATCTAACGGTGTGATTGTCATCACCACCAAGAAGGGTAAGAGCGGTGCTCCGAAAGTGAACATCGACATGACGGCCTCTTTGCAGACCGTCGCCAAGAAGGTTGATGTGATGGATGCCAACGAATTCAAGAACTACTTCATGCAGTACTATGGCTCGAATGCCGATGCTGTTGCTGCACTGGGTATGATTGACGCCAACGGCAATCCCGTTTACTACAACACCGACTGGCAGGACGAAATCTACCGTGTGGCTACCACGCAGGAAGTGAACACCAGCGTTTCTGGTGGCATCGCCACCCAGAGCAAGTCGTTCTCCATGCCTTATCGCGTGTCACTGGGCTGGTTGGATAACGACGGTACGCTGAAGAGCTCGAACATGGAGCGCGGCTCTGCCTCGCTGAATCTCACCCCGACATTCCTTGACGGTCGCCTGACCGTGAACCTGAATGGAAAGGGCGTATTCACCATGAATCATTTTGCCGACCAGGGTGCCATCAGTCAGGCTGTGCAGTACAACCCGCTGAAGCCCGTTTATGACAAGGAGAACGGCATCCACGGCTATACCGCTTGGATGTCGAACGGTGCACCGAACACTATGGCCACACTGAACCCTGTGGCCCAACTGAACGAGCAGAACAGGACATCGTATGTACGCCGCTTTGTGGGCAATGCCCAGTTCGACTACAAGTTCAAGTTCCTCGAAGGCCTGCGCGCCAACCTGAACCTGGGTCTCGACATCTCGACGTCGAACGGCTACACCAGCACTTTAAAGGGTAGTGAGGTTTCCTTCCACGACAAGACAGAGAACGGCACAGGTCTCTGGGAGAAATACACCCAGCTGCGTCGTGACCAAACCTTGGAGTTCTATCTGGCATATGCAAAGGAATTGGAAACCATCAAGAGCCGCTTCGATATCCTGGGAGGTTACTCGTGGCAGCACTTCTACAACCACACCACCGACTTCAAGATGGCCAATGACGGTAGTGGCACCATCTACCCCACCACACCGCTGTTCCAAACTGAGAGCTACCTCGTGTCGTTCTACGGCCGCCTGAACTATACGCTGATGGATCGCTATCTGCTTACCTTCACCCTGCGTGATGACGGTACCTCGCGCTTCCAGAACAACAAGTGGGGCCTGTTTCCCTCAGCAGCCTTTGCATGGCGTATCTCTGAAGAGAACTTCCTGAAGAACGTGAACTGGCTGTCGAACCTGAAGCTCCGTCTGGGCTATGGTATCACTGGTCAGCAGAACATCGGACAGGGTGACTATCCCTCCATGCCTACCTATCACACCAACCAGGCCGGTTCTTACTACATGTTCGGAAACCAGACTGTTATTCCTATCACTCCGAAGGGCTATGCAGCTCAGATCAAGTGGGAGGAGACCACAACTTACAACATCGGTTTAGACTTCGGCTTCCTGAAGAACCGTATCAATGGTAGCGTTGATGTCTATAAGCGCGAGACCAAGGACCTGCTGAACTTCGTGCCTGTCTCAGGTGGTACGAACCTGACCAACTACCTGCTGCAGAACGTTGGCGACATGGAGAACAAGGGTATTGAAGTTGCCCTGAACGTGGTGCCCGTAGAAAGCAAGGACTTCCGTTGGGAGGTGGGTGTGAATGTGGCTTACAACAAGAATGAGATTACCAAGCTGACGGCCAGTGACGATCCTACCTATCCTGGTGTAGAGGTTGGTGGAATCTCTGGCGGTGTTGGTACCAACATCCAGATTCAGAAGACTGGTAACCCTCTGAACTCCTTCTATGTATTCCAGCAAGTTTATGACCAAAACAACAAGCCGTTGGCAGGTGTCTATGTCGATCGCAACGGCGACGGCCAGATTACTGATGATGACCGCTACGTATATTACAAGCCCGATCCCGACGTGAACATCGGCTTCAACACTGAGCTGAACTATAAGAAGTGGACGCTCTCTGCTTCTCTGCGTAGCAGCCTGGGCAACTATATGTATAACAACATTGCCTCTAAGTGCGGCCTGATTTCCGATATGTGGACCAACAACTTCATTGAGAACCGCCATTCATCGGCTCCGGATGCCAACTTCCAGCAGGCTCAGTATCGCAGCGACTACTATGTACAGAACGCTTCGTTCCTGAAACTCGACAAGGTGACGCTGGCTTACGATGCTTTCGACTGGTTGCGCCTCCACTTCACTGCTCAGAATGTCTTTACCATCACGAACTACGATGGCATCGATCCTGAAATCCAGGGTGGTATCGACAACAACATGTACCCCCGTCCGCGCACCTTCTTGCTGGGCGCAAGCTTTAACTTTTAAATGATAAGGAGGAAATAAGATATGAAACTGAATATCAAGAAATACGGATTAGTTCCTGTCATGGCCGCCGCTATGTCGTTCACCGCTTGCACTGGCGACCTGGATGTGACCCCTATTGACCCCAACCTCGACACTCCCGACAATGTGCTGACAAGCACAGCTGCCTACAACCAGCTGCTGGCCAAGTGCTATGTGGCCCTGGCAGTAAGCTCGCCCGACGGTAGTGGCGGAGGTCCTGACATCTCGGGTATCGATGGTGGCTTCGGTCAGTATCTGCGTGCCCTGTTCAACCTGCAGGAGTTGCCCACCGACGAGGTAGTGATGGGTTGGAATGACCAGACCATCAAGGACCTGCATGGACTGCAGTGGACATCTGCCGACGTGTTCGTATCGGCTATGTATAGCCGTCTGTTCTACCAGATCTCGCTGTGTAATGAGGTGATGCGCCGCATCGGCGATAGCAGCGATGCCACCATGAAGCAATACAAGGCCGAAGCTCGCTGCCTCCGTGGTCTGAGTTATCTGCATGCCATCGACATGTTTGGCAATGTGCCCTTCCTCGATGAGAACACCGAGGTGGGTGGTGCCAACCCCCAGCAGATCAGCCGTACCGACCTGTTCAACTGGCTGGCTAAAGATATGGAAGAGTGTGCCGAACAGCTGCCCGCCCAGAGCGAGAAGTACCGCTGCGATAAGGGCACGGCCTACATGATTCTGGCCAAACTCTACCTGAATGCCGGTGTCTATACAGGCACTCCCGATTATGCCAAGTGTGCTGAGTATTGCCAGAAGATTATTGGTCTGGGCTACAAGCTGGAGTCGCAGAGCGACTACTTCAAGATGTTTGGTGCCGACAACGACCAGTACCTAGGCGTGGGCCACGAAATTATCTTCAGCGTCTATCAAGACCACATCAACACACAGGCCTACGGTGGAACTTGCTACATTGTGAACGCCGAGTGCGGTGGTAACATGAGCTATGAGTCACTAGGTCTGGGTGGCAATGGCTGGGGCGGTATTCGTCTGACCCCCGAGTTTGTCGATAAGTTCTCAGGCACTGACATCCGTGGAGCTTTCTTCACCGACGGACAAGAGAAGGAGATTCTCGACCTAGGCGACTTCCAGAGCGGTTATGCTTTCACGAAGTTCACCAACTTGAAGGCCGACGGCAGCGTGCTGGCTGATGCCAACTCGTTCCCCGACACCGACTTCCCCGTGTTCCGTCTGGCTGATGTCTATCTGATGCTGGCTGAGTGTCAGGTGGTAGGCGGCGTGAGCGGCATCGACGGCATTGGCTTGTTCAATCAAATACGTACACGTGCTGGTGTTTCGCCCATCGCTAATCCTTCCAAGCAGGACATCATCGACGAGCGCGGACGTGAACTGGCATGGGAGTGCCATCGCCGCAGCGACCTGGTGCGTTTCGACCTGCTCACCACTGGCGACTATATCTGGGCCCACAAGGGCATGAACAGCAATGTGGGTACTCCTCACGCTGTCGATAGCAAGTACAACCTGTATCCTCTGGCTTCCAGCGACGTCATGTCGAATCCCAACCTGAAACAGAACGCAGGCTATTAAATTGATAATTGAAAATTGAAAATTGACAATAATATGAAAAAGATATTTTCATTGGCAATGATATTGCTGGGGACAGCGGGCATAATGGTGTCTTGCGACAGTGACCGCGATGACAACCCCATACTGAACACAGGCAATATGACCAAAGAGTTTGTGCTCAATACGCCTGCCTATGCCAACCAGCTCACCGACCTGGCTACCAGTAGCACGGTGAACTTCACCTGGAGCCAGCCTGCCTATGGCATAACCCTGGCCACCATCTACAGCATGCAGCTGTCACTGGATGGCAACTTCAACACCGATATCGCCACACTCGAAGAGGGTGCAGCAGTGCCTGCAGGCAGCTACTACAACCTGATGGGCAGCTTCACCGACGTGAAGGGTGGCGTGAAAGCAAGCGACCTCAACAGCGGCATCGTGAAACTGGCCGGATGGGAGACTGAGGATCAGGTTCCCGCCAGCATGCCCGTCTTCGTACGTTGCGTGGCCACTTTGGCCGACATCAGCGTGCCTGCTGTCTATTCCAATGCCGTACAGCTCACCGTAGTGCCCAGCTTCAAGGTGGCTCCCGCATGGGCAGAATTCATCTATATGATGGGTAACTTCAACGGATGGAGCGATCCCGTGGCTCTGCGTAGCGTGCTCGACGGCGACAATCTTCCTACTGCAGCCTATCAGTGCTATCACTATCTCGACGGCGGCTATAAGTTCCGTCCGAACGAAGGTGACTGGGAAGGTGACTGGGGCCAGAAGAAGAGTGCTGACAAGGGCTTGCTCGTCGTCGATGACGAGGAAGACTGCCAGGCTGACGCAGGCTTCTATCAGATCGACGTCGATCTGGAAGCTATGACCTACAGCATCACGCTTGTTGAGAGCATCAGCATCATCGGTACCGTGAACGGCAACTGGGACACCGATACCGACATGACCTACAACCCAGAGACGGGTGCATGGGAGGTTGTCACCACGCTGGCCGACGGTGCCATGAAGTTCCGTATGAACCACGACTGGACCATTAGCTGGGGCGGTGCCAACGGCGATGCCACAGCCTTCGACAACCTGACGCAGTACAGCGGTAAGGACCTTGAAGTCAGCGGCGGAACCTATCTCGTTCAGCTCTTCATCAACACCGAAGGCAACAACAAGGTTGTCCTGACCAAACAGTAATAACCCTTAAAGACATTAGCAACAATGAAAAAGATATTATTTGCTTCCATGACGTTGCTGGCCTCCGTCGCACTTACCTCGTGCGACCAGGACTTCAACGAGGGATTGGCAGGACCGCTAACCTCTCCTGCTGAGACTCCGCAGACCGTGGCCTTCGGCAATGGTGCTGTGGCCGAAGTACCCGCTATCAACCTGGCTGACGTGACGGCCGACTTGGTAAAGGTGTGCAACATCACCGCTCCCACCGTTACTGATGCCAATGCTACGCTGACCGGCTACGTACTGAAAATCGGCGATGTGGAATATGCACTCAATGAGAACGGCGAGATGAACCGTCAGGAACTGACTGACCTCGTAGAGGGTCTCTACGGCAAACGTCCTGTCGAACGCACTGTATCAGGTATTGTCAAAGCCTACTTCAATGCCAATGGCCAAAGCTTGGTCACCACCAGCGATGCCATCACCTTGAAGGTCATCCCACAGGCTCCCAACATTGAACCCGCCTACTACCTTACGGGTACCATCAATGGCTGGAACAACAGCGACACCACTTACAAGCTCACCAACAACGGTGGTGACCCCTACGAGAATCCCACCTACACCCGATGACTCCTGAGTCGGGTCTGGGTGGCGACTGGAGCGGCTGTCTGGCTGCCGGTCCTACCGAGGGAACCTTCGTCTATAACAATGGTGGTGGCGACCTGGTCATCAACGCCGTCGAGGGTGCTGTGTTCTACGACCTCACCTTCAACATGCTCGACCAGACGTGGCGTGCCGAGGCTCTGCTCATCAACATCGAGCCCGCCTACTACCTCACGGGTAGCATCAACGGCTGGAACAACAGCGACACCACCTACAAGCTCACCAACGACGGACGCGATCCTTACGAGAATCCTACGTTCACCTGATGACTCCTGAGTCGGGTCTGGGTGGCGACTGGAGCGGCTGTCTGGCTGCCGGTCCTACCGAGGGAACCTTCGTCTATAACAATGGTGGTGGCGACCTCGTCATCAACGCCGTCGAGGGTGCTGTGTTCTACGACCTCACCTTCAACATGATGGAGATGACGTGGAGCTACAAGGCCGTGAACTTCAACCCCTTCGTCTATTTCATCGGAGCCACTGACGGTTGGGCTAATCCCGACCAGAAGCTGGCCCTCCAGGATACCGAGGGCACCTACACGGGCTATGTCTATTGCGCCGATCCCAACGGATGGGGCAACGAGTTCAAGTTCCAGCGCGTGGCTGGTGACTGGGGAGATGACAGCCAGCTCAACTCCAACAACCTCGCCGAGATTACTGGTGACTTCGCCAAGGGTGGCGACAACATCGTGGCCGCTGGTGGCGTGGGTGTCTATTACGTCACGCTCAACCTGGCAGCTATGACGCTGAACGCCGTGAAGATCAACAACATGAATCTCGTAGGCGACTTCAACGGCTGGAATGCCGGCGACGATGCCCAGCAGATGACGTGGGATGCCGAGAACTACTGCTACGTCATCACGGGAGCCGGCGTCACTGCTAACGGCTGGAAATTCACCACCAACAACTCGTGGGACATTAACCTCGGTGGCGATACGCTTGACAACCTCGTGGCCAACGGTGCCAACATCAGCGCTGTGGGAACCACCATCAAGCTCTATCCTACCCGCAAGACCTCTGACAACATCTTCTGCACCGTAGAGTAAGAGGCTTCCCCACTATCTGGAATTCCTGAAAGGCGGGCTCACTTCATTGTGGGTCCGCCTTCTTTTTCTGTTTTTTCCTGAACGATTTTCTTTTTCCTGTGTATGCAATAGTGATGCGAGTCCGGAACGCAATAATAGCAATGTAAAAACGTTTAATGGATAATACAACAAAAACAATGAAAAGGAAAAGATCATTCATGACTCTCATAGCGATGGCCTTCATCGCTGGCACAATGGCGCAGACACGAGCCGTAAGGGTGGAAAGCCCAATCGTGACGGAGAAGGACTTCGTGTGGTACACGGAACAGAAGGAGGCTTGGAAGGCTCAGACGCAGAAAGACCCCACGAACGAAACGGCGTGGCTGAACTACTACAACGCCGCCCGCTACATGGCGTGGAGCCACCAAGAGGATTCGACGGCACGACAGGTCGTTCGCGAGATGGAAGCCGCCATCCCCGACACCTATACCTTCAACTACTGCGCCTACCGCGAGTCGGCTTCTGGTAAAGGATATGGCAACCCCAAGACGTATGCAGAGGCGGCACTGACGAAGCTACCCGATGATCTGCAGTTCTTCGACTACGACCAGTGGGTGTGCTATCTGGCGATGCAGGGCGACGAGGAACGCATGAAACCGATGGCCAAGCGCTATTTCGACAGCGGCATCTATTCCGAGGCCGTGCTACGCTACAGCTACAACGAACTGAGAGGCATGGACGAGGGCGGCATCTACATCGGCAACGGTGATGCTACCATCATCCCGAAATGGCTCATTCAGGAGGGAATGAACATGCACAAGGACAAGACCATCATCTGCGCATCGTTCCTTGTACTGAAGGAGTATCGCGAATGGCTCTTCAAAAAGCTGGGCATCGACCTGCCCACGCTGAAGGAGCCGCAGAGCGCCGAGGACTACGACGACAACGAGGTGACCCTCATCAACGCCATCATCGGCAAGTATGGCAGCAAGGTCTATTTCTCGCCCCTAAACAGCTACAACGTCAACAATTATTGGAAGAACGACCTCTACAACGAAGGGCTGCTGCTAAAATACTCGGCGAAGTCCTACGACAATCTCGCCGTGAAGCGCCGCAATGTGGAGGAGCGCTACATGATGGAGTATCTACTGGTATCGTTCCGTCCCGACTGGACTGCTGGCCAGCGGCTCTCTGCCAACTATGCCGTGCTGCTGGGCGACCTGCTCCCCTACTACAAAAAGCACGACCAGAAACGCTACGACTGGCTGATGCGACTGCTGGTAAGCGGCATTACGAACACCTCGTTCGACGAGGAAAAGAAACAAGAGTACCTGAACCTGCTGATGGATTAATAAGCCATGCTGATACCCCTGAGACTGTCGGCACAGTCCGACGAACAGCTGATGAATCGGGCTTCGCAAGGTAATGAGCGAGCCTTTGAGGAACTCTACAACCGTCATGCCCGACGGTTGCAGGGTTTCTTCGTCCGAAGGCTTGGCGACGATGCCGATCTGGCAGCCGACTTCATGCACGACACTTTCCTGCGGCTCTATGCAGCTCGCGAAAGATACCATGAAGGTAGCAGCTTCCGCGCCTGGCTCTATACCATTGCATATAATCTGATAAAAAACCATCATAGAAAGCCCACCCCCGATCTCTCCCCAAGTGAGGGAAGGTTGGATAGTCTTGCTACTGATAACGACATAGAATTAGAACTTGACGAAAATATTCTCCACGATGCCCTGCGCAACGTATTGAAGAGTCTGCCCGAGTCCCAGGCCATGCTCTTCTCCCTCCACTACGAAGAGGAACTCACCATTCCGCAGATAGCCCAGATCACCGAGTTACCCGAAGGCACGGTGAAGTCACGTCTGCACAAAGTAATGACAACGATCAAAACAAAACTGAAGCAATATGAGAATCACTGATCAAGACATCATCCGCACTGCCCGCCAGCTGCGCGACGAGGAAAACGAGCAGTTGCACGTCCGCCCCGTGTTTAACCGTTCAAAAACGTGGCACCACATCCCGGCTTGGATTGTCGCCATCCCTGCCGCTGCCTTCATCGGCTTCCTGATAGGCGTGTGGACCAATGGCAACACACAGGACAGCACGCCACTGACTGCAATCGCTGATACCGTGTATATCATCAAAGACATGCCTGTCCATACAGACACCACAACCTATACCCCACCCCAGCAAGTCCCTGCAACGACTAAAGCACCTGTGGTCAGACGCTCCCGCCACGCTTCGCAAGGCCGTCCTGTCGCCGAAGACAAGATACGCTATGATCTGCTGGTAAGGAATTAAGCCCTCCTGACATCGCAGTGTAACCGATTGCACAAAATGGAACGACTATATTATAAGTAATGTGGAACGTTGTTCAGATATTCTTCGTAACTTCGCAGTCGAAACTCAAAACCAAGGGCGATGCAAGCCGAGACCAGAGTCAAGCTTAAACTATGGTGAGGCGCAGCCCGCACTCAACGAAGCCAATGTACCAACCAGAAAAAAACTTACGAAATGATGAAGAAACTATTTTTCGTTCTCGGCATTGCAGCGATTATGCTGACAGCCTGCGATCCGAAGCCCAAGACTGCTGAGCAGTCGTTCCAGTTGCCCGCCACTGATGACATCGCCATGTATCAGGTGAACCCCCGTGTGTTTGCCCCAGACCACTCGCTGCAGGCCGTAGCTGCCCGCATCGACAGCATCAGCCAATTAGGCGTGAACGTGATGTGGGTGATGCCCATCTACCCCATTGGCATTGAAAAGGGCAAGAACTCGCCCTACTGTATCAGCGACTATAAGGCCATTGCCCCCGAGTTCGGCACCATCGACGACATGAAGGCGCTGGTGGCTACCTGCCACGAACACGGAATGGGTCTCATCCTGGACTGGGTAGCCAACCACACGGCGTGGGATCACCCCTGGCTGAAGGAGCATCCTGACTGGTACACCCACGATGCCGAGACGGACACCATCATACACCCGCGTCCCTGGGACTGGCTTGACGTAGCCGACCTGAACTATGACAATCAGGACATGCGTCTGGCCATGATCGATGCCATGAAGTTCTGGATTACAGAAGTGGGCATCGACGGTTTCCGCTGCGATGTTGCTGATGGTGTTCCTGCCGATTTCTGGCGCGATGCCATCGACACGTTGCGTCAGGCTGCTGCTCCCCGACAGATTGTGATGCTGGCCGAGGGCAAGCGTCCTGACAATTTTACTGTGGGCGGCTTCGACATGAACTACGGCTGGGACTACAAGGACTCGCTGGTGCGTGTCTTTGCACAGGGCGAGCCTGCCGAGATGCTGTTCCGTGCCGACAAAGCCGAGTACGACAGCCTGCCAGCCGGTAAGGTAAAGATGCGTTTCACCACTAACCACGACCACGCCACCGAGACCGAGCCCTGCGTGCAGTTCGACAACGACAACGGTGCGATGGCTGCCTACGTGGCCACTATCTTCCCTCATGGAGGCGCCCTGATCTACGGTTCACAGGAAGTGGGATATCCTGATCCCATCAACTTCTTCCACTACGTGCCCGTCAATTGGATGGCTAAGCCCGAGGTTTACCGGGAATACCAGCACCTCATCGGCCTCTACAACACCTATCCCGCCTTGCGCAAGGGCAACCTCACGACGTGGCCCGACCAGAACGTGCTGCTCTTTGAGAAAAGCATGGACGGCGAGGACAGCTTCCTGATTGCCGTCGATGTGCGCGACGACCACAACGCCATCGCCGTGCCTGCCGAATGGCGGGGTGCAAAGGTCATCAACATGAACGGCGACCAGCCCCAGCAGTTGGGCGACAGCCTGCACCTGGCCCACTACGAGTATCTCATCTTGAAAAAGGACAAACAATAAAACGATATTTGCACTATGAAACGACTTCTATTGGGATTATCATTTCTCATCTCTTATTTCTCATTTAGCAGCGTGGCTGCTCAGGGTTGGCCCTCGCAGTATGGCGGTGTGATGTTGCAGGGCTTCTACTGGGACAGCTATGACGACTCGCAGTGGAGCGTGCTGGAACAGCAGGCTGCCGACCTGGCAGCCACTTTCGACCTGGTGTGGTTGCCCCAGAGCGGCAACTGCGGAGGGCAGTCGATGGGCTATGACGACCTCTATTGGTTTCCCGGCCACTACGACAGCAGCTTCGGCACTGAGGCTCAACTGCGTTCACTCATCAAGACCTTCAAGGAGAACGGCATCAAAACCATCGCCGACGTGGTCATCAACCACCGTAAGTCGCTCACTTCGTGGACGGATTTCCCTGCTGAGGAATACAAGGGCGTGACCTACCAGATGACCTACAACGACATTTGCTCTGATGACGAGGCAGCCCGCAACGGCTACAAGGTAGGCCCCAACAAGGACACCGGCGAAGGATGGGACGGCATGCGCGACCTCGACCACAAGAGCGAGAACGTGCAGAAAAGCGTGAAGGCCTACCTCGACATGCTGCTCAACGATATGGGCTATGCCGGCTTCCGCTACGATATGGTGAAGGGCTATGCCGGCAGCTACACGAAGCAGTATAACGAGCAGGCCAAGCCCGAGTTCAGCGTAGGCGAGTGCTGGGACGGCACAAACACCATCCGCAACTGGATCGACGCTGCCGGCAAGACCAGCGCCGCCTTCGACTTCCAGTTCCGCTACACCGTTCGCAACGCCATCAACCAGAACAACTGGCTGGCCTTAGAACGTCAGAACGACGGCAACTGGCCGCTGGTGAGCACGAAGTTCCAGGAGGGGGCATATAAGCGCTTTGCCGTGACCTTCGTCGAGAATCACGACACAGAGAAACGCAGCAATGCTGCCCAAGACCCCATCAAGAAAGACACGCTGGCCGCCAACGCCTATCTGTTGTCACAGCCTGGCACGCCCTGCGTCTTCCTGACCCACTGGCAGGC
The DNA here is from genome assembly GCA_905233825.1 of uncultured Prevotella sp. GTDB lineage: Bacteria > Bacteroidota > Bacteroidia > Bacteroidales > Bacteroidaceae > Prevotella. The sequence goes on along the minus strand of CAJOFE010000008.1, from coordinate 17,021 downwards.
CTGCAAGCGCGACATCGCCGCTATGGCAGCTGCCCGCAAACTCGTGGGTATCCACAACGAGAGCAACAGTCAGAAGGTAGCAGGCAATGCCAACTTCTACGCCACCGAGACCACAGGTACGAAGAGCAAGCTGCTCTGCGTCGTAGGTCCGCTGGCCCAGGAGTATATCCCCGACGTGTCGTGGAAGCGCATCCTCGCTGGCTATCACTACGTCTATTGTCTGCCTCGCGCACTGAACACCGCCTGGACCGATATGGCATCAGGCACCTACGAGGGTGAACAGCAGGTACGGCTCGTGGCCGTTGCTGGCGACGACAACGTGAAGCTGGTCTATACCACCGACGGCTCTACGCCTACGACGAGCAGCACCAGCGTGACCGACGGCAGCACCGTCACCATTCCCCTCGGCACCACAACGCTGAAGGTGGGCATCGTCCTGAACGGACAAGTGACAGGCATCATCAGCCGCAGCTACACCGTGAAGCAGAAGCAGAGCGAGCAGCAGGTAGAGATTCCCTCGTTCTGCGTGGTGAACGACGGCGAGATGTGTGCCTTCTACGAGGCTCCTGCCACCTGGACAGCCACCATCAAGTGCTGGGCTTGGAACGACAAGGAGAACTTCACGGGCGGCTCATGGCCTGGCGTGGAGTGCACCCTGCTGGGTACGGCTTCGAACGGCAACAAAGTGTGGAAGTGGACGTACAACGGCACGCTGACCACCAAGCCCACAGGCATCATCTTCAACAACAACGGCTCGCCACAGACTGCTGACCTGCCTTTCGAGAACGGCGGCTACTACACGAAGGACGGCCTGAAGGGTAATGCTACCGGCATTGATGTCATTGAATACTCACCATTGACCATTGACCAATGGTACGACCTGCAGGGTCGCAAGGTGAACCAGCCGAAGCAGGGCCTATACATTCAGAATGGCAGGAAAGTGCTGGTTAAGTAAATACTGAGCGCACTGCAAACCAGCAGTGCATGAAGAAGGTGCTCAGCTGACCATAGTGATGCGCCATCACCCTGTATCGCTCGCGCAGCGACTCCCGGTGGTGGCGCGTTGTTGTGCCCTCCTCCGTGTAGTTGGCCACCACCATACCGATGTTGCAGAGGGGCAGTCCCAGGCGATCGGCCTCTTTCATCACGCGGATACACCAGTCCACATCGGCAGAATACTTGTAACGCGTGTCATATTGCAGGTTCTTGGCAATGTCGGTACGGGCGTAGAAAGCCTGATGGCAGACGAGCATGCCCTGACGGAACGAGCGCCAGGTGAGCTTCTCTGGCGGTTGCAGCCGCCGGGGATGCAGATACTTCCCTTCCCCATCGACGATGTCGGTATTGCCATAGAGCACGGCAGGCCACTCGCTGGTAGGCAGCTCGTTCAGCCGGCAGCGACGTGCAATCTGCTCCAGCGTGTCGTCCTGTGGGAAGAAGTCGCCCGCGTTCATATAGATGATATAGTCGCCCGAGGCCTGCGTCAGTCCTTTGTTCATTGCGTGGTAGATGCCGTCGTCGGGCTCTGAGCGCACGATGACCTTATGGCCGCAGTCAGAAGCGTCGCTCTCGGCCTTATACTGCTCGGCCATCGCCAGCGTGCCGTCTTTCGAGGCCCCGTCGATAATCAGGTGCTCCACGTCCTCATGCGTCTGGTGCAGCACGCTCTGCAGCGTCCTTTGCAGCACCTTCTCCGCCTGATATGTAATTGTTATGACAGTGAACTTGATCATTTCTCAATTATCATTTGATACAGCTTCAGATACTGCTGTGCCACCACCCCCTCACTGAAGCGACGGATGACGCAGCGACGCAGCTCCTGCGGTGTCAGCGAGCTCGTCAGTCCCCACGCGATGCCCTCTGCCAAACTCTCTGCCGAAAGCCGCTTGGCCAGATAGCCGTTCTTCTCGTGACTGATGATGTCGGCCTGTCCTGAGCCGTCGAACGATACGGGTATGCTGCCGCACGCCATCGCCTCGATGAGCGTCTGTCCGAAGGTCTCGTAGAGCGACGACGACACGGTGATGTTCGATGCCGAATACACCTGCGACAGCCGGTAGGCATCGTCAATATAGCCCAGATGGGTGTAGGGAACGGGCAGCGTGTCGAGGATAGAGGCATCGCGCAGCTGTCCGAAGAGCAGCAGCCGGATGTCGGAAGCCTGGAAACGCCCTGAACTCACCAGCAAGCGCAGGGCCTCAGTCAAATAGCTGAAGCCCTTGATGGGGTCGTCGATACGGGCTGCACCGAAGGCGATGACATAGCGCTCCTCGGCCTCTACGGCCGTACGGGCATCAATGCGGTCGATGATGGTGAACTGCTGCAGCGAGAGCACATTGGGAATCACCTCTACGGGGAAGCTGCCCGTCAGTGCACTCTTTCTCGCCCGGTCTGCCAGCCACTCGCTGACGGCGACGAAGGTTAGAGGTGAGGGGTGAGTGGTGGGTAGTGAGTGGAAGATTTTCTGTTTCTTCCGGAACACCCGAGCCGAGAGGTCGTTACTGCCAGGATGACGGAGGAAGGGGCACTGGCCGCACGACTGCGTATAGCCCTCACACTCGTAGACATGATGGCAGATGGCCGTCATAGGCCACATGTCGTGCATCGTCCACACCACCGGCTTGCCGCTCTGCAGGATTTTCCTGATGCCCTTCAGCGAGAGCATGCCCTGGTTCACCCAGTGCAGGTGGATGATGTCGGCCTCGCGAAACTCCCGCGTCTTCGAGATGTCCGTGCCCGCATTGGCTATCGACACCTTGAACAGGTTCTTGCGGCTCAGGCCGTTGGTCATCCAGATCACCAGCCGCTCCCACAGGAAGTTCCACCTGTTCTGCAATCCGTTGCCACAGGTCGATACCGTGATGTCGCTGTCCTGCTTGTCGCGTACCAGCATGCGAGCCTTCACGCCGTTGTTGTTCAGCGCATCCGTCAGACGGTTGGCAGCCACCGCTGCCCCACCCATCGACTCACTGGTATTGACCATCAGCACCTTCATTGCTCCTGAGCCTCCCGCTCCAGGCGCTTAGCCTCGCGGATAGAGTCTTTCTCAGCCCGACGGCGTTCTTTCGCCTCGCGCTTGGCAGCACGTATGGAGTCCTTCTCAGCACGGCGACGCTCCTTCGCCAGCTCCTTCTCGCGCTTCTTCTTCTCTTTCTCCAGCTCCCTCAGCTCGCGCTCGTTCTGCTTGATGAGCGCCTTCTCGTTGGCAGCCTCCTCCAGTTTTTCACGAAGCATCTGGCTGTCGAAGGTAAACACATGCCCGAGAAGACCCACCGACAACATCTGCTCCTCGCCCTTCAGCTTCACGTAGGTCGTGTTGAAAATCAGATAGTCGTGCATCTCCAGCTTCATGTTGAGACCTTTCTCAATGGTCTTGTTCACGATGCCCTTGCCCAAGTCGGTCAGCACATTGTCGCCCAGTCCCAGACTGTCGGCCTCGTCATTCACAAACTCCTTCACGGCCTCCATCATGGCCTCCTTATGGGCAGCCTTCGACGGGCGGGTGACAACCATGATGATCACCAGCAGCAGCAAGATGATAATAATAAGTAGTTTCTTCATACCTTCAAATTGCGTTTTTTTCCGATGCAAAGGTAGTAAAAAATGATGAATGATGAATGGTAAAATGCATTTTTTTTCGTTGTTCTCGTGCACAAGACTTGATTTAAATCAAGAGAATAGGTTTTTTATGCACTTTTTTAGCATAAAACATTGCGAAAATGCCAATTTAGTTGTACCTTTGCACCATCAAAAGGTTAATAGATTGTTTTAGGTTAGTAGTAATATTTATAGTTTTAGGTTTTTAGTTATTGGTAAAAAAGAAAGTTTTCAACTGTGGGTAACAGGTGGTCGCTGTGAAGCTCCCATTTAAACTTTCAAATTTTTAGCTCTTGTGAGCTGGAAATTTCTTTTAGAGAAAAGGATTTTTAGTTAAACATAGGCTTGTAAATGCTGCGGCTCGTGAGGGTCGCAGCATTTCATTTTACTATTTCTTGTTCACATTAATCGGTGTGCTGTGGGGGAAGGCTACCGAGTAGGCGGCATCGAGGGCTTTCAGGTTGATTCTGTAGAAGCTGATGCCCGTCCCGACGGCGACGATGGCCCGTAGCAGTTCACGATGCTTGCGCGGAAAGAACCTGGGCGGCGGCAGTTCGTTCCAGCCTTCCTGCTCGCAAATGCGGCACACCTCCCAGATGAAGTCGTCGGTGGCTTCATTCTCGAACCACAGCTTCAGCACGTTGCGGATGCAGAACCTGCGGCTCTGCGTCTTGAGGAAGCGCCTCGTGCGCTCCAGCATGCGCCAGAGCATCACGAAGCAGTCCTGTGTGTTTTCGATTTCCATCTTCATTCCTAATATCGTAATGCCTTAATGACACTCTTGACCAATGACCTTAATGACACACTTCCTGTGTTTTCCTGTAGCGTCCCACTTCCGTCTGCACGATCAGTTCCTGCTTGCGCCAGTTCTTCAGCATCTGCCGTACGCTGTTGCGAGTCACGTCGGCACCCTTCACGGCTATGGAGTGCTGCATGGCCTGCTCGAAGGTGAACTGCGGGTCGAGCCGTTCGTAGATGGAGTCGTTGCGTCCCATGCGCTGGCGGTCGCCGCCACCGGCATAGTCACGGCTCTGGAAGGCGTTCTCAATGCGGTCGCGGAAGAAGAACAGGGCGTTCTCTATCAGCGAGTCGGCTATCACGTCGTAGGCATCGAGCATCGTGGGTGTCTGTGCTTTCAGTAGCATCTCCTTCCACAGGTTGGGCAGCTGCTTCAACCTGTTCTCGGCACCGCTGAGCCCGTGCTTCTGGATGAGCTGTTCGCACACGCGGCAGAGCATCAGGCAGCAGGTCATGCGCTGTGCCGTCACGCAGACGCGGAAGCGCTGGCGGGCACGCACCTTGTCGTCGTTCATCATCGTCTCCAGCCGTATCTTCTCCAGCCACTCGCGCCCCTTCGCCTCCAGCTTGGGCAGCACCACCTCGCCCTGCATCAGGGGCAACAGATGGGCCACCTGGCAGATATGCTCCCGCTGACGGTCGGTCAGCACGTAGGGCTTGTCCTCCAAGGGTGCGAAGGTGTTGTCGGGGGTGCGGGCTACAGCGATGCGGCTCTGGAAACCGTCGGTGTAGTTGTTCACCACACGATAGAGGGCATCGGGTGTGCCGCACATCGTGACATTCCACAACAGGCGGTCGATATGCACGTTCACCGCGTCGGCACTTCGGGCCTCGCGCTCATACTTCGAGCCGTCGTAGCTCTGACGCAGCATCACCGAGAAGTCGCTCATGGCCGACTTCCACTTCTGCGCCACCGTGTCGGCCTCGGGAGTGAAGGAGAAGGCGTGCCTGCCCTCGGTGTTGGCCAGCCGCTCGGCCAGGTTGGCAACGGTGTTGTTCATCGTCAGACAGCGCACGGGCAGCTTCGGCTCCTCGGGCTGCTCCTCCTTGTTCTTCGCCGCCCTTTTCTTGGCGCGCCACTCGTCTTCCTGCATCTGATACATCTTGTCCAGCGCCTGCACCTCGCTCATCCAGGCATCCACCACGGGGTCTATCTGACCTTTTCCCGAGGCGAAGTCACCGGCTATGTACGCGATGAGGTTCAGCCCCTTCTTCTGGCCGTGCACATCGAGCACCACTCCCGTTGCCAGCGTGCCTATGCAGGGACAGATAGCCGTCACCACAGGCATTGCCATCGCAGGGCCCACGGCGTTGACGGAGTCGCGGATGCCTTGGGGTAACCCCCTTTTCAAGCCCCCGAGGGGGCTACTATAGTCTTGCTGTTCCTCGTCTATGGTGTCCCCCTCGGGGGACGACGGGGGGGTCGTGGTCTGCAGGCTGTTCAGCACATTCCTCAGCCGCATCGGAAACCCGTTGAACTCCGAGCTCAGCGCACTCCTGATTTTTTGCCGTTTCTCTTCGGGCGAAAAACCGTCGTAGCAGGGAATCACCTGGTCGAGCCACTCGGCGTTGCGTCCGCAGATATGTCGCAGGTCGCAGGCCAGCTGATAGGTCAGCGTGTCGCGGTCGCCCTCCGTAGGCTCAAAGCCGCGGTTGTTCACCTCCCAGTACTTCGCGATGATGTCCTTGAACGGGATGCCGTGATAGTGCGAAGGGAATAACCCCTCTCCCGACCTCCCCCGAGGGGGAGGGGTCTTATCAGGGAGGGGCTTCTCTCCCCCCGGGGAGGCAGGGAGGGGGTCAAACATTGCGTCATCCAGGAACAGCAGCTCCTCCTTGCCCGCCGTCGTGGTGAAGAAGACGCGGGTGATGTCCTTCGCCCCCTTGTCATACTCCACGCCCAGCAGCTCGCTGGCCCAGCGCAGGTTCTCCTCCTGCGAAAGCTCAGGGCGGCGACGGAACACCAGGTGATAGCCCTTGCCGCGGGCACTCAGCTCCAGCATCAGCAGGCCCAGCTCGTCTTTCTTCGCGAGTATGCGGTTGCGAACGTCGGCCATCTCCTCGGGCGCTATGTGGTCGATGTCCATGCCCACCGTGTTGCTCAGCCGCGCCGAGCCTTTCAGACTTCCGTCCTCGTTGGGCAGGCACGAGTAGTTCATCTGCACCAGCCGGCCTTTCAGCCCCTCGCTACCCCGACGGATGGCAGCCAGCATCACCTGCTGCTCACCCCCGTCCCTCAGCTTCAGATATTCCTCTCTCGAAAGGACGGGGCGCATCCTCTTCGCCCCATCCTTGTAATAAATCATGTAGCAACTCATTTGATGTTTGAATTTAGAATTTTGAATTAAGAGGTGTTGCCTGTGGCAAGTAAGAATTAAGAATTTTGAATTTAGAGGTGTTGCTTTCAGCAAGTAAGAATTAAGAATTTAGAAGTCCTTCCTCCTTCCTACCTCCTCCTTCCTACCTCAAAAATTCGGATACCCAAGTTTGGAATTCAGGAATCTGAGGCCGTCGAGCGTCCACGTCATGTAGTGTTTCACCTTCTTCTCGCCTTTCAGCGAATAGGAGATGTGCGTGCGCAGGCGCACCAGGTTGCGGTCGGCCAGGTCGTCGCTGATGTTCCACCGTCCGTGTCGGCGATACTGTATGCCCATGTCGCGCAGCACGGCATTGAAGTCGAAGACCGTCATGTTAAACGTCTTCGCCACCTGCGTGGCTGTCAGCGAGTCCTCGGCAGCCTCGTTCAGAACCCTCAGCCCCTCGCCGATAATCTCATCGGCAGCAGCAACAATTCTTTGGCACAGATTAACACGGCCCTCATTTAGAGGAACGCAGCTCTTTCCAGTGAGAGAAGCCATGTCTTTTTCTATAAAGCCGCGAAAATCCGTGCCTAATATCATCTGATTGCGCTCCAGCTCCTCCCAGCGGAGCACCAGCTTGGCGCGTGCCTCGTCGTTGAACTTCGTGGCGATGTAGAGGCACTCGGTCTTGGTCAGGACGTAACAGGGCACCTCACGTGTTCCACCGTTAGGCTGAATGATGGTTCGGGATGTCAATGCAAATTTGCATCCACATGTTTTCTCCCATGCAGACTCCATTTTGCGGATAGCCCTCATCACGTCAAAATGGTTCTTACCTGTCAGCTCGGCAATCTCGAGCGACGTCATTGTTTGTACTGTATTAATAATATTTGTATTCATCATTGTGAGTTGATTTTGCGAGAAGAAGCATTCAGATTCTTTGGCCATTTACTCGAGAATATCCTCCTCGGCTTCAACTCAGTGAACCCCTCCCCACCCCTTCCGAGGGAGAGAGTTAAAAGTCTCACCTCGGGGAGATTTAGAGGGGGTTAGTTAATTTTTACGAGGTCAGTGGCCAGAATCTCCTGGAATGCCTGCCCCTGATACTCGTGGGTAGAGAAACGAAGCGTGGCAATCACGATGTCACCCTCGTAGAACCTGCACGCCGCCAGGTTGCCCAGCATGGCGCACACATACTCGTTTTCAAACTTCGAGCCGCCCAGCTCCTTCAGCACGATGTTGCACTTCTGAATCTGACCGCTCTCACTCTGCTTGCTTTGTACGCTGAAGGCCTCACCCTGGCGTACCACTTTCAAAATCTTTGTCTCCATCTGTTTGTATTAAGTTATAGATTATTGTTCGCCCGGGCCTACCCGTGCGGTTTCATTGTAGCAAAATCTCAAAGAACTCATCGTCTAATCGTCTAACCGTCTATCCATCCGTCAATCCGTCTAACCGTCATCACCCGTCTAACCGTCATCACCCGTCTAACCGTCTATCCATCCGTCAATCCGTCTGACTTTCGACAATGCAAAGTTACAAACAAAAAAAGGGTGCATGAAACAACGTCATGCACCCCTGTAGGTTTTTCAGTAGGTTCTGTCGGTTTTCCTGTCGGTTCTATCTCTGCAACTGCTCCTCAACGGCATGCTGATAGGCCTCCACCAGCTTCAGCGTACGCTCCTTGGCCCCGTTCTGCATCCACTTGTCCACAGGCAGGCGCATGTAGGGATTGTTTCTGAACGTATTCGACAGCAGCCCCTCCGTGCAGTTGAACTCGCGCTCAAAGCGGCTCATGTTATTGGCATAGCCGAAGCAGTCGCGACACACGCAGAACACCACCGCCATCGCGCTGTCGCCCCAGAAGAACTGACGCACGCTGTCCACACATCCTCGCAGCGTCGATAGTGCGGCCTGCTGCTGCCCTTGCTCCTTCGCCTCCTCGCTGCCCACGTTGGCCGTCAGCGTCATCGTGCCGTGATTGTCAATTACCAGATTCCCTATGCGGGCTCCCTTCGCCAGTCGCTCCAGCAGGTTCAGTTTCTCTTCCTCAGTCATTGTCCTTACTCCTTATGATGATTAATACTCCCGTGATTATCCAATACAAGCTGCTCTATCAGACTGCGCGCAGGGTCGGCCGTCTCTTTTCTGCGCTCGAAATGAGCCAGCAGACGGCTCCCGTACTCAATGACCAGACTGGCCGGAGCACCCATCTTCAGCGCCATCCGCTCGGCCATCATCCATCGCGACGAAGCCTTCTCAAAGTCGTCCAGCACCAGGCACTGGCGCAGCGCGTCGTCCAGCACCTCCACAAACACACTATCAGCCATGCGAAAGTCTTTCAGACCCTCGTCAAAGCACACTACAGGGGTAGCGACACCTACACCCTCACGGTGCTGCCGTGATGTGTTCATGTCTATCTCCATACGACGTGTGGGGAGTTTTCGACGGTATTAAAACACTCTGATATTTCCTCCTATCGCAGTTTGGGTTGGCGACTGCAAAGATACAAAAAAAGATGCGCCGCTCCAACGAAACGACGCACTTTTTTTCCACATTAATATTTCTTAGCAGAAGAAAATTTACAAGGCTATTTATACGCAGTCTAACAGGGGAAAATCAAAACGGTTTTATCGTCAAATTACGTTCATAGCGGGTGGGTTTGACCTGATAGCCTGGCAGGACATAGCAGGCCGTGCAGCCTACGCCTGTAGTGTTGTAGTCGAGGTTCAGGGTGATGCCGTCCTGCTGCTGGAGCTGGTAGGTATAGACCGCCTTCGTCAGGTTGTCGGTGCTATAGTGGTAGGCGTTGAAGTTGAACGGCTGGTCCATCGCAAAGCGCAGTCCATGTCCGGATTCATTGCTCATGGCAAGCCAGCGGTTGTCGCAGCGCAGACCGCAGTCCTGTGGTATGAGATAGGGCTCGAACATATTGTCCACGGTATTCTCGTAGATGCCGATGGCGTAACCAGTCTTGCGGTCGGGATAGTTCTCCTCCGGACCGCGACCGTACCACTTCACCTGCTGCATCTCGTCGCAGAGCGTCATGGTCAGTCCGATGCGTGGCAGCAGTGAGGGCATCTGTCCCTCGGGCTCAAGGATGTGATGGAGGGCGATGGTGCCGTCGCCGTTGATGCGATACTCATAGACCTCTGAGAAGCCAGAATAGCGCAGGCCGGTGATGTAGGCATCGAGCGTCATGTTGACAGGGGCTCCGAACTGCGAGAAGCAGCGCACATTGACATACACCTGACCATTGGCCTCGAAGGCCTGACAGGAGATAGGAATGCGGGTGATGGCGTTCAGGTTGTTGCTGTAGAACTCGCTGGCTATCTGTGCGCCGTTCCAAGCCTTGCGGTTGTTGTAGGCGATGTTGTATTGATCCCAACCGTCCACCTCAAGGGCCAGCGGGGCGCGCCATACGTTTATCTGCAGCGGCGATTTGAGCAGTTCCTTGCCAGATTGCTTGATGCTGAATAGCTGGCCGTCGGGGGTGAATGAGTAGGAGAATGCGTCGCCGCTGACCGTGATGGCATCAGGCGTCTGGTTTAGCACGGCCTTTCCGATGGTCTTGTCAGAAGGTACGGCCAACTGGCGCCAGGGGAGTTCCAACTGGTCCCAGGCCATGACGTGGCCTTTGTGAGCCCAGATCTCATCGGCCTTCAGACTGCTGGTTATCATCAGGCGGTATTCGCATCCTGGGTTGAGGACGGGGCGGCTGTAGGGTACGTTGATGACCTTCTTGCTGAGCGGTGCGACATCGGGATTGAGCGCTCCTTGCTGCAGACAGACGCCGTCCTCGTAAAGCTCCCATTTCATGTCGTAATAGGAGGTGTTGAGGAAATGGTTTCTGTTCCATATCTCTACCGTACCGTCAGCAGCACTCAGCAAGGTGCATGATATGGGCTGGGCCGATTTCTTCATCTGATAGATTTCCGGCTGTACGGTTCTGTCAGGCCATATCGTGCCGTAGGTTCGTGCGCCTATGCCATAGCTGAAATAGTTGCCCTCCTGCTGCTCCGTCTCGAAGTCGAGGTTCAGCAGCTGGCCTGATGCGTCGGCAATGATGACATTGTCCATCAGCGCATCGCAGATATATACGCGGGTGTCCTGTCCGTGGGTCTGCTCGTTGCGGCCTATGTTCACGGGGAAAGGCGCGTTGATGATGTTGCCCTGAGCCTCCATCTGGGCTACCTGCGCGTTGTCGATGCTTACCGTCATCTGACGGCCGTCGTAGCAGGCCTCCACATGGTGCCACTTGTTCTCCCAGTCGCCGGGCAGCGGGGCCGTGAGTTCGTACTTGTGGTTCGTTGCCGCCTGCCTCCTGCCGAAGGGACGGCCATCGGCTTCGCCCTGTGTCGCAGGAGCCTTGTCGGTATTGATGTAGAATACTAATTTATCCTTACCGTTCTGTTGCACGCCGAACTGCCACTCGCCCTTTGTGACGAACGAGCCGCAGGAGCTGATGAGCTGGCGGGGACAGATGTCGAAACTGATGGTGATGTTGCTGCCTGTCAGCTCCAGGCAGTCGTCGCGATAGACCTCCACCCACTCGTCGTGTCCGCTGAGGTCAATGACGTGGTTTTTCTTATTTCGGACATCGGTCACCAGTTTGGCATTGCCCATGATATGTGCCATCACCTGATGGCCCGATTTGTCGGCGAGCCTGCGCGCGGGCTGGGTAAGTCCCGGCGACACGAAATCCCACACGGCACCGCCAATGCTTCGCTCGTGGGTATAGATGGCGCGCCACATCTCGTCGAACATGCCACCGCCGTTGCCAGCCACGGATATATACTCATCCATGAACGAGGGGCGCACGTCGCCGTCGCCATGACGCCCCACCCTGAGGTCGAGGGCCAGCGGCGTTGGGTAGCGCGGACCGATGATGTCCTCGGCGGGATGGCTGTAGGCATTGCCGCCGTACATCCACCAGCGGGTGTGGTCGTATTTGCGACCTTCGTCAATCACCTCACCGATATTGGGACCCTCGCCGCTCTCGTTGCCGGCACTCCAGAACAGCACAGCAGGCTGGTTACGGTCGCGCAGCACCATACGGCGCACACGCTCCCTGTACATCGGTATAAAACGCTTGTCGCCAGAAACCCATTCGGTGGCGTGGGCCTCTACACCGGCCTCGTCGATGATATACAGACCGTAGCGGGCGGCATATTCCAGATAGCGTGGCACGGGTGGATAGTGACTAGTGCGCACACCATTGAAGCCAAACTGTTTCAGGATGGTCATATCCTTCTTGATGAGTTCGTCCGTGACAGCGTGGCCGTTGTCAGGGTCTTGCATGTGCGAACACTGCGCATTGACCTTCAAGGGCTTGCCGTTCAGATAGAACACATTGTCGAGCATCTCGGTCTCTTTGAAGCCTACGTCCTGACGGGCATCCTCAGGCGTGCTTTCCGATAATCGCTTGCCGGTAGCGGCATCCACGAGGTACATCTTGAGCTCATACAGATTCGGTGTCTCGGCCGTCCATTTCAAGGGGTTGGCAATATGCTTGCTCATGTTCAGCGTCAATGTGCTGTTGCCTTTGGTGAACGTCGCCGCCTGACTTTCCAATTGCGCCACCTCCTGACCGTCGGCACCAGTCAGCATGGCCCGCACTTTGAGGGGAGTCGTGACCGGCTGCTCGTCATAGCTTCTGACGGTCACCTCGATGTTCAAGTCGGCATCGCGGTAATCCTTGTCCAAGTCTGTCGTTATATACCAGTCGAACAGACGGGTCTTGGGTGTGGCATAGAGCCATACATCGTCGAAGATGCCGGCCAGGCGCCAATAGTCCTGTCCCTCCAGATAAAAGCCGTCGCTGTATTTGATCACCTTCATGGCCAGCGTGTTGCGACCTTTTTTCAGATACCGCGTGATATTGTACTCGGCAGGCTCCTGGGCGCCCTCGTTGTAGCCCACCTCCTGACCGTTGATCCACAGGAACGAGGCCGATGCCACCTTCTCAAACCGCAGGAAGATCTCCTCGCCGTTCCAGTTGGACGGAATGGTGAACGTGGTGCGATAGGCTCCTGTGGGGTTGTAGTCGCGCGGGGTCATCGGCGGGTCGGCCTTGAACGGCGCGGCCACGTTGCGGAACAGTGGGTCGCCGTAGCCTCTCATCTCCCAGTTTGACGGCACGTCGATAGTCGCCCACTTCGCATCAGAGAACTTCTCCTCGAAGAAGTTGTCTGGTATCTCCTGAGGTGTATCGCCATAGAAGAACTTCCACTTACCATTGAGCAGTATGTGATGTCCTGGAATATAATACGCGCGGGTTTCCTCCTGACCATATTCAAATACGTCGAGGTTCTCGATGAAATAATACAGGTTGTCAAACCCTCTTGTCTTCTCTGTCTGTGCCGTCACCGTCACCATGGCCGGTATCATCAGCAGTGTCGTGATTACTCTCTTAATCAAATCATTCATATCACAAAACTTATTAAATGATTTCGCAAATTTACGAATAATTGTCTGAAAATTGCTATCTTTGTGCCAAGTTTTAACAAAAGTTGAGTTATTAGGAAATGAAGAAGATTTTGACTTGCTTATTGGCTGACATCGGCTATAAGTGCGTAAACCTCAAAGGTGGCATCATCGCATGGAAAGAGGCAAATATGCCTGTGATTAAAGAAAAATAAATAGAAACGAATATGAAAAAAGTAATCAGTACAAAGGCTGCTCCGGCAGCCATCGGCCCGTATAGTCAGGCCATCAAAGTGGGTAATCTCGTATATACTTCAGGTCAGATTCCCATCGACCCTGCCACAGGAACTTTTATTGAGGGAGGTATCAAGGAACAAACCCGTCAGTCGCTGAACAACGTGAAGGCTATTCTGGAAGAAGCTGGTATGACAATGGCTAATGTGATAAAGACAACGGTTTTCATGGCCGACATGAACGACTTTGCGGATATGAATGCCGTTTATGCCGAGTTCTTTGCTGAACCATATCCCGCCCGCTCAGCTGTAGCCGTTAAGACGCTTCCAAAGGGTGCCTTGGTGGAAATCGAAGTCGTTGCTGAAGGCCAATGACACACCATAAATTCATCATCGCATTGGAAAGGCTACGAGCGGGCGAGCCCTGCTCGGGAATTGGCTACCTTCGCCTTGGCATGGTCAACCTGCATAAGCATCTGCTGAAGCCGGGTGACCAATGCATTGGCGGTGGGTACTACCACTTTGACTTTGTTTCCAACCGTATCCTCCTTGACAGGGAATCATACGACTATGGCCGTCCCAAATGGCATCTTCTGGAAACATTGAAAGTCCCTTCTGCCTATAGTGGCATGCGAATCGTCTATTCGTATGATGGTGGTTTCCATGATGATTTCAATGTCAGCGAAGAGCTGAATATCGAATACTATGACTAGTTTTGTGCCTGAAATCGACGACAAGTTCGGCTTCGAGGCAGAGACGGACTGGGTGAAGGTGATTGAAGCTTTAGGAAAGTTTTGAATGTAAAGACCACAACAGAAAGATATGAGACAACTATCCACACGCACGGCGGGTTTCACGGATTCCATCATCCGGCGCATGACCCGCATCAGCAACCGATACGAGGCCATCAACCTCTCGCAGGGATTCCCAGACTTCGACCCGCCACGGGAGATTACCGATAGGCTGGCAGAAATTGCAAATTCTGGCCCTCATCAGTATGCTATTACTTGGGGTGCTCAGAACTTCCGCGAGGCACTGGCCCGAAAGCAGAGCCGCTGGACGGGACTGCCGATAGATGCTGATAGAAACATTGTTGTAACGTGTGGCTCGACGGAGGCGATGATGGCTGCGATGATGACCGTGGTGAACCCTGGTGACAAAGTGGCCATTTTCTCGCCGTTCTACGAGAACTATACCGCTGATACGATCCTCACAGGGGCCGAGCCGGTATATATTCCGCTCGTTCCGCCGTCGTTTTCATTTGATGCCAACCTGATTGAAGATGCTTTCAGGCAGGGAGCCAAGGCTTTGGTGCTATGCAACCCGTCGAATCCCTGTGGCAAGGTGTTTACCCGCGAGGAGTTGCAGCAGATAGCCGACATCGTTATCCGATACGACGGCTACGTGATAACAGATGAAGTGTATGAGCACATTGTCTATGCCCCACACAAGCATGTCTATATCTCCACGCTGCCCGGCATGTGGGAGCGCACCATATCTTGCAGTTCGCTCTCCAAGACCTATAGCATCACGGGCTGGCGCTTGGGCTATGTCATTGCTCCAGAGAGGATCATTGACCGCGTGAAGAAAGTACATGATTTCCTAACCGTCGGTGCAGCGGCTCCACTGATGGAGGCTGCCACTGTCGGCCTGCGCTTCCCCGACAGCTATTACGATGAGCTTCAGGCGCACTATACACATATGAAGCAGCTTTTTTGCGACGGTCTGCGTCAGTTCGGACTGATGTTCACCGATCCACAAGGAGCCTATTACGTGTTGCTCGATGTGTCGAAGTACGGCGTGAAAGACGACCTGCATTTCTGCGAGTGGTTGGCTGAGCATGTTGGAGTAGGGGCGGTGCCAGGCAGTTGTTTCTTTAGAGAGGATGTGAATCACCTGATTCGTTTCCATTTCGCTAAGCGTGACGAGACCCTCCTTGCTGCTCTTGATCGACTGTCGGAAATGGATGCAAAAGCCAAAAAATATCGTTAAATATAGGCAATAACATATATGCATAATTATGAGCGAAGAAACACAGAGAATCAAAGCATCGCCGACTTCTCAATAGCTGAACCGGCTGCCGTTCCATTTCAGCGTCTTCTCTGTCTTCTTCCCGTTTTTGTCCCAGCGTGTGACAGTGATATCCTTTCCTGTACGTGGCAGGGCATAGGAGATATCACCATACTCCACTTCGAAGCCTGGGGTGTCAATGAAACTCATCTTTTTCGTGGAATTGTTGTAACGGAGGAAACTGATTCCGTCATACTGGCCCAGGCTGGGCTTTCCATTCTCGAAGCACCATAAAGAGTAAGCAAACAGTTTGTGCTTCTTGTCGGCCATATTCCAAAAGCACATTTCCCACTTGTTATAGTAATTCTCATATTTGGACTCTAAGCACATATAACCGTTCTTCCTGTCAACGGTGATTGTCCAGCCCTCAGATTGTGACTCACCAGTACGATACCGTTCCAATGCTGCTTTGACAGCATGTCTCGACTCATCGTATTCTGCGTCCTCGTCATCGTCGTAAGCGGTCACATACGACCATACAAAATCAATAATGTCTGGGCTTGTGCCTAAGAATCTCACATCGATGCCGTCTTGTGCCGCCATTGCCAATGTGCAGCAGGCAAAGATGATTGCTAATGATAATCTTTTCATCATGTATCTGTTTTGTTGTATAACTTGACTGCAAAAATACGAAATATAATCGAAATAATGCATATTTTTCCTTAATTCTTGTTATTCTCGCATATTTTCACTAATTTTGCGGTTGATTAATAGAATAATTATGAGTGAGAAATTTCCATATGGCTATGATGTGAATGCCTATATCGACAAGGCATTCGAGCAGATGAAGGCTGATTTCCCTTGGGCAACGAGGGAGATGATAGCAGAGAATACGAACTTGGGTATTGAGAAAATGGACGGCGAATACCAATACGTCTCCTATCACTCACAGCATGACGGAACCCTGAAGGCATACAAAGAAGATGTCGATTGTGAGGGGTTTCTCCGTCGGCTCGCCAGTGGCCGTGACTGGGAACTCGGAAGGGCCAATCCCGTAAAGGAACGCATTGATGTGGAAGCCTCCAACCGATGCAGTGGCGACTGGTATCTGGAGTGTTATCGGATTCAGAAGCATCAATTGGGTGGCTATTCGGCTTATATCACGGCTGGTAACCGCTCGGCAGGCGGGTCGAGAACAATCTTTATCCCTGCTTCTTATTTCAAACTGACATGGGACGAGTTTCTTGACAAATATCTCGATCTGGTTTCCCCCGGCTCTTTCTACGTCGACAGGGCTGATCTCGAACGCGACCCTCGCATTAAAGAGTTCCTCGGTTTCTGAAATACGTTTTCAGCCAAACTTTGAAGAACGAGCAGGGTGCCGTCTATTACAGGCCGGTTGTAGAATGAAACTAAAAATAGTATAAATTAGAAAAGGGATGCTACCAATGAATACAGGTAGCTGCCGAAGCTGACGAGTGCCCATATCATCAGGGCTATGAGCAGCAAAAGGATGATAAGGACTATGGCTGACTGCCAGGCTCGTTGGTTTACCTGTTTGATGATGGTCTCGTCGCCGTCAACGAAGCCCTGAATCATCTGCATGTTCTGGATGTTGGCTCGATGGAAGAAGTCGATAACGTCGCCAACGAAAAAC
>CAJOFE010000007.1 GCA_905233825.1 uncultured Prevotella sp. | reverse complement strand
CGGGGTCCCACCTCTTCCCATTCCGAACAGAGAAGTTAAGCCCGCCTGCGCCGATGGTACTGCAATGCAATGCGGGAGAGTAGGAGGCCGCCTTCTTTTTACAGAGTGAGGGGCTGTAGTCCAGAACGGACTGCAGCCCCTCTTTTGTGTATGACTATAACTATAATTCGGTTTACATATAGCCTAACCAGCGAAGGATGTCATTGAGGTTGGCAACAACCATGAGGAGGATGAGGATGCCGAAACCGACATACTCAGCACGAATCATAAACTTCTCAGAGGGTTTGCGGCGTGTGATCATCTCGTAGAGCAGGAACAGCACATGACCGCCGTCGAGGGCAGGGATGGGCAGGATATTCATGAAGGCGAGGATGATGCTGAGGAAGGCGGTCATCTCCCAGAAACGGTGCCAATCCCACGTATCGGGGAAGAGACTGCCAATGGCTCCGAAACCACCAATAGACTTAGCACCCTCACTGGTGAAGACGTACTTCATATCGCTAACGTAGCCTGCCAGCTTATGCCAGCCATAGCCGATGCCAGCGGGTATGCTCTCTAAGAAGCCGTACTTAAAGGTAGTTGGCTCGTACTTCGACATGGTGACGAAGCCCAGTTTCAGGTCGCTGCTCAGCGTGGCTTGCAGGGTGTCACCAGTATATGGCAGGCTGTCTGTGGCCAAAGCGGCCTGGTCAGCTCGCCAAATTACCAATTCAATGCTGCGCACCTTCATACTGTCGGCAGGCGTCGTAGCGGTGCCCAGCACGTCGCTGAGACGAGCTATCTCGTCAGTAAACTCATTGTATGAATCTACAGCCTTGCCGTTGATGGCCAGGATGCTGTCGCCTTTCTGTAATCCTATCTCTGCCGCGGCGGTATGAGGTATGACGCTATCTACAACAGCTGGCATGAAGGGCCTCATGAACATCGGTGTAGCCTTGAACATGTTGAGCAGGTTCAGGTCGGCAGATTCAGGTATGCTGATGGTGACGGGCTGCCCCTGACGGAGCACATTTACCTGACGGGCCTTCGATACCTCGCGGAAGAGGTCGTCGTCGAACTTCTTCAACGGGCCGCGATCGGTGGAAAGCAGGATGTCGCCATCTTCAAAGCCCAGGGCCTTGGCCTCCTGGTTGAACTTCATGCCGTCGGTCATCTTCTTCACAGGCACGTAGGTCTCGCCCCAAGTGAAAAGAATCATGGAGTAGATGAACAGCGCCAGAAGGAAGTTCACCAGTACGCCGCCAATCATGATGAGCAGACGCTGCCACACAGGCTTGGTACGGAACTCCCAGGGATGGGTCTCCTCGCTGAGCTTTTGGTTGGTCTCGTCGATCATGCCGTCGATGGCACAATAGCCGCCCAGAGGAAGCCAGCCCAAGCCATACTCCGTACCAACGTATTCCTTTACGGTTTCCGTCTTCTTGTTTCCTTCCTTATCCTCTACCTCCACTTCCTTCATAGGAACCACCTCGGGCTTCAACTTCAGCAAGCGACGTACCCACTTGTCATAAGTGCTGGCAATGTGGAACTTAGGGTTGAAGAACAAGTAGAACTTGGTGACGCGCACCTTGAACAGTTTGGCAAACGTGAAATGACCCAGCTCATGCAGGAGCACCAACAGCGAGATGGCCATGAGGAACTGTAACAGTCTTATCAGAAATACTTCCATATTCTATGTTTACAATTTAACTATTTACTATTTAATAGACTTGCTGCTATCCGCCTTGCTTCGGCATCAGTCTGTACATAGACGTCGTAATTGGGCGTGGCGGAGAAGGTTGCCTTTTGCATGGTCTCGGCAATGATGTCGGCCATCTGCGGGAACGAACAGCGGTCTTCAAGGAAGGAGCGGTTCACCACCTCGTTGGCAGCATTGACGATGCAGGGCATGTTGCCGCCCTGCTTGACGGCCTCAAAAGCCAGAGCGAGGCAACGGAACTTCTCCAGGTCAGGTTCAAAGAACTCCAGATGCTGTGCCTTGAAGAGGTCGAGGCGCTCGCTACTCAGCGTGAGACGACGGGGGAAAGACAGGGCATACTGAATGGGCAGTCGCATGTCGGGCACGCCGAGCTGCGCCTTCACGCTGCCGTCGTGAAACTGCACGGCGCTATGAACGATACTCTGCGGATGTACCAGCACCTGTATCTGTTCAGGGCTGACGCCAAAGAGCCATTTCGCCTCAATAACCTCGAAACCCTTGTTCATCATGGTGGCTGAGTCGATGGTGATCTTCGCTCCCATGTCCCATGTAGGATGGCGCAGGGCATCGGCCTTTGTCACCGTAGCCAATTGTTCGGCGGGCATTAGACGGAAGGGTCCTCCCGAGGCTGTGAGCAGAATCTTCTCGATAGGGTTCTCGTCCTCGCCGACGAGGCTTTGGAAGATGGCGGAGTGTTCACTATCGACAGGCAGGATGCTAACGTGGTACTGCTGTGCCAGCTGCAATATCAACTCTCCAGCTACCACCAACGTCTCCTTGTTGGCTAAGGCGATGGCCTTACGGGCACGGATGGCGTGGATAGTAGGAGAGAGACCAGCGAAGCCCACCATAGCGGTGAGTACCATATCGATAGGCTCAGCTTCCACAATCTCGTCGAGTGCACGGGCTCCGGCATAGACCTTCACATCGGGCATGTCGGCCATCAGCGCCTTTAACTCGTCATAGCGCGCCTCGTTGGCAATGACCACAGCGGCGGGATTGAAGCGGTGAGCCTGCTCAGCCAGCAGTTCAACCTTATTATTTGCCGTCAGGCAGTAGGCTTCGTAGAGGTCGCTATGCTCCTCTATCACCTGCAAGGCCTGCGTGCCGATGCTGCCGGTAGAACCTAATATTGCTATTTGTCTTTTCTTCATAGATCAAGGATGCCTTCAGGCAAGTCCATTGTTATCTGTTTCTTTTCGTGATCAATATGGGTGATGAGCTCCTCAGCGGCAGGAAGCAGCAAGTCGTTCCCCAATTCAAAAAGAACGTTGGCGGTGCTGTCGTCAACGGCTGCAATGCGGCCAACGGTTTTCCCGCTACCTGCTTCGACCAAGTCGAAGCCTACGAAGAACGACCAGGTGTATTCTTCCTCGTCGCTATCGGCCAGATGGCGAGGGAAGAAAACATCGCAGTTAGTCAGCTCGCGGGCACGCTCGACAGTATCGATATCCTCAAACTTGACAAGAGCCGTACTGTCGGTGCGGAAGCGATATTCCTCCATATAGAACGGAACGAGGATGCCATCGACCATCAACACGAGGTAGTCGGCATCAACTCGGTCGAAGACATCGTCATCGACCTGCATGGTGATTTCACCCTTCACACCATGAGGTTTGCCTAAACGGCCTATCTTATAGACTTCCTCTCCTCGTATCATGTCATTCGGGTGATGTGGGCGCCAAGGGCATTGAGACGATTCTCAATGTTCTCGTAACCGCGATCAATCTGCTCGATGTTGTCAATACGGCTGACACCACGGGCACTAAGGGCGGCAATGAGCAAGGCGATGCCTGCACGGATATCGGGACTCGACATGCGTCCGCCGCGCAATTGCAACTTACGGTCGTGACCCACAACGACGGCACGGTGAGGATCGCAGAGAATAATCTGTGCACCCATGTCGATGAGCTTATCGACGAAGAACAGACGGCTCTCGAACATCTTCTGATGGAAGAGCACCGAGCCGCGAGCTTGCGTGGCGACGGTGATGAGCACAGAGAGCAGATCGGGCGTCAGGCCAGGCCAGGGCGCATCGGCCAGCGTCATGATAGTGCCGTCGATGAACGATTGTATCTCGTAGTGGCGCATGCGGGGGATGAAGAGGTCGTCGCCCTCCTCCTTGATGCGGATGCCCATGCGACGGAAAGTACTGGGGATAATGCCCAGGTTGCTGAGCGACACGTCCTTAATGCGGATGCCGTCGCCCACCATAGCAGCCATCCCAATGAACGATCCCACCTCAATCATGTCGGGCAGGATGCGATGGTCGGTACCATACAGACGTTCTACTCCTTCGATGGTGAGCAGGTTCGAGGCGATGCCGCTAATGCGGGCGCCCATGCGGTTGAGCATCTTACAAAGCTGTTGAACATAGGGCTCGCAGGCCGCATTATAAATAGTGGTGGTGCCTTTGGCCATCACGGAAGCCATCACAATGTTGGCTGTGCCTGTCACGGAAGCCTCGTCAAGCAGCATATAACTGCCTTTTAGATGCTGGGCGCTGATTTCATACACCCCACGTTCAGGCATGGGATTGAAATGGGCACCGAGGCGCTCGAAGCCTAAGAAGTGGGTATCCAAGCGACGGCGTCCTATCTTGTCGCCGCCAGGTTTCGCAATGACAGCCTTGCCCATGCGAGCCAGTAGCGGACCAATCATCATCACGGAACCACGCAATTGTGCACACTTCTGTACAAACTCGTCGCTTTCCAGATAGTCGAGGTTCAGTTCGTCGGCCTGAAAGGTATAAGAATTATGCTGTTGGCTAACCTTTACCCCTATTTCCTTGAGCAACTGGATGAGATTGTTTACATCGCGGATGTTTGGGATATTGCTGATGGTGACCACCTCGCTGGTAAGCAGCGTAGCACAAATGACCTGCAGGGCCTCGTTCTTAGCGCCCTGAGGGACAATGGTTCCACTTAGCGAATGTCCGCCTTCTATGATGAATGATGCCATCTACTACTTCCTCTTCTTTCCCTTCTTGCCGGGAGTAGGCATATCGTTGATAGGAACAAAGCGCTCGAAAGCGAAATTGTTGAGGTCCAGCTGTATCTTCCCGTCGGTATAGCGTGCCAGGTCGTCGGCCACCTTCTCGTCGTCGATAGAGCCATGTCCCCACAGAATGAGGTCGCGCTTCATCTGGTTGGCCGTCTGTCGCGTCAGTTCGTCACGCTCTTTTCCTGGCGGCATGGCTTTCAGACGCTCCCACAACTCCTCCACCAGTCGCCCGTAATGACGCAGTCCAATGCTGGTGTCAGGTCGTGGCATAGGAGCCGGCTTCGCCAGGATGCGCTCAGCCTCGCTAATATCGAAAGGCCAGTCTATGTCGAGCTGCTTGCCGCTCATCAGGTAGAGATGATCCCACAGCGTCTGCTGGTAGTTGGCATTCTCACGTATCTGTGGCACCTTGGTTTCCATCAGCTTCACAATGGTCTTGGCACAATGCAGCCGTTCCTCCTTGGAAGGCAGGCTGACAGCGTAGTCAATCATCTTCTGTATCTCACGACCGTATTCGGGCATGAGCAGCGACTGGCGCTGGGTGTTGTAATCTAATCCTTGTATGTTCATAATAATTGTTTGGGGGCTTTCGCCACGAAATCTTTCAAATAGAAGGGCTCATAGTAAGCCACATCCTCCGTCTGTCCGTTCAGCAGGCGGCGCTCGGCCAAAGGCTGCATCCAACGGGCCAGAGGCTCCACGTTCTCCAACAGACGGGCATGGGGATGATTAATCGCTTCCATGCACTTCGCAGCACCGTCGCCAAAGAAATAGATGGGCCGCTCGTCGAGCCACTGGCGATAAGTGTCAGCCGTCACCACATCGGCCTGCACATCGCGAACGGGCTTTAGCGCACGGTCGTAGAGGGCGGCATACACCTCCATGCGACGGGCATCGAGCATAGGACATAGCAACGCATCCTCTGGCACTTCCTCGCGAAGCAGCACAGGCACGCAGAGCAGTTCTAGCGTAGGCACGCTGATGAGCTTCAGGTCGCGCCCGTAGCAGATACCTTTAGCCATCGACACACCGATGCGCAGGCCCGTGTAAGAGCCTGGTCCGGCACTGACGGCCACCGCATCGAAAGGAATGGCGTGGCTATCAGTGAACGACATCGCCTCATCGACCATCGTACCCAACTGCTCGGCACTCGCTCCCTTATGGTCGCTGCGCCGTTCGTCGTGGTAGATGACCTGCGAATCGTCGCTCACAGCCACCGAGCACGTTGCCGTACTAGTTTCGATATGCAGAATACAAGCCATTGCTACTGTCTCTCCTTTTCTATACAGGGTGCAAAGGTAGCCATAATTATCGACATTGCCAAATTATTTGGCAGAAAACGACTAATTCTGCCCGACAGTCCACATCAACAGCAACTGGCGGCATCCTCGTGAAAGGATGCCGCCAGCTTATGCGGGAGTTTTAATGTTACTCCGTGAATGATTAGATTGCTGCAGAAACCTGTACGGGCTTACCCAAGTTGGCATGACTAGACTTGCTAATCTTCTGCTCTGCTTTCTTAGGAATGAAGCGCGAAGCGGCTTTCATGCTGCGATTCATCTTCACACCCAGTTCCTTGGCGGGAATGCTGCGGGCCTCGGAAGGAGCCGTAGCTCCAATCACGAAGGTCTCGCTGACCAGGCCGAAGCCTGCACCGGCATCGGGGATGAAATAGGCTCCATTGAAGGTGTAGGTCTTCGTCTCAGCATCGTAAGTGCCCAGATACTTGGTATAAGCGGGATTGTAGGCTTCTAGGTCGATGAAGTAGATGTCGCCATAGTCGGGATAGGTGTCGCCGGTGAACTGGTAGAAGCGGATGAATCCGTCCTTGCCGATGGTGAAGTTCAGACCCTCCTCGCTGCTGGCCCATGGCTTCAGGTAGAAGTTGCCGGGCATCTGCTCGCACTGGTAGAGCGTGCTATTCTCGGCACCCTCGTAGGCGCTACCGCCATTGTTGCTCAGGGCCTCCACACCGTAGGTGTAGGCACCAGTGCCAATTTCCTTGTAGGTGGGGTTGACGAAAGTCTCGTTTGTCGTGCCATATTCTATCGAGCCATCCTCGTTGCAGAACGTGATGTTCAGCGTTACAAGCGTCTCGCTGAAGGTTGACTTGCCACCATTGATGTGGGCATAGACATCGTCGCCCATAGCGGTGAGGCCAGTGGCTTGAAGCTCGTAATCCTCGGGAATGACCACTTTGCCGTCGTTGTTCACGCAGAACAGGAACTCAGTGTCCTCGGCATAGGCATTAGCGATGATGTAGGGATGGCCTGTCTCCTCGTAACAGCGCTCGTAGCAGCCCTCTTCGGCAGCGGCCAACTCGGCATTTTCCATGCCCTTGAGGAGCGTGGCGCCCTCGATGGTCTGGCCCAACTTCTCAGAGATGGTCACGCCGGTGAAGAGCGGCTCCCAGTTGAAGTCCTCGTCGACCTTGGCTACATACTCAGGCGTGTAACCCGGGAAGGTGATGACGATGTCGCCATCGTTCTGTGTGTGGTTCCAGCCACCCACGCCGTCCATGTAGTACCAGGGAGCCAGCTGTATCTGTCCGGGTGTCTTGCCGTCGGCCTGATAGGAGAGCACCTTGTTGTGTGTCCAGTTGCTGGGATCTTTAGTGCTGCTTGCCCATTTGGGATGGCGAATCCACACGTCGGCTTCGTAGTTCAGGTTGAAACAGCCAGAATTGAACTCCTCGAAGGTGACGATGCCGTTCTTGTCGACGGTCAGCTCGATGTATTCGGGCTGTTTTCCGTTGAACTCGCCCGGATCCCAGTTGGGGTCAGCCTTTGCCTGTTCCAATGCCTCGTCCAGGGGATGCATGACGCGGAATTGGTTTGGAGCGTCGTCACGCTGCATGATTTCCACCTGGCTGGAATAGCCAATGTAGTAGTTCTCTTCGAGTGTGCCGGTGCCCAGCGAGTTCCACTTCACGCGTGTAACGGTGTAGGTGAAAGTGATGTCCTGCGAGTAGTAGGACACGAGGGTGGGGTCGGCGGAAGAGACCTTCAGCACATGGGGAACACCGATCTCTGCACCGTCGTAGGTCACGTTGACGGTGGCCACGGTGTCGCCTTCAGCGAAGGCGGCATCAGAGATCTTGAACACGTTGTTGGTGTTCTCGACGATGTCGAGTTTCACGGTGCGTGCGGGTAGTGAGGTGAGAATTCTGTCGCCCGTAATAGAGTCGTTGCCCTCGGAGTCCTTGCCCCAAGTGTACTCATGCTG
The DNA here is from genome assembly GCA_905233825.1 of uncultured Prevotella sp. Classification (GTDB taxonomy): domain Bacteria; phylum Bacteroidota; class Bacteroidia; order Bacteroidales; family Bacteroidaceae; genus Prevotella. The sequence goes on along the minus strand of CAJOFE010000007.1, from coordinate 118,145 downwards.
CACGCGGCGGTAAACCTGGAAGCTGGCCTCTGTGGGAGCCGTAGGATCCACGCTCTCTGAGAAACTGGTCTGCTTGAAGTAGATGTTGGCATAGTCGGCAGTGGCGTTCCATTCGCCTGGGCCGGCATAGTCATCATCGTTGTCGCTACATGCCGTGAACAGGGCAGCCGAAGCCAGTGTAGCGAACAGGAATATCTTATTTATCTTCATAGTGCAAATAATTTTCAATTATCAATATTATTCAATGTTCAATACTCAATGTTCAATCGGTTACGCCGTCACGCAGCGTGGGGTTGTCGCCCTGTACAGGTTGATTGCCACCTTGGTTGTCGATGATGCCGCGGTTGTTGTTCATTTCGGTAGTGGGGAAGCGCATATTCAGATAGGCATTGTCAGCAGCCACGTTGAACTGCCATGCCTCGGGGAAGTTGGTGGTGCCTGCTCCATGGAAGCGCACGATGGGCTTGCCCAGACGTTTGACATCGCTCATGAAGAAACCCTCGCACCACAGCTCTACGCGGCGCTGGAACCATATCTCGTCGGTCAGTGACAGGCCACGGCCTGTGCTGCTGTATTCAGGATCGCGATAGGTGCGCACGAAGTCCTCAAGTATCTGGCGGGCCTGAGCTTCCTGTCCGCTCTTGGCCAGACCCTCGGCCTGGATAAGAATCATCTCCTCCACGCGCATCAGGGGCCAGTCGTTGTCATTCACGGTAGAGCCAACTCCGCTCTTCATACCGAACTTGATGTTGGTGTAGGGTTCGAAAGCCACCTTGCCACCGTCGCTGGTCTCAAAGTCGGCAATCTCGTCGCCTGTAGCCTTCACAGTGTTATCACCTGGGTCTGTCCAAGTGAGTTTAGCCCAGTTGGGGGAGTGCTTGTCCTTGTCAAGCCACCATCCCTTGCGCACGTCGGTATCGGGAATTTTGTTGTAGAGCAGGGTGTTGATATGGGGAACATTGTCGGTGGCAGGGCCGTAGCCGTCGCCCGTGAAAGCTGAGATCCACGACGAAGATGTGGAGTACTCCTTGCCCTCTATGAGTGCCTTGCTTACGTTGATGCCCCAAATCCAGTTCTCCTCTTTCGAGATGTCGCAGAAGGCGGGTTCGCTCACGTCTGCCATGCTGGCGGGCTTGAAGCCCTTGGCAGCCTCTGCGGCATCGGCAGCAGCTTCGGCATACTTGCCGATGGCCAAGTTGGCGCGTGCACGCAGGCCGTAGGCCACATGCTCGTCAACGTATGCGCGGTTAGTGCGCTCAATGCCGGCCTTCTTAAACTGGTCGATGGCCTCTGTCAGTTCCTCGATAACATACTCGTACACCTCCTTCACGGAAGCACGAGGGTTGTCGGTGAAGTCCACACCATCCTTCAGCAGGGGCACGCAGGGCTGGTCGGCAGCTGTGGCGTAGCCAAACTGGAAGTAGGGTGCCAGGGCCATGTAGTCGAATGCGCGCACCACACGGCACTGTGCCATTTGGTTGATGACATTCGGGTCCTCAGAGCCTTCGGGCAGCGAGGCGATGAACTCGTTGGCCAGACCAATCTGGGTGTAGGGCACCTTGTAGCGAATGAAGGGGTTGGCATAGTTAGGGTTGCGGTTAGAGTACTCGCTGGCAGTAGAGAACCAGTTGTAGTTATTGTTGCCGCCAAAGGCGTCGGCACCCTCCAAGTCGAGCGAGAGGGCAGCCATCACGAAGCCAAAGTCATCGGCACGGCTACTGGTGGGGTATCCTGCGTAGGGCTTTGCCATGATGTTGAACACACCGGCGAAGCTGGCCTGCATACGTGCAGGCAATGCCATGTTGGTCTCGGTCACCTGGTCGGCGTGCAGATAATGGCCCTCAGGCAGCTGCTCGTCGATGTCGTTACAGCCCACAGTAAGCAGGGCGGCGCCGGCCATCAGGAAGGAAATCTTATATAGTTTCATATTCATTTCTGTTTATTTACCTTTTACTTTTTAACTTTTTACCTTTTAGAAAGTAATCGAGAGTCCGGCTGTGATGGAGCGCATGGCAGCATAGGCACCCGACTGAAGTCCACTGCCACTCGTCATCGAACCTACGCCAAGTGAATAGCGGGGATCCATACCCTTACGGGCGGTGAGCAGGAAGAGGTTCTCGCCTGCCACATAGACGCGCACGCTGCGCAGTGTGAGCGGACTTACCCAGCTGGTGGGCAGCTGATAACCCATAGAGAGGTTGTTCAGGCAGAGGTAGTTGCTGTTAGTGAGGAAGCGGTCTTGCGCGGTCTGTGAACTCACGCCAGGGTCATCGACGGCTGCGGCGCTCAGACGGGGAATGTCAGAACCCTTGTTCGTTTCGCTCCATGCGTCGAGCAGGTCACGATGCAGGGCATGGCCATCTTCCAGACCATTGTGCATCAGCTGCATGTAGCCGCCATCGTAGTACTTGCCACCCAGCTGGAAGCTGAACTGTGCCGAAAGCTCTACACCATAAACTGTGAGATTGGTACCGAAACCACCCTGGATCTTAGCCAGAATATCGCCACAGTCGTAGCGGGTAGCCTTCGAGATATCGGTGACCACACCTTCTTCTACACCGTAGGGATAGTCGCTCTCCTTGTTACCGTAGCTATTCACGCGAGTGTCGCCAGTATAGATGTTCAGCGAGCCATCAGCGTTTTTCTCTTGCCCCACACGGTTGCCGTTTTCATCCTTCACGAACTGTGCACGGTAGAGGGCTTCACCTTTCTCATTCACGCCGACATACTGCACCATGTAGGCCTGAGCGGAGGAACCACCCTTGCGAATGATGCTGTTCGAATAGCGCTGACCAGTCTCGGCGATACCGGGATCCAGCTCGGTGAACTCATTATGATTGTGAGCCAAGGCGAGGTTGACACTCCACTGAATGTCTTTCTGGCGCAGGATGGTTCCGTCGAGGGCTAACTCAATACCGCTGTTCTTCAGTGTACCGATATTAGTATAGTACGAGTTGACGGTCTTACCAGCCGAAGCAGGCAATGTCTTGGGCCACAACAGGTCACTGGTGGTACCGCTATAAACGTCGATGCTACCAGAGAGGCGGTTTTTGAAGAGGGTAAACTCCAGACCGGCGTTCCACGACTTCTTCGTCTCCCAAGTCAGATCCTTATTACCCATGCGGTACATGGTAATGCTGTATTCCTTACTGGTGCTGTTGTAGGAAGTGCTGAACTGGTCAGCGTAGGCATAGTAGTTCATACCCTGGTCGTTACCGTTCTCACCATAGGAGAGCTTCAGCTTCAACTGGTCCACCCACGTCACGTCCTGCATAAAGGCTTCTTTGTTGATCTGCCAGGCACCGCCGATACTCCAGAAGGTACCCCAGCGGTGGCCGGGAGCAAACTTTGAACTGGCGTCGCGGCGGAAGGTTCCATTGACATAGTACTTGTTGTCGTAATCATAGCCCAGACGGGTGAAATAGCCCTCGAGCATATAGTTGTCAGTGTAAGAGTTCAACGACTTCTGTTCAGTACCGTTGGCATTGCCAAGCTCACCGATGAAGGGGTCGTAGAGGTGGTCGTTCGAACCGTTCAGCATCTGAGACTTCAGCTTATACTGTTCGTAGCCCAACAGAGCGTTGAGGTTGTGCTTTTCGGCGAAGGTACGGGTGTAGTTGGCCAGATACTGTTGGTTAACAGCAAAAGTGCGGTCGTGCTCCACTTCAGCGATACCGTCTTGCGAACCGTAGGAGGCAAAGGCACTGTAGAGATAGCTGTAGCGGTTGTTGATGCTCGTAGCACTGAGCTGTGCCGTGAGGCTAAGTCCTTCAATAGGAGTGAAGACGGCAGCCCACTGTCCGGTGAAGATGTCGCTAAACATCTGCTTGCGGTTGAAATCGTTGTCGCGTGCAGCGTTGTTCTGGAAGCCTGGACGCGTCTGGCTGCTGTTGTTATGGGTCATGTAGAGTTTGCGGCCATTCTCCTCGATGATGTTGCCGTCCTTATCACGCAGGTAGAGCGGATAGATGGCACCCATGGAGTTGGCATAATAGAACAGGTTGCCACTCGAGCCATAGGTGTCGCTGCTATAGGCAGGGTTCTCGGTATCGCGGTGGGTGAACGACATGTTAGTGGTCAACTTGAGCCACTTCTTGGCCTGATAGTCTACGTTCAGACGACCAGTGTAGCGCTCGAAGTTGGAGTTGTCCACCATACCGCCGTCGTTCAGATAGCCAGCGCTGGCATAATAGGCCATCTTGCCACTGTTGCCGCTGGCTGAGACGTTATACTCTTGACGGAAAGAATTGTGGTAGAGCTCATCATACCAGTCATCGGGCATGAATAGATAGTTGCCATCATAGTAACCCAGTGTAGCATTGGGGTTCAACTTGAAGTTGCGACCTATAAGGTTCTGTCCCTCGGGTACGGTGTAAACCTGAACGCCCACACCATGATTGCTGCTGGTGAGCAGGTTGCGCTGTGCGTAAGCATGAGCCTCCTCATCGCTGGCGCCATGATAGTACTGGCTGTTGTAGAGGGCGCGATAAACGGTCTCATAGTACTCAGCGGGATTCTTGATGACGTCGTACTGTGGTACTAAGCGCGAGTTCGAACCCCACTTGGCATCGAACTTGATTTCTGCATCCTGAGCAGCACCCTTGGCCTTCTTCGTAGTGATGATGACCACACCGTTGGCACCGCGGTTACCATAGATAGCAGCTGCTGAAGCATCCTTCAGAACCGACATCGACTCGATGTCCTCGGGGTTGATGGTGTTCACTCCCTGCTCCATGGGTACACCGTCCACAATGTAGAGTGGGGTGTCGCTGGCGGCATAGGAACCGATACCACGGATGCGGATGGTAGGAGCTGAGCCAGGACCGGCATTGCCTCCCGTTGTAGCGATGACACCAGCTACCTTACCCACCAGTGCGCTAGTAGCACTCGAAGTGACGTGGCTTGTTATCTCGCTGGAGTTTACCTCCGTGGCCGAGCCAGTAAAAGCTGACTTTTTGGCCGTACCATAACCGATGACAATCACCTCGTCCAGGGCTTGACGGTCACTCGTCAGCAAAATGCGCATGTTGGGACGTGCGCTTACTTCCAAGGGTTCCATGCCCACATAAGTGATTCTCAGAGTGCTCTTCCCCGCAGGGCAGGTCAGCGAGAACTGACCGTTCGAGTTGGTCACTGTACCGACATTGGTGCCTACAACTTGGATGGTCGCACCTATGACGGGCTGCCCATCGTCCTGAGACACCACGGTACCATTGACTTTAGTCTGTGCCATTGCTCCTCCTATGAATAGGAAAAGCACTGCCAGCAATGTCATGATTCTTTTTTCCATAAAATCTCTCTCGTTTTAATGAATAATGTTAATTTATTTATTTTGCTTTCTATATATGTTTTATGTACGTGTACAATAATATATATTTGGTTTTCACTCTTTACGGAGTGCTTCTATTTGTTACAGCTTGCAAAAATAATCAATAAATATTAAAACACCAAAGATTTCTGTTAAAAAGTAATGTTTCCCCCTCATTTTTTGATGATGGAGAAAGGTTTTCATATGTTTTTATTAACAATCTGGCCGATAATGCGTCAACAAACGCAGGCCATCGAAACCACTTCGACGGCCTGCAAAACGAAAAAGTATTTAATGAGTATAAGCTCCTTGTTTAGTTGTACTTCAAAATTTGTCCAGGACGAAGTACGGTGCGTTGTGTGATGCGGTTCAGACGGCAGATGGCATCGACAGTAGTGCCATGCTTGCGAGCAATGGCATAGAGTGTTTCACCGCGCTGTACCTTATGGTAGCCACCAGTCTGTGCCTGCTGCTGAGTGCGTGTAGCACGTGCAGGCTGTTTGGCCTGCTTTTGCGACTGCTGCTGTGCCAGCTGTGCATAGTCGGTATTGTCTTCTCCACCATGACCACCCACACCGCGCAAGCGTGTTGCTACAATACTCTCCTGATTATAGGTACTCTTACGGAACATATAGTAGTCACCCACCACGTCCTGATTATAGAAGTCGAACATCAGGGCGGGATTCAGTGCCGTACCGCAAAGGCGTGTCTCGAAATGCAGGTGAGAACCTGTGCTACGACCTGTCGAGCCACCCAGTCCGATGGGCTCGCCAGCACGTACGTCCTGATTCTCTTTAACTAACTGCTTCGACATGTGTCCGTAGATGGTCTCCAGACCATTGGGATGACGGATTACTACATAATTACCATAGCCTTTCGGTTCGAAGCGCACAATGCGAACCTTACCGCTGAACGCAGCCACGATAGTATCGCCCGTTTGCAACTTGATGTCGAGACCCTTATGCTGTCGTCCCCAGCGGGCACCGAAGTTCGAGGTAATAAGGCGGCTGGGCGAGGGCATTGCAAAGTCGCGAAGGTCTATGAGGAAACTATCGGGGAGGACAGTCTGATGGTGAACATACATGTTACTCCACTCTTCGTAGAGTTGTGTTGCAGGCGACTGCTGGGCCACCTCGCTCTCCAACATCTGGTTCAGCTGGATAGAATCAATGGCACGCATCTTACGGTCGATGGGTGCTTGGTTAGCCAATAGATCCTGTGCTGCTGCGGGCATCACTGCCGTCAGCGACAATGCCACAAGGGCAATTTTCTTGATACTTTTCAGCATTTGTTATTCTGTTATTTATTGTTATTAGGTACTTCCTAGGCAGAAATACGGTGCAAAGTTACGAAAAATAATCCGTCCAGCCTCAGGTTTGCTCATTTTTTTGCGTACTTTTAACACTAAATAAAAAAAAAGTTGTAATTTTGCAGCGGTTTATTACACAACAACAAAGACAACAAAAGACAACAAGGGAAGGAGTCGTCACAAGTTGTGAAGGTTGTTTTAATACAAAACAATATGGATAAGAGAGCGAATTTTGGTAGCCGCTTAGGCATTGTGCTGGCCACGGCAGGGTCGGCTGTAGGTCTGGGCAACGTGTGGCGTTTCCCTACGATGACGGGTGAAAATGGTGGCGCAGCCTTCATCTTAGTTTATGTAATATGTGTGCTATTATTGGGCGTTCCCTGTATGCTCAACGAGTTTATCATCGGCCGCCGAGCTCAAGCCAATACGGCTCGGGCTTATGCCAAACTGGCCAATGGCACACCTTGGCGCTTCATTGGCTACTTTGGAGTGTTCACAGGCTTCCTTATCAGTGGCTACTATTGTGTGGTCAGCGGTTGGTGCTTACAATATGTTTTTTCTTCCGTAACGGGCGGACTCGATGGCGACCCGGCAGCCGTGCAACAATATTTTGCCGATTTTTCCTCTAATCCCTGGCAACCTATCATTTGGTTAGTTGTATTCTTTCTCATCACTCACTTTGTCATTGTGCGTGGCGTGGAGAAAGGCATCGAGAAGGCTTCCAAGCTGATGATGCCTCTGCTTTTCGTCCTACTTGTTACTATTGCTGTAGCCTCGTGTTTGCTACCGAATGCGAGTAAGGGCATCAGTTTCCTGTTTAGTCCCGATTTCTCGAAGATGGACAGTAATGTGCTGCTCAGCGCTTTAGGGCAGGCCTTTTACTCGCTGTCCTTAGGCATGGGTTGCCTGTGTACTTACGCTAGCTACTTCAGCCGCAACATCCATCTGACGAAGTCTGCGGTACAGATCGTAAGCATCGACTCAATAATTGCCATTTTGGCTGGCCTGATGATTTTCCCCGCCGTGTTCAGTGTGGGCGGCGATGTGGGTGCCGGCCCGTCGTTGGTGTTCATCACATTGCCCAACGTTTTCAACCAAGCATTCTCGGCCGTACCGTTCGTAGGGCATATCATCGCCCTGCTGTTCTACCTGTTGCTATCGGTGGCAGCACTGACATCGCTTATCTCCCTACATGAGGTTAGCACGGCTTTCTTCCACGAGGAGTTCAACTTGTCGCGCACGAAGGCGGCCACAATCGTCACCGTTACATGTAGTATCATTGGCGTGTTCTGCTCGCTGTCGTTCTATAATGCTGACCTGTCGTTGTTTGGACTATCGCTCTTCGACCTGTTCGACTTCACCACAGGCCAGATATTCCTGCCTTTGGGTGGCTTCCTCACCTGTTTGTTCTTAGGATGGTATGTACCCAAGCGCATTGTACGTGAGGAATTCACTAATCAGGGTACGCTTCGTGGCCGATTCTTCAGCATCTATCTATTCTGCGTGCGCTTCATCTGTCCTACTTGCATTCTCCTTATCTTCCTCCATCAGTTCGGTCTGGTTTAAGACTTAGGAGAGAACTATAAGACTACAGATTATAGACTACAGACTATAGATGAGAGACAATGTTCAAGGAGTTTTTCTACCTGCATAAGAGCGACCGTCGTGTTCTTCTCGCCCTGCTTAGTGTGGCGGCAGTAGCCTTTGTGGTCATCTTCTTGGTGGGAGGAAAGACGCAAAAAACGCCTATTTCATCGACAAATGTGGCTGATTCTCTTCATCATGGGACTTTACATCCTTTTTCAGATAGTCAGAAAGTGCTTTCCCCCTTCGACCCAAACACTGCCGACTCTGCTCAATTACGTAGCTTAGGGTTGTCATCTTTTATTGTGCAGAATATCTATAAGTACCGTGCTGCAGGAGGCATTTTCCGCGAGAAGGCCGACTTTGCCCGTCTCTATGGGCTCACCGTGAAGCAGTATCGTGAACTGGAACCTTACATCGCCATCTCTTCTGACTACCTGCCAGCATCCACCCTCTTCCCCCGTCGCTCGCACGAAATTCCTGCCGTTCAGCCCCATGATACCACAACTTTTATACCTCGTTATCCAGTGAAACTGGCTGAGGGCGAGACCATTGATCTCGCTACTGCCGACACGACTACACTACGTCGCGTCCCAGGCATCGGCTCCTATTTTGCCCGTCGCATCATTGACTATGGTCAGCGATTAGGGGGCTACGTCAGTGTAGCACAACTCGATGAAATCGACGATTTTCCGCAAGAAGCAAAGCAATATATTACGTTGAGTCCTACAACTACGCGTAAGATAAACATCAACACCCTTTCACTCAACGAACTGAAGCGCCATCCATACATGAACTACTATCAGGCCCGTGCAATCATAGACTATCGGCGCCAGTATGGTCCCATCAGCGACCTCCATGACCTGCATTTACTACCGGACTTCCCCGAAGAGGCTATCCAGCGTCTCCTGCCCTATGTGGAGTATTGAAAATACTACAAATATATTTGGTGTTTTGCCTGTTAATTTGTACCTTTGCAGGCTGAATAATGAAAAAGAAAAGTAAGATTTAAGGATGAAGAATTATTTCTTATTGGCCTTGGTGCTGTTGGTCGCAGCATGTGCACGCCAGCCGAAGACACAGCAGGCAGAAGGTGGTGGTGATGTCACTGACGTGAAGATTGAGACGAAGTACGCCACTGGCTTTACTGTCAGGGACTCGGCACAGATACGGCTGGTCACGGTCTATACGGGCGAGCAGTTCGCCTTGGTAGGCAGTGACACGGTTAGCGTGCCGCAGGACTATGTGAAGGTGGTGGTGCCCATTCGTCGATGCATCTGCATGACGGCTCTGCAATTGTCGAACTTCACCGCGCTCGATGCTCACAACTTCGTGACGGGTATTACGGGCACGAAAAACCTCTTCAATGAGGACATTCTGCAACGTGTCGATGATGGACGTATCGTAAAGATAGGTATGGAGGGCAACTTCGACCCTGAGCTGGTGATGGCTGCCCAGCCCGACGTCATTTTCATCTCACCTTTCAAGCGTGGCGGCTATGATGCCATCAAGGAGAGCGGCATCACCCTCGTTCCCCATCTGGGTTATAAGGAACTATCACCCTTGGGACAGGCCGAATGGGTGAAGTTCATTGGCATGTTCATTGGTAAGGAACCACAGGCCAACGATGTCTTTGCAGGTATAGAGCAGCGCTACAACGACCTGAAAGCTCGTGTCGATTCCCTCATCTCTCACCCCTCATCTCTCACCTCTAATATTCCTTCTGTCACCAGTGGCGAGATGCACTACGGCATGTGGCATGCTGTGGGTGGTAAGAACTATCTGGCACAGATCTTCCGCGATGCTGGTGCCGACTATGTGGTGCACGACGAGGAGGAGGCTGGCGAGGACATCGAGTTCGAGAAGATGTACGCCCTCTCCGCCAATGCTGACTATTGGCGCATTCTGAATAGCTTCGATGGCGACTTCACCTACGAGGACCTGCGTGCCAGCGAACCCCGTAACGAGCTGTTGCGATCCTTCAAAGAGCACAAGGTCATCTATTGCAACATGAAGCAGCAGCCCTATTACGAGATTACTCCCGTAGAGCCCGATGTCCTGCTGAAAGACTTCGTCGCCATCTTCCACCCCGAACTTGTAGAGCCTGACTACCAGCCCCGTTACTACCGATTGCTGAAATGAGAGTTTCAAAGTTCATCGTTCTCCTCGTTTCCATCGTGGTGTTGGTAGTTGTAAACCTGCTCATCGGCACGGTGAAGATACCTGTGGACAGCGTGGTTAGCATTCTGACGGGCAGTACAGAGGTCTCCGAGGTATGGACGAACATTGTGTTGCAGAGCCGTCTGCCACAGACGCTGACGGCGCTGGTGGCAGGAGCAGGCTTGGCGGTCAGTGGCTTGCAGATGCAGACCGTCTTTCGCAATCCGTTGGCAGGTCCCTCGGTATTAGGTATTAGCAACGGTGCTGCTCTGGGCGTAGCCTTTGTGGTGCTGCTCAGCGGACAGATAGGAGGTGTGGCGCTGAGCCGACTGGGCTATCTGGGCGATGCCGCTATCAGCGTGGCCGCCATTGTTGGCGCCCTGTTGGTGATGATGCTTATCATCTGGATTTCCAACCGTGTGGAGGGTCGTGGCACGTTGCTCATCATTGGCGTGATGATAGGTTATCTGGCAACTGCCATCATCGGCGTGATGAAGTTCCTCTCGCCCGAGGAAGATGTGAAGGCTTTCGTTGTCTGGGGACTGGGTTCCTTTTCGCGGGTCAGTGGTGGCGATATGGTACTTTTCGTAGTGCTCATGTGCATTCTGTTGCCTTTGGCCTGCCTCTTAGTAAAACCCATGAACCTGCTGCTTTTAGGCGACCGCTATGCTGCTAACTTGGGCCTAAACATCCGTAGGGCACGCTCGTTGGTTATTGTCAGCAGCTCTTTGCTTGTGGCTATCGTCACAGCCTATTGCGGTCCCATCATGTTCATTGGTCTGGCCGTGCCTCACCTGACTCGTGCCCTTTTCCGCACCAGCGACCATCGTGTGCTGATGCCAGCCACTGCCCTTTGTGGTTCCGTGCTCGCTCTGCTCTGCAACCTCATCGCCCGTATGCCAGGTTTCGAAGGCGCCTTGCCCGTGAACAGTGTCACAGCCCTTGTTGGAGCCCCTGTCATTGCTGCCATCCTCTTCCGTAGAAGGCGTGCAGCATGAGCATTAAAAAAAGAAATGCCGTTTCAAAGGTTCGGAAATGGCATTTCTAAGGCTTGGAAACGGCATCTCTGGGGTATGGAAATGCCGTTTGTTTTGGCACGACAGATTTCTTCTTATTTCTTCAGGTACTTTGCCAGTTCAGAACCGCTGGCTCTCAGGCCTTTGGCAAAGGACTGGGCATTCATCTGGGCCCCGAGCTTCGAGGCATGGGTATGGTCCTGCTTGAAATAGATACCTGCACGTTCCTTGATTTTAGCAATCTGTTCGCGAGCTTTTTCCTTGTCATCGGAGAGACGGCGCACGGCGAACTTCTTGTCGAGGAAGTCGGCACTGATGTTGTGCATGTCAATAAACTCCACACCAGTCTCTTCCACTACCTCGCGATACCACTTGCCATACGTGTCGTCGCGACGCTCTATCTTGCCACCAGGCCACTCGTTGCGTGGGGTCAACGAGACGAGGATGGGCGTAGCACCCTTTTCTCGTGTGTCGTCAATCATCTTCTTCAGATACCAGCCGAAGGAATAGACCACTTCGTAGGAACCGTCATCCATGTGATAGACGTGCAATGTGTCCTTTGTGCCAGGAATGACACCACGTCCCTTGGCATCGGTGATGGGACAGATGTCATTATGTCCGAACTGTATGGTAACGAAGTCGCCGGGCTGTAGCGAGTCATAGACACGTTCCCAAAGTCCTTCTTTTATAAAGGTGCGCGTACTACGACCGGCTCGACCAGCATTGATGAGGGTAATCTTCGATTCGTCGAAGATGGTCGATGCTTGCGAGGCCCAGCCCCACATACCGTCATCCTCCTTGTCGGCATTCTTCACCGTCGAGTCGCCCGTGAAGAAGAGACGGGGCTTGCCACTTGTGGTGATATATCTAAACGGAATATCGACCTTCATCATGGCTTTTAGGGATTTTAACTGTGGGTTGTTACTGTTGAAGATGCCCATAGCGACACTGTTGGCGTTCAGCTCGGCACCAAACTTCGAAGTATGGATGTGGTCACCCAGGAAGTGATACAACTGCTTCCAGCGACTAAAACGATCGAGCTTTTGGCCAGAGATCTCGTTGAGGTCAATAAATGGCACGCTCTCTGTTGCAGCAATGTAGGCCGCCCATTCTGTCTGGGGCTTGCGCACGATCTTGCCCCTGTCGTCGAGGGCGTCGCGAGGTGTCAGTGACATGAGGATGGGGTTGGCACCTTTTTCGCGTATCTCATAGACATATTTGCGCAGGTAGTTGCCGTAGCTATAAACGGTATCCTGTTTCTGTATGCGTTGGTTGAAGCCAACTATCATGGTGTCCATATCAACGCCAGGGATGACGCCACGGGCTCTGCGCTGGTCGAAAAAGTCGGCGCTGTCGTTATGACCTATAGAGACAATCACCCAGTCGCCAGGCTTCAAGGCCTGACGGATAGCTGGCCACAGGTCAGTATAGAAGGTGCGAGTACTCATGCCGCCCAGTGCCTGGTTCTCCACCGTTATCTTGTTGGCATTGAAATACTTCGGAAAGAAATACCCCCAGCCCCACTGGCCGTTGTTGCCGTTGCCCAGCGTACCGTTACGCATCGTTGAGTTGCCGATGAGGAAAAGCACAGGATTCGTACCCACACGGGTAGAACCAGGGGCAGGTCGCGCCATCAGTGCCTTGGCTATTGAGTCAGGCGTATTGTCGATGACTTTCTCCTCGCCTGGTGTGGGCAGGTTGTCAAAGTCCTGCGCCACTATGCGGTTATAGAATACAGAACAAATAATATATAAGAAGATGAGGAGAGTACGTTTCATCGTTTATTGTTATTTAATGATTTTCTTTCCGTTGATGATATATAAACCAGGCTTGGCATGTTTTAACATGGTACGTTGACCGCTGATGGAGTATATACTTCCCTCACCAGTTGGAGAGGGGGTGAGATTGTCAATGCCGTCGGGTTCCTGATCGGTGCACAGGACATCCTTCATATTGTACATGGCAGTCATGATGGTGATAGTATTTATACCCATATTAAGCACGGCCTGTGGCAGACTGACATTGCGGGCATTGGTAGCCCAGACAAGGTTACCCTCTGCATCATAGAACTTATGACCGGCATAATTGGTGCCGTGGAAGGTGATGCTACGTCCGTTGGCCGATAGCGAATAATAGTCATCGACGACATCGGGGGCATCATCAGTGAAAAGTTCGTAGTCGCCAGCCTCGCCGATGGGAAGGTTCTTGTATTCAGCCACCTCGTTGTGCTGGTCGAGGTTGTTTTTCTTCAGTCCGTTGGTGATGGCAGGAACTCCCTCGAAGATGTTGTTGGGATCGGCAGGCTTCATGGGTTCTATATGGTCATCGATGAACATGATGTTACCCAGCTTGTGGTCGTATTGCTGCATGTATTTTCGGGCTGCGTCAATGTCGGCCTGTGTGGTGGTGACATTATATTCAGCATAGTCGCTGACGTAGATGTTGTTTCCTGGCACGAACATGCCGTAGGCTTCGAACAATTCGGAGAGATCTGCTTGTGCCACATCACATATTTTCTTGGCTAGGTGTAGATAGTCGGTACTGCCTTTGCCACTGCTCTTGTTGATGGGACTCTTACGCAAGGCACGGAATAGGTTTGGCAGGAACTGCTCGTCGTGTTTCTGCACGTGGAAATAGAGGTATAGCTGATAGAACAGCCCTGTGGTCTGCCAGATGTTTCGCTCTAACCAGCGAGTACCCTTGGCCAACTCATAGAAGACATCGACAGGCAATTGGCGACGACTGGTGATGATGCCCTGTTCGAAGGTATTGATGTTCGAGAACATGTTGTTTGAGCTCTCGGTGGTGCCGATGACATTGATGCTGCCCTGGTGGTTGTGACCTATCTCATGGCTGGGTCCCCAGAGGTTACCTGGCTGTGTCATCTTCTTGTAATTCATAATGGTGGGGATAGTCGATTCGTCGTACCAAGTGCCGTAGGTGGTGGAGTGCATATAACTGCTGGCGCCGCTGAATGCGTTCCACACGTTACGGTAGCGTCCCTCGAAGTCCTCTACGCCCATATAGCGTTCCTCGTTCTCCACGATGCGATCCCAGATACGCATCAGACCCTCCATCTCGTTAGGCTCGGCTTTTTTCACCAGGTCAGCATCCATACAGAATACCAAATGTGGTGTTTTCAGGTTGAGCACAGGACATGCTTTGAGCAAGTCCTGTTGCAACAACTTCCAGTCGGCGTTGGTCATGTTGCGAGTGGCATCCCAGTAGCCCTGCAACTGTCCGCCTTCGATATGAATGGTGATGTCAGGATAAGCATCGAGCTTTTTCTTGGGATCGGTTACCTGATAGAAAACATAGAGCATCTTCTGCTCAGAGTAGCGCAGCAAGTTCAAGCCAGCCTTCAGCGTGGTGGTTTCGCCTGTGGGGTGGTCGCCAGCAACACCATCGGTGCTTACGGCTTCCATCATCAGCGTGGCACCAGTCTTGGGGGAAGCATCTACATAGACATAGACGATGTCGCCAGGATTAGCCACGATGCCTGTAGGGTTCGACAGACGGCCGAAGGAGGTACTCATGGTGAAGTTACTGGCATTAGCCATCGTTTGATGATTGCTATATGACTGGTAGTCAGCAATGCGGAAGAAGCGCTCGTAGCAGGCGCTGTAACCAGTTGTCTGGTTGGTGAACTGTTGCCAAGTGTCATTCTTTACTTTCAGTACCATAGCCTGCATGTCGGTGGTCAGGGCTACGAAGTCTTCGTTCTGGGCCAGAGCATCATCGCTGAGTGTCTGGATGTCAGCTTTCAGCGTGGTGCAGGCTTGGTCTTCGAACAGATTGTTTAGGTGCTGCTGAAAGGTGGCCTTGTCCTTCACTAATGCGTCGTAATCGGCCTGCTGCTGGCGCATCTGCTCCAGCATGGCTTCATCCAGTTCCACCTCCTCCAGATGCCATGCGCTGGCCTCGGCAGTATAATCCCAATAAACCACATTGTGCCCCTGTGACTGTGCGTCGTGCAGACCTCCCCAGTCAGTACCATAGCTGATAGTCCAGCAGGTGTCCCACTTGTCGCCTGTGGCATTGACATTGAAGAATACTTGTGTAGCTCCCAAGTGATAGGGGGTGCTGGTCTGCGTCTGGCGCAGGATATATTTCTGGGTGATGACCGTCTGCAGGCTCCATCCCCTGTCGGAATGATGCAGCTGCCAGTATTGGCTATAGTTCGTGTCATCAGGCTCCTTCGTCGAGAGGTCACTACCTTCGGTGAGCACTCGGCTGTAGATACTGTGTAGTCGATAGTAGGCTCCGTCTTTCAGTTCGTTCGTGAAAGGACTAAGTTCCTGTAGCCGTGCCATTATTTCTTCTTCGGTGAAATTGGTCTCGGCCTCAATATACCAGTCGCAGCCCTCGTCCATAGAATAGCTGAAGAGGGCGTGGCTTGTGTTGGTATTCAGAAAACTGGAACCAGAGAAATCGCTTTTCGACGAGATATTCCAAAACTTAGCTGTACCTGTAGCATTCGGGCTTTTACGGATATAGAGCCGTGTCTTGCCTGTGCCAGTCTTGGTATAGTCAGTTTGCAGGTACTCGCCCGTGTTGGCACTGCGCAGGTAGTAGCCATCGCCATATACCTCGAGAATCCATACCTGCCCCAGCTTCGCCACGTTCTTGGCTGTCGTTGTGGCGGCTTCACTGGTCTCTGTAGAGAGATACCACGTTGTGCGTTTACTCTTCAGACGTACAAGGCCCGTGTCGAAGTCCTGAGCCAGTGCCCCTATGGGGCAAAATGAAAGATGAAAGATGAAAAGCGAGAGATAGAGTAATAGTCGTTTCATATTGTAGCTGTTTTAGATGTGCAAAGATAACATATTTTTGGCAGATAACAAAAGAAAAGGCAGAAAAGATTGCACAAAACACCCCAATATGTGCGCAAATGACTCGATTTTGTGCAATTTATTTGGCTGTGTGCGCGAAAAGTAGTACCTTTGCAGCCGCTTTTGAGACAGAGTATCATTTTTAAGACAGAATAACAGAATAACATATTTAATTATTTATGGCATTAAAAATTGTTGTGCTGGCCAAGCAAGTGCCAGACACCAGAAATGTGGGTAAGGATGCTATGACTGCCGAAGGCACTGTGAACCGTGCTGCCCTACCCGCTATCTTCAATCCAGAAGATTTGAACGCCTTGGAGCAGGCCCTTCGTTTGAAGGAGCAGAATCCGGGCTCTACAGTAGGAATCCTCACGATGGGTCCTCCACGTGCAGGTGAGATTATCCGTCAGGGACTTTATCGTGGTGCTGATACAGGCTGGTTGCTTACTGACCGTCTCTTCGCTGGTGCTGATACCCTCGCTACTTCTTACGCATTGGCTACTGCCATCAAGAAGATTGGCGATGTCGATATCGTAATCGGTGGTCGTCAGGCTATCGATGGTGATACCGCTCAGGTAGGTCCTCAGGTAGCTCAGAAGTTAGGTCTTAATCAGGTGACTTACGCTGAGGAAGTACTTGACGTCAAGGACGGCAAGGCTACCATCAAGCGTGTCATCGACGGTGGTGTGGAGACGGTTGAGGCTCCGCTTCCAGTAGTGATTACCGTTAATGGAAGTGCTGCTCCTTGTCGCCCCCAGAACGCCAAGCTGGTGATGAAGTACAAGCGCGCTACCTGCCCGATGGAGCGTCCTGCCGAAGGCACGCCCTACGACTATCTGTACGACGAGCGCCCTGAGCTGAACCTGAATCAGTGGAGCGTAGCTGATGTGAACGGCGACGTGAACCAGTGTGGTCTGGCCGGTTCGCCCACAAAGGTGAAAGCTATCAAGAACATCGTGTTCCAGGCTAAGGAGTCGAAGACTTTGACGGCTTCTGATGCTGATATCGAGGGAATGATCAAAGAGTTACTGGAAGAAAAGATTATTGGATAAGATTATGAACAATGTATTTGTATATTGCGAAATAGAAGGCACACAAGTGCAAGAAGTTTCCCAGGAACTCCTGACCAAGGGTCGCAAACTCGCCAATACATTAGGTGTGGAGCTCCACGCCGTTGTTGCTGGTACAGGCATCAAGGGCAAGGTGGAGGATCAGATTCTACCCTACGGTGTTGACAAGCTGTTTGTGTTCGACGGCAAGGACCTGTTCCCTTACACTTCCGCTCCCCACACCGATATCCTCGTGAACCTCTTCAAGGAAGAGCAACCTCAGATCTGTCTGATGGGTGCTACCGTCATTGGTCGCGACCTCGGTCCACGTGTATCGTCATCTCTGACCTCTGGTCTGACTGCTGACTGTACAGAGTTGGAGATTGGTCCCTATGACGATAACAAAAGCGGTAAGCACTACGACAATCTGCTCTATCAGATTCGTCCCGCCTTCGGTGGTAACATCGTTGCTACCATCGTGAACCCCGACCACCGTCCCCAGATGGCTACCGTCCGCTCTGGCGTGATGCAGAAGGCTATCTACGAGGGTGAGTGCCGTAAGGAGGTGGTTTATCCCGAGGTCAGCAAGTATGTCAGCCCCGAGGCTTTCGTCGTGAAGGTGCTCGACCACCACGTGGAGGCTGCCAAGCATAACCTGAAGGGTGCGCCTATCGTGGTTGCCGGTGGTTACGGTATGGGTTCGAAGGAGAACTTCGACATGCTGTTCCAGTTGGCAAAGGTGCTTCATGGTGAGGTTGGTGGAAGCCGCGCTGCCGTCGATGCAGGCTGGCTCGACCATGACCGTCAGATTGGTCAGACGGGTGTCACCGTTCACCCCAAGGTGTATATCGCCTGCGGTATCTCTGGCCAGATTCAACACATCGCTGGTATGCAGGACTCTGGTATCATCATCTCTGTGAACAGCGATTCCGATGCACCTATCAACCGTATCGCTGACTACGTCATCGTTGGCACCGTTGAAGAAGTCGTGCCGAAACTGATCAAGTATTATAAGCAGAACTCGAAGTAAAAATGAAGAAACAAGTTCTATTCCTACTTCTGTATGCAGCTCTCGTCGTCGCGTCCGTTTGGCTGTCGCTCGACCCGAATAAGGCAACATGGAGAAGAGTCCTCAATGAGGTGATTGCAATCTATTTCTCCATTGCTTTCTACAGGGTATGGATAAACTTGGATATCCTGAGATCGGGTTCTACTTGAACCACCCCCTGATGGCTCGTATCGTTGAGCTGAAAGAAAAGGGTTTCGCTGATGCGAAAGAATATGACTACGCCCCTGTCGATCTGGGCGATGCCATCGAGAACTACAAGCAGATTCTCGACATCACCGGCGACGTGGCTGCCAATATCATCGAGCCAAACTCTGAGAGCGTCGATCTGGAAGGTCCGCACCTCGAGAACGGCCGTATGATCTACGCCTCAAAGACCTACGAGAACCTCGATGCCACCCGTAAGGCTGGCCTGTGGGGTGTTTCTATGCCCCGTCGTTACGGTGGCCTGAACCTGCCTAACGCTGTGTTCTCTATGTTGTCTGAGATGATTTCGGCTGCCGATGCCGGTTTCCAGAACATCTGGAGCCTGCAGAGTTGTATCGACACCCTCTATGAGTTCGGTTCTGAGGAGCAGCGCCAGAAGTATATCCCTCGCGTTTGTGCTGGCGAGGGTATGAGTATGGACCTGACTGAGCCTGATGCTGGCTCTGACCTGCAGCGCGTAATGCTGAAGGCCACCTTCGATGAGAAGGAGAACTGCTGGCGCCTGAATGGTGTGAAGCGCTTCATCACCAATGGTGATAGCGACATCCACCTCGTGCTGGCCCGCTCTGAGGAGGGCACCAAGGACGGCCGTGGTCTGTCGATGTTCATCTACGATAAGCGCCAAGGAGGTGTTGATGTACGTCACATCGAGCACAAACTGGGTATCCACGGTTCACCCACTTGTGAGCTCACCTATAAGAACGCCAAGGCAGAACTCTGTGGCAGCACCCGTCTTGGTCTGATCAAGTACGTGATGGCCCTGATGAACGGTGCCCGTCTGGGTATCGCCGCACAGAGCGTTGGTGTGGAGCAGGAGGCTTACAACGAGGGATTGGCTTATGCCAAGGAGCGTCAGCAGTTTGGCGATAAGATTATCAACTTCCCCGCTGTCTATGATATGCTCTCTCGCATGAAGGCCAAGCTCGATGCCGGTCGTGCACTTCTTTATGAAACCGCTTGCTACGTCGATATCTACAAGTGTCTGGAAGATATCGAGCGCGACCGCAAACTCACGCCCGAGGAGAAGCAGGAACTGAAGAAGTATCAGCGTCTGGCTGATGCCTTCACACCGCTCGCCAAGGGTATGAACTCCGAGTACGCCAACCAGAACGCCTACGACGCCATCTCTATCCACGGTGGCTCTGGCTTCATCATGGAGTACAAGAGCCAGCGTCTGTTCCGCGATGCCCGTATCTTCTCTATCTACGAGGGTACCACCCAGCTGCAGGTAGTAGCTGCTATTCGTTACATTACCAACGGCACAATGTTGCAGAACATCAAGGACATGTACGAAGGTCTGGAGGTGAAGGACAGTCTGCAGGGACTGAAGAACCGTATTGGTTTGCTGATTCCTGTTTACGAGGAGACGCTCGCCTACGTAAAGGCTCTCGAGAATCAGGAAGCTCAGGACTTCCTTGCCCGTCGTCTGTATGACATGACTGCCGAACTCGTGATGTCATTGCTCATCCTCCGCGATGCTACCAAGGCTCCTGAACTCTTCGAGAAGAGCGCCAACGTCTATGTCCGCATGGCCGAGGAGAACATCATTGGCAAGATGTCCTACATCAAATTGTTCCAGGTAGAGAATCTCGCCAGCTTCCGTGCTGCTGAGCCTGAGGTCGCCGCAGAGTAATAATGCTGAAGCAATTAATCAAGAAGCCCCGATGATTTAGCGGTCATCGGGGCTTCTTCTATGCTTACGTTATATCAGGGGCAGCGGCTTACCAGCTGAACTTCTTCCCGTTCATGATATAGATGCCAGGAGCCAGCCGTTCGTGCCACGTCCCGTCCTTCACCTGCTGCTCCGTCGCTACCTTGCGGCCCAGCAGGTCGTAGATGCCCGTTGGATAGTCGGCTGTTCCACCATTCTCCTCTATACCAGGTTCTTCATCTTCATCATCGAAGATGACGGGAATAAAGTCAATACCAGGTTTTTCACGAGATGGGTTGACTCCTGTGGCATGGTAGTATGCCTTATTATTATATACGTACCAGTTGTTACGCAACCAGTCGCCACGTGATAGACCTAATTCTTTATCAGGGTTGGCATTAAGGTAGAATCCCATACCAGAATTGTCCTGCAACGGCAGTGTTGCTGTGATATAGCCCGTTGATTTGTCAAGCGTCATAGTGCCACTATATGGCAGTCCGAATGCATAAATTCTCTCTGTTGAACTGAGAGACAACTTCTGCTCCAGGTATTGACCGGTGAGGATGTTGGTACGTTCTCCTTTAGTATCCTTATTTTCATCGCCAGGTTTCCGTCGTGTGTCTGCTGTGAAAGTTGAATGCATGGGATGTGGCGATGAGTTGGGTAGTGTTAACTTGACGTATCCGGCATTATCATGCATAGCAATGAGTACTGGCGTTCCTGCAGGTATGAACCTGTCGTTGGTGAGACAGAGTTCACGTTCACCATCTTTAAGTGAGGTTAAACCATTGTCTGCAATGTTATAACGTCCGATAGACTTGGGATGCAAGTCATTTGGTGGACTCCATGGCGAGTTCGCTGTTTCAAGAACAACTGCATGGTATATTGTTTCAATTTGTCCATCCTTCATAACTGTGTCAGGCAGCAAGGCATCAAACGGTGCATAGAATGTGGTATAGTTGTAAGTGGTACCACCATACGTGCCGCCGTCGCCGCCACTGTGGGTGGTGACACGCAGTCCTAAGTGATTAGCAGGCTGCATCAGCCACTTCGCGTGGTCTGTATGGGTATTATGCGTCAACTTGAGGTCGTAGATATGGTCGGGATCATTCTGGTCGTAACTAAGATATTTCAGATTTACTCGACTATTGTCGGTTTGATTGTCGTGTATCAACAGGATAGCGCCACCGATATCCATCACATACAAAGGAGTAGCGTTAGTTGCTGGATTCTCCGTATCTATCATGATGACTTTTGCTCTCTCATCGACATCCTCTGTGGCACCTGGCCCCTTGCTTCCTTTGAGATAGAGTCCTTGTGTCTGGATTCGTGATATTGGATAATCAGCGGAACCCTCATAGAAATAGAAGATGCTCGCGGGGTCGTATTCCACGGCCGGGATGGGTATGTCGCCTTGTGTTGCATGTGACGGAGTATAGCCCACATCTCTACTTACGCCGTCTTTGCTCTTCAACAAGTTGAAGGCCGACGATGCTCCCTCTACCTCATAGAAGTGCATGGGGAGGGCATCGACATTGTCTCCGTTCCCATCGGGATCAAGCTCAATCTTGTGCGTATAGCCGCTGGCATAGCGCACGGGCAAGAGAGGTGTTCCGTCAACCTCAATGTCCTCTGGTGAGTGTAGACGGTAGTAGCCAGGCTCATACTTGACGATATTGCGAGGGTCGTAGACTACGCTCTGTAGGGTCATCAGGTTACCATTGGCAGCTTCATAGGCCGTCTTGCCTGCCGCCGTCAGTCCGCCCACATAACCAGCACGGTCGTAGTAGGGTTTCAACAGTTCCTCTGTCAGTCCATATGTAAATTCAGTATGCCCCGTTGCACTGAGCCTCACATAGTCATGCCATACTTCCGAAGAAGGGGATTCTTTATCATGAACAATCTTCAAATAATACTGTGTGCCCGAATTGTTAGCAACAGGATGAATCTTGAAGTAACCAGGCTCGGTTCCTTCATCAGCAAGCAGTTCATAGATAGAATTAGCAGCTGCGGTTTTAGCATCTGTTGCATTAGAAACCCTATTAGCACCAGTCCCGGAGCCATCATCCATCCAAACCTCTCGCCCTTCCGAAAAACCAGCTGTTGTCATCACTCGATCTGGCTCACCTGTATTATCAGTACCACTATTCACACAAGTATAGCGGTGATACATCACGAAGCCGTAGGGGTCGCCGAGGGGAGTCCACAGGTAGTCGTTGGTATAGTGGGTACCTCGTCCTTCCTTTACCTCCATGCCCCACGCATTGGTGAATTGCATCAGTTGCGGTGTGCCATCAGCCTTTTTCGCCTCAAAGGTGTACCATTTGTTTTGATCCACGCTTCTCACGAAGTCTGCACCAGCATTCGTTTCAAGACTACCATTGAAACTGTAAACGATGTTAATGCGCACAGTCTTATTTAGCAAGCCAGGGTCATCACCCAAATTCGTCACTTCACGTCCTTTATACTTGGTATTCATGTCTATGGTGCGTGATGTACAGGTTTCATCGTCATATACCCCCTCCACGAAGTATTGATAGACAACGTTAGGACGATAGAATACCGAAGGAACTTCTAACTTGTCACCCAAACTGATGATTCCGGCATCGTAGGAGTAGGTCTGGCCGTTAATAGTAGAACCAAGTTGGTACTTCTCACCAGGCAGTGCCCCCTCACCGCCATTATCCGATGTCAGATCGCGCTGGGTAGAACCCTTGATGGGTATGTTTGTGATTTCAGTTCCATTCCAATAAGGAATAGTTTCTGTCTCGTCTGCTCCGTGACTCTCGGCATCATCATAATAGGTCTTTGCAATCACCAAGTGATAAATCAACTTATGGGTAGCCAATCCGAAGAAGATAAACTTCGTAGGGCTATTAGTTGTTGCAACGCTGACCGACTCATCTGTTGTAGAGACGCTATCATCAGTATCCATCGTCAGCTTTTTGGTTTTATCTCCAGTCTTAGCCAATACGCCATATCCATAGCCTTCCCAAGGAATCAGCATGAACGTCTGGGCTTCAGATGATATTCCACCACTACTGTTAATGTAATCGTTAGTGCCATCATAGTTTTTAATCTTGATGGCGTAGGGGTCGTTGCCTTCTAATGTCCACACGTATGAGGTTGGTGTGGCTGTCAAGACCTGTCCCTGCTTTCCTTTGACGTCATTTCCATCCTTAAACATCATGTTGTCATTATACCAAATGATGTTATAAAGCAGGTTGCCATCAAGTCCTAATGCTGCATCGTGTGAGCCAGAGCCACGAGCTACATGCCCATCTTCTATACCCTTGACATTGGGTACAAGATAGCTGGAGTTATTGGGATTATAGGGCATGTAGTGTACGTGAATCACGTCATCGTACAGGCCATATATATATTTAAGTTGCTTGCCTATCGTGTCGGGAATGACCTGACCTACTGCCAATTCAGGGAACTGTTCATGTATTGGTTCTGTCACAGTCACAATAGCTCCGCTGGTAAACATATCGTTATTATAATAATAACGGAAGTCTTCCATGTTTAGTAGCGGTGACTTTGCGGCATCAGGCAGTACGGGGATAAGTTCATTGTCTAAGGCTTCACCCTGTGACTGCTCGGCCTCTATGGCTGGAACATTGTCGTAAGTATATACCTTATAAATATAGGTGTGAAGCACATCGTCGAACAGTTCTATTTGCGAGTCTGTACCATGGAAAGTGCATGAAGTGCTCGTAAAACCAGAAGCGTTACTGCCATCTTTGTCTTCTGCTATAGTGGCAGGCGTAGAGGCGTTCATTCCACTGCCGTTAAGGAACTGATAGGTATAATCGCCCCTTCCTGCTTTTGCCAAGGCATAGCCATCGCTGGCATGCGACAGCAAGGCAAAGCGGGTATTTAGTAAGGGCTCGTTTTGTCTCGTCTCGTTATAATCGCGGTTGAACAATTGAACAGCATAAGGGTCAGGGTCGCTCAGCGGCGTCTCTAAAAACTTCCACTGCCACTCCTTATCATCACCGTCGATTACAGCTGGCTTGCTGGTTCCCTGTTTGATGCCGTCGTCGTACTTGGTATCCTTTGTGTTCAACTTCATGGTAAACCACTTGCCTTTCAGAATGTCCATGACATCTGCATGTTCATCGTAGGCATAGCGCACATAGACATCGTTGCCAGCGGCAGCTGTAGAGTTTAACCCAACACCTGCGAGAGACTCAGTTATTTCGTCAGAAACGACTCCATCTGTCAGCGTCTTGTAATAGGTGAAGTCTTTCGCCAGTGGGCTCTTGAAGTGATCTGGGGTCTGTGGTACGAGGTCACCACCACTCTTGTAGCGCAATGACTCATTACCAGCATTGTCGATGATGTGGTAGTTATAGACAATCGGACGATAAATTTTCGTATGTGTTTGCGTCAGTTTGGTGGGGTCGCCAGCATCAGCCGTCGGTGTGACCAACGTACTAAAACTCCTGATACGTCGCGACTGGTCAAAGCGTGGCATTAGTTGCATGTTGCCATCTGCATCCTGCACTGCCATGAAGGTTGCATTAGTGACATAGAGCGTACGACTGTCATACCATGTGCCCCTTACATTTGTTCTTTGTGCTCCTAATGATATTGCTGGATTGTCATCATTCGCATACGTGCCCAAGATGGCTCCATCTCCTTCTTCCAAAGTGGCCCCAGTAGCATTAGTAACAAAATACCTGGAAGGATCTGCAGCACTCGATATCTGGATGTTATAGGGGTCAAAAGCCCATGAGTTGAAACCCGAGGTCTTGACCTTGTCTTTGTCATCATAGTCGTTGACCCAGTCATGGGCATAGCCGCCATAACCCATTTCAGTGTCAATGTTGACATTTGGCTTCAGATACCAGAGATAGCCGTTATCTATCGGGGCACTGATATTTTCAACAATCCATTTTGACATGCCGCCGGATGATGGCACGGTATAGGTAGCAATTGCAGAACCACCCGTAAAGGCAAAACTCTCGCCTTGCTGGATGAGGAACGGCTGGCCAGTACCAATACCTGTAGTGGCATCGTAGCTGTAACTCTGTACATACTCTTCCTTCACGGTGTAGGTGACATACTGGTCTTGCAGGTTCCCCTTTGCATCGAGCACGTTGGCAGAACCATACGGTGGTAGATTGTCCAAACTACTTGACGTGAAATCATCGCCACCCACACGCTTGCTCAAATCGTAATACTGATGGAAGCCAGTACGCTTCTTCGCACCAGCCCAGAAGGAATATTCCTTCACCATCGGGCTGTTATATTGCATAATAGCTTTATACTTTTGAGTCTTCTCCTTATCATCTGGCCCGCTGGGCAGAGGCTTACGCATGATCTCCCAGCCATGCTGGTCGAGCAGGATGAGCACGGGAGCGATAACAGTTGGCACGAAGTCGAAGTATCCCTCGCCCATGTTAACGGTCTGATACCAGTGTTCTATTTCTTCCCATCCTTTGCTGGCCTTACCTTCACTATTATAGCCGTTGAAACGTTTGGCGTAAGCATAGTAGGGATAGCTATGGAAACCGTACGTGTCTGTCAGCAATTCTCTGTAAGCTACAGGATCAGTAGGAACTGTCGAGGAACCCTCAGGATTGGTCCCCTTATCATCATCCTCCAGAATGTCTTTCAGCAGTTTATTTTTGATAGTGTCGTAGGTCTTCCAATATTGCTCGAACGACTTTACCGTATGGTACACTCGTTCATCAGCATCATCGTAATCGCCATCGCCATTCTTATCAACGGGAGAAGTTACCAACTGGTATTGTCCTACAGACCCCAATACCATATACTCTGTTCCCTGCACGCCAGTAATGCCTGGCCATGCTAAACTCGTAACCACCTTGTCGCCCTCTCCCCAGTCTTTAACAAAGGTATAGAAGTAGGCTTGGCGCTGATAGGTATTGTAGGTTTCCTCTTGTCGTGAACATATCTTCACGTGGTAGGGATCGTTGTTGGTACTCTCTAAATACCATGCCCAGCGGGTACGGGTACTGGCAGCACCATGTTGTTGCAGTTCATACTCGTCTTCGCCATAGATAAAGAAGTTGCAGTCACCGTTGCAATAGGGATAAACGGCTGGCACGGCATTAGTCGTCAGTCCGTCAGCACCGTTCTCCTGACGGAAGCTGTCGCCATTCCTAAATTTGAGTAGATACAAAGCGCCCTTTCTCAGATTTATACGATTGCTGGTGTCATAAGTAACGTAAATATGTTTGACACCTTCTATAGGAGTTAAATTTTCATGTTCTTGATCTCCCCAGTTACTCACTGCCACACTGCAAGCACGGTCTGTCCAGTAGTGATACGTCTCTACCAACGGGCTGTGATAGTCGGCAGGGAAGGTCAAGTCGCTTCGTCGGCTCCTTACCACCATCAGTTCATGATTCTCTTTGTCTATCAAGTGGTAATCAACTGGTGTGGCATTTGTTTCAGTAAGCACAAAGCGCAATTGGTCATCACCATGATGGTATGTGCTGTTGCTGTACATTCTTACGGTGTTGGCCGTATTGCGTCCGATGTTATAGTAGGTAGTGGCGGCATTCACACCCTCTCCTGTTGCAGCCATCACTTCATATACGCCTGGCGATGTACTGCTTTTTACAACGAACTTAGACGGTGTGTCATCACTCCAATCTAATACAGCCCCATCTGTCCATGATGATACATTCACATATTTGCCGTTTACGTCGTATCCCACATTCTTGATAGTCATGGCATAAGGATCAGACAAGTCCAGATACCATGAGTAATTGTCCTTATTTGGATCATCACTTTCAGATGATGGGGGGTCTGAAGTCTGAGAACTGATTTTCGAAGCATCTTCATTTGAGGAATCATAATAGATGTACTCACGGTTCAGTCGGACATTATAGTTTTTTGATGGTAAGGCTCTGCCAAAACTATATCGCACGTAGATATTAGCAAAAACCCCATCAGAAGTACCAGCTTCCTGCTCATACGGTGCATGGTTTTGAGCAGAGGATGACGCATCAGCATTTGTTTTTGTATAATAGAAGGAGATGGTGGGTAAATAGCCAAGAGCCGGATTGAGGAACGGCGTACGTATGATTTCCGGAATATGGGTGTATTTGTTCAGGGGCTGACCTACATCCTGCATGGTGCTGGCCTCTACTGCAATAGAACCATCGCTCCGAACAATATGATAGAGATACTTTTTCTGGTCCAACGCCACCACCTTGATACGGTTGGCAGTAGTGTAGGCACTTGTGCTATAGACAACAGGCTTGTTGGTAGCGCCAGAGTTCCAGCCAATATACTTAGGCGAATCGTATGTACCCATTTGGCGCAGTACCATTGAGCCATCTTCATTATCAGCTACAATCTCCCAACTACTGATGTCGGAAGAACCAGTCTTGTTGGTATTAAGCGTTGTATTGTTAGCTGCATCTGTGGCACAACCGATATAGCGGTTGGCATTGTCTGTCTCACTGGCTTTACGACTGATAATCTTCAGTTCGAAGGGGTCGCCGATAAAGGCAACCATTGCTTCAGCCGAGTTCTCGCCCTGATGCAAATCACTATTACTGCCTTTGGGCGTGCCACTGCCATTTGCCGTAATGAAGTTGTTTGTATTGTGATAGGCTAAATTCTTGTTCTCCGTACCACCATTCATACGTATGGTGTACCAGCGGGCATCCTCATAACTGCCGTCTTTAGGAAGCGTCTCGAAAGGCATTTCCGACGACTCATACGTTAGCCAGATTACGCGTCCACTGGCTTCGGCATCATCAAACGTAGTGATGGCATTTGCATCTGTATATAACTCTGATTTATAAGCTCCCGTAAATGTAACATATTTGCGCTTTAGTTTGTCGGGAACGTGAGTAAGCAACGTGGCAGAACCTTTAAATTCTGTCATATCGATGGTGGCCTCTAATGGGGTGTCCGATAGTGGCGTTTTTACCTTATAGGTGTATGTGCGCACTTCGTAGGGCTCTTCAGGGGTTGACTCAGCACCGCTGTGCGTCTTTAATTGTAATTTCGGGTTGTTACCATTTTCGACGTTTCCTGTCAGGAAGAAATACTGACCATTTTTTGGCTGCCAGTTGTTGCCGTTGCCGTTGATTTTTGTGCCCATAAATACGTAGCCACTACCACCACCAGCAGCAGGCAGGATGGCAAACGAGTTCCAGATGGGGCTCATCTCGCTAGTATTGTTTACACCGCCACGATAATAGCCAGGTTGAGATATCCAGGTCACTGGACCATCTTTGTTAGTTTGGGTGAACTGCATGTCGTAATCACTCGACAACCACATGTTATTGCTACCTTTATCATGGCCCTTACAGAAGAGATGACTGTCTTTGTACGTTTTCCGCACAATCGTCTTTTCACCCAAATTCTTATTAGTGTCCGAGAAAAATGTTTCATCGCCCTCGTAGGCTGTGAGGATGGTGATGTTGTAAGGGTCGTGTGTATTAGGCTCGGGACCTTTAAACTTGAAACGGAAATGGAACCAGTGGTGCTGGTTGCTATTGAATCCAGGAGTAGCTACATAAGTGAAGTCATTGCTATTGAGGTTTTCTTCCGTTACATTGTTTTCAAGAATGGCAGCAGGACGATTGGCACGTGTTTTGTTAAAAGCAAGAAAACGGTCACCTAACCTGATGTTGTAGCTTTTGTTACCTGTCAGGTCGAGAACGGTGTTCGCAGCATTATATTCGTAAGTGACGTAGATATGGCAATCCTCTGTAATGGCACTACCAGGTTTCAACAAGGGACCTGTATATGAGTCCAAGAGTGTAGGATCCTCCTGATAGCCAGTAGGATAGTCGTCAGCACCAGAAACGTTAGCATTATTAGTTGTGCCATTGATCGTATAGGTGTAGTAGGTGGTATTATTGTATTCATAAATCTGCACTCTTGACGCACTCGTAGAAACCTTGCCACTTTCGCTTGTAGTAGTACCTTCATAATATCTGAACTTGTGGGCCAGTGGACTGATGTATTGCGAGGGAAGTCCAACGGTTGGCGAAGTCTCTTCGACTTCAACGTAGAAAGCTTCCACACGGATGTTCTGTCGATTGGGGTTGGTGGTGGGTTTGTAACCCTGTTCTCCGTTTTTGTCTTCTGTCGTGAACGGCATCGTCAGTATATGGTATGTCACCTTGTATGCCCACGCCTGATTTGCGCCTCCCACCATCAGCAGGAGCATTGTTAGGAATGATATGTATATGTTTCGTTTTATAGTTACCATTGCTCTGTGAATTTTTCAGTATCTACCCTCAGGTCTGTCTCTGTGATGGTGAAGGTATAGGTATAGCTGTTGCCTGCCTGCCAGGTGACGGAAGACAGCTTGGTGCTGACGTTATGTGCGAACTGTTCGCCCCAGTCTATCCAGGTGGCGTTTACCTCGATGTCGCCAGCAAAGGTCTGGGGAACCATGATGATTTCTGGGCCTATTGGCCTGGCTGGCGTTGCTGACTCAGTATTCTTCGTGAACTCAGCCTCTGTGCCATGCAAGGTCATCACGAAATCGGTAGTATTGTCCGAAGGGGTCAGCGATGTCCATGTGGAAGTGGAATTCGAGACGTCAAACGTGCAGGTGCCACCACTCTTCAATCCCTTAAACGTGATGCTGTTGATGGTGATATCAGGATGTTCTGCTGACAACATGAACTTGATGCGGGCAAAGGGATGCCTGAATGTCATAGTGACGCCGTCCTGGCCCTGCCCAGCCTTATTCTGGCCAACAGCCATTCCCCAGACGAACTCCTGCACATCATCTGTCTGGCCTGATGCATCATGAGCTACTGACTCTTCATCTGTATAAGCCGACTCGTAGGTCATCGGCAAGGTGCAGGTGAACTGTGGACTGCGAGCCGTAGTATATGTAGGGCCTGAGATGTAAGATGGTGGAGTGGCAGGCATATAGGCGAAGAAGTCGAGCGAGCCCGAGGCTGGCCAGTAGTGCTTGCCGTCGGCGAACTCCCACTTGCTTGTTGTGCTGTTCCAGTTTACCTGTGTGGGGTTGATATATGGGGTGGTGGATTCTGCCACGTAGGCTGCAGCTGTGAAACTGCCACCACTGGCCAGCGAACTGGCATCGTAGAAGGTGGCACGAGTGCCTTCCATCATCTGCCATACGTCGGCTTTAAGTATGATTTCGTTGTCGTTGGGCGCGATGTCGCTATTGCTGTCGCCAGTACACCCCGTCTGCAGCCCGGCTACAAACAGAAGCAACAACCATAAGCCGTTATTCGCCTGTTTCATCGTCTTTTTCATCTTTGTAGCCAGCAGGGGAGTCGAACCCCTGCCAGCTTATCTTCAGGTTATTGTTTAATACCTTTTGACATTATTAAGGCATTGTAACATCAATTCCTGTAGCATCAGTCCAATCATCGACAGTCACGTTGACAAACTTAATCTCTGCACCATCAAGAATTTTGTCTAAATCTTCATCAACTGTCGTCTCATTTTGATTGGTCTCATAGTATCCACCACCAGCGAGGTCGATGGTGTAGGTGTACTTCTTGCCAGGCTCCCATTTAAACTGGTCTGCTGCCTGAGCATTAGCAGCATCACCAATAGGCCAGATTGCCCAGATGGTGGCATCTGAAGCACCTGCTGCAATAACAGTACTGCTAGCATCATTATTCATAATCTTCAGCTTAACAGCGATGAAAGAACCATTCAATGGGTCGTTAG
Organism: uncultured Prevotella sp.; assembly: GCA_905233825.1. Classification (GTDB taxonomy): domain Bacteria; phylum Bacteroidota; class Bacteroidia; order Bacteroidales; family Bacteroidaceae; genus Prevotella. The sequence continues at coordinate 87,298 of CAJOFE010000007.1, read as the reverse complement.
CAGCGGGTGTACTACTATTTGCATAAGCTGTTGCTGCAGTGATGCGCTGTGGCACCAGAATCATCTCACCTGCCAAAAGCGTTACGTGTTCGTTATCCGTATTATTTTCCACGGTTTTAGCATCGATTGTTACTGCCTGAGAAAGTGCAGATTCATACTTAGTATCTACTGAACGCGTACCCCAATCACTCCACTGTCCATAAGCAAGGGTTACAGAATTCTTAGTATCGGTTGATTCAGCAGCATAAGTGAATTTACCAGAGGGAGACAAGTATCCCACTTTCCATCCATCGACAGCAAACTTAAGTGCTGTAGAGGAGTTCTTTACCTGACATACAATCTTAGCGCCTGTATGACGGAAATTGAGTGCGACGCCAGCAGAATTATTCTCTTTGTTTTTTCCAGTTGTGCCTGCGTAAACAAAGTCCACCTGGCTGGCAATGGTTGTTGATGGAGTAACAACAAACGTTTTGTAATCAGTCATGGCCACTTGGTTTGACGCACCATCTATTGGCGAATAAGCGTAAAAACTTAAATTACCTGAAGAAGGCCAGTAATACTTCGTTGCAGAGGTATAGGTTTCACCTGTTGATGGGTTCTGTGCGCTTACCGTTCCAGAAGCAGTAAATGTCACATCACTAAAATATTCGGAAGGAGTGTCACCTTCTAATTCAGCAGTAACATTAAAGCTCTGAAGGTTGTTTTCCGTTACATCTGCTGCACGAGTCGTTCTCTCTACCATGGGCCTGAAGCTGATTTCATTCCCCAGATTGACCTCTACGGTCTCGTCATTGCTGCAAGAATAGCATACTGCTAATGCTGCAGCCAGAATAAATAGATTTTTTCTCATAATTGTAAATGTTTTTAAAAAGGCGAATAAAAAAGTTTGTTTGTTCTCATATAAACTGTTTAGCTTTTTATGATTTTTCTACATATCTACTTCTATCTCCACTCCCTGCCAGCCGTCGATGGTGGGCTGGAAGCCGGAGCCGTTGACTATGGGCTTGGGCACAGGCAGGTCGTCCAGTTCAATATAGACGTGATGGTCGTCAGGGTTCTGCTTGGGGTTGTGCATCTGCTGGCTCACATCGTATGTGTAGTACCATTTCGAGCCATCGGCAAGGATGGCGTAGATGGTCAGTATATGGGGATTGGTGATGCCCTCGCCTCTACGTGGACAATGGCCGAAGGTGCGGAAGTGCATCTCCAGCGTGTTCTGGTCTATGGCGCTGGCTGAGAATGCCTGCGTGGCTGTGCCTTCTCCTATCTGCCCTGATGCCATCCATACTGAGGGTGCCAGTCCTGACAGGGCGCCTCCGAACTGACTGGAGTATTGCAGGTTGGGCACGTTGTGGATGGTGATGGTGATCTCGCAGACGCGTGTCTGTGGCTGCATGGTCACGGTACGTGTCTCGTCGCCAATGTTCACCGTAAAGGTCTCGCTGGTGGCCGCCCATAGCGGGTCTGGCTCCAGGATGACTGGCTCTTGCTCGGTATTGTTGGCACGTGGCATGTCCGTACGGCTCATCATGGTGCCTTCGCCTATGCTCGACAGACGGGTGTAGGCCTCGAGGGTATTCTCGAGTTCCATGCCTCGATAGAGGATGGTCTCAGTATCATAGTTATAGGACAGGGCCTGGTAGGTGCCTGGCAACAGGCGCACGTTGCCTCCCTCTCGGCCTGGCAGGTCGTAGCGCACAGGCTCTTGGCTGGTGGCCGTCTCGTCGTCGTAGAAGAGTACAGTCATGCCTGCGCCTGTCGTCTCCGTTGTTGCCTTCGTCATCGCCTCTGGCGCATGTTGCCAGTCGAAGACGATGCGCACGTTGGCCCAGTGGTTGTGGTCGTAGCACAGGTCCTTGTATTCGCAGGATGCTGAGAGGACACAGAGCAGGCAGATGGCGCAGAACATCTTCATCGGCCACCTCCTTTCTTTCCCAAGAGCCACTTCAATGACACCTCGGCCTTCGTAGGTCCGAACCAGTGGCGCTTGCGAGTGGCCTGCCAAACGTAATGGCCGTCCATAGGCAGATACTCCTTGTATTCTCCGTCCTGGAAGCCCACACCTATCGAGCAGTCGAGCATCAGCCTGCTACCTATGGGCAGGGCATAGCCATATTCCACGCCTCCTCCAAAGCCGAAATGGGCGGCTTGGTAGCCTCGTCCTCCCCATTCCACGTCATAGGTGAGCCCCAGGGCATAGGCGCCTATGTGGTGGGAGCCTTTTCCAGATCCCTTTCCGTAGAAGGGAGTGGTGGTGCCGAAGTAGTGTCGTAGCGTGAGATAGCTACCATAGCCTTGCCAGTAACGATGACGGTGGTCTGACGAGAGCCAGGTATAGAAACCGTCGGCGCTGGCCGTCCATTGTTTTCCGAGGTCTATTTCCACACCGATATTGGGAATCAGGGCTGCATCATAGAGCATGTTGGTCTTCAGGGCCACCTGCTGTGCCCTGGAGCTAAGCGCCAAGAAGAGAAGCGCCATGAAGACGATAGTTCTATATCGGTATGTAGATTTCACACTTAATAGGTTGTACGTGTACAAAGTAATATATTAGACGCGCCAAATATAAATGTTTTTTCTGAAACCCACAAATTTTTCGGCGAAAAAGTATAAATGTTCGCTAAATTTTAACATTTGCATTGTTGCACAGGCGAAAAAAGAGGCAAATTAGCGCCGTGCTAAATCAATTTAGCGCCGTCCTAAAATGATTTAGCTACGTCCAAAAACAAAAAAGATGCCTTCTTTTGGACAAAAAGGTGCCTTCTTTATGTCTTGGAAACGGCACCTTCAGGGCTTGGAAACGGCATCTCTGGGGCTTGGAAGAGGCACCTGTTTTCCCTCGCGCGCGCACGCGCGCACTCTAAAAGTTTTTTCAAAAAAAATCTGCACTTCTGTTACGACTCGCTGTAAACTGCTGTCTGACAATGAGATAGATAGGTGCAGATATGGTGACAATAGTGACAGATATGGGTGTTTTTGGCGTTTAAAAGCGCATTTTTTTGAAGAAAAACTGAGAAAAAAGTTCAAAAAATCAGCAAAAAACTATGGCTGGCACAGGGCAGCACATACGCGATCCTGGAAACGGCGACCTGCAGAGCCCTGTTTCACACCTTGATTGATGATGCTGAAGGCGATGTAGTGGCCGTTGGGGGCTACGAGATAGCCTGAGAGGGCAGAAACGCCTGATACGGTGCCCGTCTTTGCCCATACCCTGCCCTGGGCCGCCGTGTCCTGCATGCGCCTTTTCAGCGTGCCGTCCTCGCCTGCAATGGGAAGCGTTGGAAAGAGCGTCTGGAAAATGTTGGGAGTTTGCCAGGCGTAGCGCAACAGGGCCACCTGTGCCTCAGCCGAGAGATAGTTGTAGAGCGAGAGCCCACTACCATCGGCCAGACTGTAGTCATCGGCATTCAGTCCGATCTTGTTGAGCAGGTCCTTTTCTATCTCTTGGGCGTCTTTCGCCTTCGCAGGCCGTTTTCCTGAGCTTGCTGCCACCTGATAGTAGGTGCATTCGGCGAAGAGATTGTCGCTTTCCTTCATCATCTGCTTCATCACCTCGCTGATGGAGTGACTGCGCGTGCAGAGGTGCTTGGCATCAGCGGGTAGCGTGCCAGCGCTCACCCTTACACCCGTCGTGTTGATGCGTGCATTCTGCAACTCCTTCAACAGCTGTTCGGAGAAGTTGGGCTTGCCATCGATGAGCAAGGGCACCAGCGTAGGGTTGTCGTCATCCCAGCACCATCCCTCGCCCCACTTGTCAGGGACCTTCATCGTGTTATCCGTGACGATGCGCCCTCGCAGGCTGGTCACACCTTTGCTTTTCAGCGCCTGCACGAAGGCCTGCATGTCCTTGCGATCGAACATGGGGTCCATGCCTCCCTGACAGATGATGTCACCACGCAGTTGTCCTTGCACGATATCGCCCTTGTAGTATATTGAGGTGTTGTACTTATAGTCTTTGCCCAGACGGTCGAGCGCCGTGATGGCTGTGAGCAGTTTCATGGTTGAGGCCGTTCGCAAAAGGTGGCGAGGATTACGGGCATAGAGCGGCATGTCGTCAGTCAGGTCCCATACGAGGAGTCCCAGCTGTGTGGTCTCCATGAGCGAGTCATCGACCAGCGCATCCAGACGTTGCATCACCAGTTCAGGATAAGGCACTACGAGCACCATGCCGTCAGCCGTCTGCACGCTTGTCAGCATGGAGTCGTTGATAGAGCCGTTTCTTGAGGGCTCAATGACCTGTGCCGCCATCATGAAAGGCAGCAACAGGAAAGCGAATAGGAGTCTAATTGTCTTCATCGATGGCAAAGGTACGAAAAAATCACGGAAGGTGCAAACGAACTTGTTCTTAATTTTTACTATTTTACGCTTTTAATATTTTTTTAGATTTGGAATGTTGCCATATCGGAGAATTTTTGTAACTTTGCAACCGATTAGCGTTGTCCGAATTGGGAAACTTTTGGAAACGCGAAAAAGAAAAAGTTTTCCAAAACGGAGAACTATTGAAGATCTTGAAATGATAAAAAGAAACTATAAATAATAAAAGACCATTATGATGGAGATCAAAAACTTCACAATTACAAAACGCGACGGAACGAAGGATCGTTTCTCGCTGGACAAGATTATGAATGCTATCGTGAAAGCATTCGAGAGTGTGAACGAACCTGCTGAGCTGGGCACTATCTCAAAGATTATCAGCCACTTGGATATGCACGACGATATCAAGGTGGAGGATATTCAGAACCAGGTGGAGGAGGCTCTAATGCGTGAGGGCTTCTACAAAGTGGCAAAGTCGTTCATCCTTTATCGTCAGGAACATCGCGAAGACCGTGAGACGCTGGAGAAGATGCTGTTCCTCTCAGAGTACATGGAGTCGATGAACGCTGCTACCGGATCGAAGTACGACGCAAATGCCAACGTGGAACACAAGAACATTGCCACGCTGATTGGCGAGTTGCCCAAGTCGAACTTCATCCGACTAAACCGTCGTCTGCTGACTGACCGTATCAAGAAGATGTATGGCAAGCCGCTGGCCGACGAGTATATCGACAAACTGACACATCACTTTATATATAAGAACGACGAGACCTCGCTGGCCAACTACTGCGCCTCCATCACGATGTACCCCTGGCTCATCGGAGGCACTATCTCCATCGGCGGCAACTCTACTGCTCCCACCAACCTGAAGTCGTTCTGCGGAGGTTTTGTGAACATGGTGTTCATGGTGAGCTCGATGCTGAGCGGCGCCTGCGCCACGCCCGAGTTCCTGATGTACATGAACTATTTCCTGGGCAAGGAGTACGGACAGGACTACTACAAGCGCACCAACGAGCAGGCCGACCTCAGCCTGAAGAAGCGCACGCTGGACAAGATCATCACCGACTACTTCGAGCAGATCGTCTATACGCTGAACCAGCCCACAGGCGCACGTAACTATCAGGCTGTGTTCTGGAACATCGCCTACTACGACAAGTACTATTTCGAGAGCATCTTCGGCGAGTTCTACTTCCCCGATGGCTCGAAGCCCGACTGGGAGGGCCTGAGCTGGTTGCAGAAGCGATTCATGAAGTGGTTCAACAAGGAGCGCACGAAGACCCTGCTCACCTTCCCCGTGGAGACGATGGCCCTGCTGACTGACGAGAACGGAGAGTGCAAGGACAAGGAGTGGGGCGACTTCACGGCTGAGATGTATGCTGAGGGACATTCGTTCTTCACCTACATGAGCGACAATGCCGATTCGCTCTCCAGCTGTTGCCGCCTGCGCAACGAGATTACTGACAACGGCTTCAGCTATACGCTAGGTGCTGGTGGCGTCTCAACGGGCTCGAAGAGCGTGCTCACCATCAACCTGAACCGTTGCATCCAGTATGCCGTCAATCACAAGATGGACTATCTGGAGTATCTGGGCACCATCATCGACCTCTGCCACAAGGTGCAGCTGGCCTACAACGAGAACCTGAAGGAACTGCAGGCTCACGGCATGTTGCCGCTGTTTGATGCCGGCTATATCAACATCGGCCGTCAGTATCTCACCATCGGCATCAACGGACTCGTGGAGGCCGCTGAGTTCATGGGCCTGAAGATCACGCCTAACGACGACTACATGCACTTCGTGCAGGGCATCCTCGGACTGGTGGAGAAGTACAACAAGCAGTATCGCACGAAGGACGTGATGTTCAACTGCGAGATGATTCCTGCCGAGAACGTCGGCGTGAAGCATGCGAAGTGGGATCGTGAGGATGGTTACTTCGTGCCTCGTGACTGCTACAACAGCTACTTCTACGTCGTGGAGGACGAGTCGCTGAGCGTCATCGACAAGTTCAAACTGCACGGATCGCCCTATATCGAGCACCTGACAGGTGGCTCGGCCCTGCACATGAACCTGGAGGAGCACCTGTCGAAGGAGCAGTACCTGCACTTGCTGAAGGTAGCCGCCAAGGAGGGCTGCAACTACTTCACGTTCAACATCCCCAACACCGTTTGCAACGACTGCGGACATATCGACAAGCGCTATCTGAAGGAGTGCCCCCACTGCCATTCGAAGAATGTCGATTACATGACCCGCATCATCGGATATCTAAAGCGAGTCAGCAACTTCTCACAGGCCCGCCAGGAGGAGGCTGCTCGCCGCTACTATGCTACTGCGTAGCTATGTTGAAGTACGTTAACACAGGGATTGTTTTTCAGGAGATTCCGGACGAAGTGACACTGGCAATAAATATCAGTAATTGCCCGTGTCGCTGTCCGGGATGTCACAGCCACTATCTGTGGGAAGACATCGGCCTGCCGTTGAACACGGATGCTATCGATGCCTTCGTTGGTGAGTATGGTAGTGACATTACGTGCATTGCCTTCATGGGCGGCGATGCCGAACCGAAGGCAGTCAACCAGCTGGCGCAGTACATTCATACGGAGCACCCGCAGTTCCATGTAGCATGGTACAGCGGGCGCATCCGTATTCCTGCCGTCGTGAACATTCCCGACTTCGACTACATCAAGATCGGACCTTTCATCCGCCATCTCGGACCCCTGAAAGAGCGCACCACCAACCAGCGCCTCTATCATATCCTGCCCAATGGCGACCAGCAGGACATCACCGAACGCTTCTGGCGGAAATAAAAAAAGAGCGAATTGTTTGGCAGTTCGCTCTTTTTGCTGTACCTTTGTACCCAACAAATCAAAATATGGAACTATGGTCTATAAGTACGACTTCCTGATTATCGGAGCTGGTGTGGCCGGAATGAGCTATGCCCTCAAGGTGGCACGCGAGAAGAAAGGCTCGGTGTGCATGATATGTAAAACCAGTCTGGACGAGGCCAACACCTCGTTTGCACAGGGTGGCGTGGCCTCGGTCACGAACCTGGCTGTCGATAACTTCGACAAGCACATCGAGGACACGATGATAGCAGGCGACTATATCAGCGACCGTGCCGCCGTAGAGCAGGTGGTGAAGAACGCACCTGCACAGATACAGGAGCTGGTGCAATGGGGGGTGAACTTCGACAGGAAGGATGACGGTACCTTCGACCTGCATCGTGAGGGAGGACACTCGGAGTTCCGCATCCTGCATCATGCCGACGACACGGGCGCCGAGATACAGCGTGGACTGATGGAAGCCGTCAGGGCTTGTCCGGGTATCAGCATCAAGGAGAACCACTTCGCCGTGGAGGTCATCACGCAGCACCACATGGGCGTTCGCGTCACACGCCGTTCGCCTCATATACAATGCTATGGTGCCTATGTGCTGAATCCCGATACCGAGAAGGTGGATACCTATCTGGCAAAGATCACGGTGATGTGCACAGGTGGCTGTGGAGCCGTCTATCTGACCACGTCGAACCCCGTCATCGCCACGGGCGACGGCATCGCTATGGTCTATCGTGCCAAGGGAACGGTGCAGGATATGGAGTTCGTGCAGTTCCATCCCACCGTGCTCCATAATCCGACGGAGACGCATCCTGCCTATCTCATCACGGAAGCCATGCGTGGCTATGGTGGCATCCTGAAACTGCCCAATGGCGAGACGTTCATGGAGAAATACGACGAACGCCTCTCGCTGGCACCGCGTGACATTGTGGCTCGCGCCATCGATAAGGAGATGAAGATTCACGGTTTGGATCATGTCTGCCTCGACGTAACGCATAAAGACCCCGCCGAGACGCGCCATCACTTCCCCAATATCTATCAGAAGTGCCTCAGCATGGGTGTTGATATCACCACGGACTATATCCCCGTGCGTCCTGCGGCCCACTATATGTGCGGCGGCATCAAGGTCGATTTGAACGGGCAGTCGAGCATAGAGCGTCTCTATGCGCTGGGCGAGTGTTCATGCACGGGTCTGCATGGCGGTAACCGTCTGGCTTCGAACTCGCTCATCGAGGCTGTGGTCTATGCCGATGCAGCTGCAAAGGACTCGCTGAAGCATATTGACCTCTATGACTTCAACGACAAGGTGCCTGAGTGGAACGATGAGGGTACGATGACCAACGAGGAGAAGGTGCTCATCACGCAAAGCGTAAGGGAGGTGAATCAGATTATGTCGAACTATGTGGGCATCGTGCGTAGTGACCTGCGCCTGCATCGTGCCTGGGATCGTCTGGATATGCTTTACGAAGAGACGGAACGCCTCTTCAAGCGTGTGAAGGCCAGCCGTGACATCTGCGAGCTGCGTAATATGATCAACGTGGGCTATCTGATTACCCGCTTCGCTTTAGAGCGCAAAGAAAGTCGTGGTCTGCACTTCACAATCGACTATCCTGTGCACGCCTACGACAAATAAAAGGACATAAAAAAAAGACAACCTGAACAACAGGGGACAACATAAAAAGAGCGTTGCCTTTAGTTGTTCAGGTTGTCTTTTTAATATAATCAATCAGACTAAGTGGGCAATGAGATCCTCGCGGTCGCCAGGCAGCATGTCGATGACGGGAATCTCAATCATCGTGTAACAGCCGGGCTGCTGGCGCATGCTGGCACGTGCCACATTGACCAGCACCTGTCCGGTGAGGGCGGGGTTGTTGATGCTCATGTTGAACTCGAAGCGCTGGTTCTGCGTCTGTCCGCTGACACCCTTGCGCACCAGATGTACGCCATGACCCATGTCGCGCACGTCATCAACGCTCTCCACCTGGAATACATGCGTCTCGTCGCTGGCGAAATAAGGATCGGCCTTGATGGCGGCAGTCACCTCTTCCAGCTTGGCGCCGTCTTCCAGCTCTACATAGACCATGCGGCGGTGGATGCCTTCGCCCAAAGGAATAGTCATGGAGAGGGCGTTCTTCACGCCTGCTTTTGAGCGCACGCAGACCGAGTGGCCCATCGACATGCCTGGGCCGAAGTTGGTATAGCTCAAGCCTTTGGGTGCAAGACTCTGCATCAGGGTGCGCACGATGCTGTCGCTGCCCGGATCCCATCCTGCGGCGATGATGCTCACGGTACCTGTCTGCTTGTTCAGCTCTGTCAGCGTACGGCGATAGTCGCGGATGAGCGTGTGAATGTCGAATGAATCAACGGTGTTGATGCCCAAAGGAAGAATCTGCTTGGCATATTCCTCACACGAACGGGTAGGTGTAGCCAGGATAGCCACATCAACATCCTTCAGTTCACGGATGTCCTTCACTACTTCGTAACCAGCCAGTTCTGCTGGCTTGTTCTCTGCTCCATTGCGGCGCACGATGCCTGCAACTTCAAAGTCGGGAGCTGTCTCCAACGCCTGAAGTGCATAGCGTCCGATATTGCCGTAGCCCACTACGGCAACCCTAATCTTCTTCATGTTTTTGTGTATTGTGTTTGTGATTGTTATTCTTTCTCGGCATTCTCAGCATCGATGGCTTTGATCTTTTCCTTCACGAGCTGCATGTCGTCCTTCAGCTTCTGCACCTTGCGGTTCATCTCGTCGATGAGCGAGTTGCCCTTCTTTGAGCTGGCGCTGAGGAAGCCGAGGTTGTTCTCATAGGTCTGAGCCTCCTGCTTCAGCTGCTCATACTGGCGCATCAAGCGCTGGCGCTCGTTGTCGAGTGCTCCTTCTCCGCGTTCGGCAACCTGCCTCAGATTGTCCTTGAACTTGTTCAGGCGGCGACGTGCCACGCTGATATTCAGGTCCTTATAGAGTTTGTCGAGCACCTGATGGTATTCCTCATAGAGCTTGTCCTTCTCCTTGAAGGGTACGTGGCCGATGGCGTTGTATTCCTCAACGAGCGACTGTATCTTGGCCTGCACATCGTCGCCAGCATCTTCGGCTACGGCCTTCATGCGGCTGATGACGTCGCGCTTCTTCTCCAGGTTCTGACGCTCCTCGCCACGCTGACCGGCACCTGCGGCATTGCGGGCCTCGAAGAACTTGTTGCAGGCTCCGAGGAACTCTTCCCACAGCTGGTCACCCAGCTTCTTGGGTACCACGCCGATGGTCTTCCACTCTTTCTGCAGGGCGATGAGCTTATCGCTGGTAGAGCGCCATTCGGTGCTGTCCTGCAGGGCCTTGGCCTTCTCGATGAGGGCACGCTTCTTCTCGGCATTCTCTTTGTATGAGTCTTTCAACGAGCGGAAATGCTCAGCCTTGCTAGCGAAGAATCCGTCGCAGGCAGCACGGAAACGCTCGAAGATCTTCACGTTCATCTTCTGCGGAGCGAAGCCGATGGTCTTCCATTCCGACTGTATGCCAATGATTTCCTGCGTATGGCGTTCCCAGTCGGCGCTGCTCTTGTTCTCCTCAGCAGCAATGGCTTCCACCTTTTCGCAGAGGGCAGTCTTTTTCTCTAAGTTCTCCTCCTCACGGGCACGCAGGCCTTCGAAGTGCTGCTGGTGACGCTTGTTGATAACGGTCGATGCAGCCTTGAAGCGTTGCCAGATTTCCTCGCGCAGCTCCTTGCTTACGGGACCTATCTCGCGATATTCCTGATGCAGCTTCTGCAGCTGGTGGAAAGCGCTGATGACATCGGGCTCTTCGGCCAGCTTCTCTGCAGTCTCGCACAGGCGGGTCTTGGCCTCTAAGTTCTTCTTGAAGTCCAGCTCACGAGCCTCGCTGTTCAGTTTCAGCAGGTCGTAGAACTGCTCCACATAGAGCTGATAGTTGCGCCACAGCTCATTGGCTCTCTCTGCCGGAACAGACTTAATCTCGCGCCACTCCTGCTGCAGGGCCTTGAACTCCTGATAGGTCTTGCTGGCTTCCTCGGGCGAAGTGACCATAGCCTTTATCTTCTCAATGATGGCGAGCTTCTTCTTCAGATTCTCTTCCTTCTCTGCTTCCTGCTCACGGAACAGTTGCTGACGGCGTTCCTTGATAATACCCATCTCGGCCTTGAACACCTCCTCGTCTTCATCGGGAGTGATCTGGTAGGCTTCGGGGTCGCCACCACCGTCGATATAGTCCTTTAACTTAGCCTCGCGCTCGGCGATGTGCAGTTTGTAGAAAGCGGTTTTCAGATAGTCAACCTCGTCTTTCTGTGGATTCTCCTCGCCGTGAGCTATCTCCTTCACGCGCTCCAGTACCTCAGCCTTAGTGGCGTAGGCCTTGCGTTCTTCGGCAGCAGCTGTCGGCTCTTCCGGCGTGTCCTCAACTACAGGCATCTCCTCAGCTGCGGGTTCTTCCTCAGCTATCGGTGTTTCTTCTGCTGTCGGCACTTCCGGCTCTTTGTCGGCTGTTTCCACTTCAGAAGCCTCGGGTGCAGCGGGCACCGTCTCTTCTGCTGTTACTTCCACTTGTGTTTCCTTTTCTTCGACTGGCGAAGCAGCGTTTTCGCTGACGAGGATGTTTTCTTGAGAGTCCATCATTTAACTTTTTTAGTTAGTGATTTAGATAAGTATGTTCACAATAATGGGGCAAAGGTACAAAAAAGTTGAAAGAGGAAAGGGGAAAGTTGGAAGTTTTCGCCCTGCATTATACTTTTTTAACTTTCCCCTCTTCTCTTTTCTCTCTTACCTTATACTAATCGCTTGTGACGGAAGAACCACCAGGCTGCAGCAGCGGTGCCAACGGAGATGACGAGGGCGAGGATAAATCCGAAAGGTTTTTCCTCCATACCGTTGACAAGGTTCATGCCGAAGAGTGAGGCGATGAGCGTGGGGAACATCATGATAATGGTGACTGAGGTCAGCGTACGCATCACTGTGTTCATGTTGTTGTTGATGATGCTGGAGTAGGTGTCCATCGTCGATTCAAGAATGTCCGAGTAGATGGCCGTCGTCTCGCGAGCCTGCGTCATCTCGATGTTCACGTCTTCAATCAGGTCAGCGTCTAACTCGTCAATCTGTAGCTTGAACTTCAGCTTCGACAGTAACGTCTCGTTACCTCGGATCGAGGTTTGGAAGTAGGTCAGCGAGTCCTGCAGACGGCTCAGGCCTATCAGGCTTTCATTGTTCACGTCACGATCCAGGTTGCGCTTGGCCTTGTCGATGAGCGAGTTGATCTGCTTCAGGCGCTTCAGATACCATACTGCCGAACTGTAGAACAGACGGAAGATCATATCCACATAGTCCGTGAAGCCCACACCACGCTTCTGCTGGTAGGAGACAAAGTCAATCATCATGTTCGTCTCGTAGTAGCACACAGTGATGGTGACGTCGCGCTTGTGGATGATGCCCAGAGGCACCGTCGTATAAGGTGTACGCGAACGTATCTCTTTCACGTAGGGAATACGCAGGATGATGAGCATCCAGCCGTCATCATATTCATAACGGGCTCTCTCATCGGTATCGCTGATGTCGGTGATGAAATAGTCGGGAATGCCGAACTGCTCTTCAAGCTGGTGCTGATCCTCCTCCGTAGGGCAGGTCACCTGTATCCAGCTGTTGGGCTGCCACTCTTGGAGCTGGTTAAGCCCACCTTGGAAGTTCCAGAATGTCTTCATTGGTGCTAATCCTTTCTAATTACTAATTGCTAATTAACAATTATTAATTCTCTTGGCAAGAGGATTAGCAGTCTTGCCGCCTTGTCCTCCCGCCTAACGTTTAAAATTTTCCGCCGGGTAGTCGTCCATAATTTTGTATATTAATTGGTTTATCGGGTGCAAAGGTACACATTTTTTTCTTTTTCTCCACATTTTTCCCTAAAAAGTTTGCTTCTTTTCCGTTGTTAGAAAAACAAATGCCGTTTCCAAGGCCTGGAAACGGCATCTTCAGGCTTCAGAAACGGCATTTCCAAGCCCTAGAAACGGCATTTGTTTTTCGTCGAACAGAAACTTACTTCTCAGGCACGTCGGCCAGCGCCTTCTTCAGTAGTTGCCAGAAGGGTTCAACTGTGGCGATGAGGGCACGTTCCGTAGTGGTGTGGGGCGACTTCATGGTAGGTCCAAGGCTGACGACGTCGAGCCAGGGGTACTTGCCCAGGATGACAGAGCACTCCAAACCAGCGTGATCGACCTGGATGATGCCATCCTCGCCAAACAGCTCCTTGTACTCCTTCAGCAACAGATGCAGCACCTCGCTCTCAGGGTTGGGATCCCAGCCGCCATACGAACCAGCCGTCTCCACCTTCATGCCGGCCATGTTGAAACAGCTCTCGAGCATCTTCACCACGTAATCTTTCATGTCCTCACGGCTACTACGGGCAAGAATCTTAATGCCGGCCTTGCCGTCCTCGATGTCAATAATAGCCAGGTTGCTGGAGGTCTCAACAACGTTGGGGTAGGAGGGAATCATGCGGATGACACCGTCGTGGCAGGCATAGATGGCATCGACGATGTTGTCCTGAATCTCCACAGGCAGTTCTGTCTTCGGGGTCTCTACCTCTTCGGCGATGACCTCGATGCCCTGTGGCTCGATGATCTTGTACTCGTCGTTGAAGTCGTCCTGCCAGTCGGCGCAGAGCTCTTTCAGGGCAGCAACGTTCTCCTTCGGCAAGGTGAGTACCGTTTCGGCCTTGAAGGGGATGGCGTTGCGCATGTTACCACCATGCCAGGAGGCCAGACGAGCATCGAGCTCTTCGATAGCCTCGCGCACCAGGCGTACCATCAGCTTGTTGGCATTGCCACGACCCTCGTGAATCTCCAGTCCGCTGTGTCCACCACGCAGGTTCTTGATGGTCACACGTACGGCAGCATCCTCGGCATCAGTCTCCACCTCTTTGTATTCCAAGGTAGCGGTAACGTCGATGCCACCAGCGCTTCCGATGACGAACTTGCCCCAGTGCTCAGAGTCGAGGTTCAGCAGGATGTCGCCCTGTAACTGGCCTTCAGGCAGTTCGTTGGCACCAAACATGCCCGTCTCCTCGTCGCGAGTGATGAGGGCATCGATGGGTCCATGCACCAATGTCTTGTCTTCCATGATGGCCATGATACTGGCTACGCCGAGACCGTTGTCAGCACCCAGCGTGGTGCCCTTGGCCTTCACCCACTCGCCGTCAATCCACGGCTCGATGGGGTCAGTCTCGAAGTTGTGCTTCGACTCAGGGGTTTTCTGAGGCACCATATCCATGTGGGCCTGCAGGATGATGCCCTTGCGGTCCTCCATGCCTGGTGTGGCAGGCTTGCGCATGTGGATGTTGCCTGCAGGGTCCTTGACGGCATAAACGCCACACTCCTTGCCGAAGTCAAGCAGGAACTGCTGAATTTTCTCTAAGTGTCCGCTGGGACGAGGCACCTGTGTCAGTTTGTAGAAGTTGCGCCAGATACATGCTGGCTGAAGGTTTTGAATCTCGTTCATAGTTGTTATGTTTTTAGGGTTATACGTTGAATCATTGATAATCGCATCCAAGCATAGATGCCTAATGCGATGACGAGGAGTGTCTGAACGGTGTGGACGATCAGAACGAAGTAGAGGGCCTGTTCGTCCTGCACGCCATAAAGGATGAGCATCGTCTTCACAGCGAAGTGCCAAGGGCCGGCACCGTTGGGGGTAGGCACGATGACGGCGATGGAGCCTACGACGAAGGTCACCAGTGCACAGCCGATTCCCAGGTTGGCAGTGAAGTCGAAGCAGAAGAAGGTGAGATAGTAATGCAGGAAGTAGCACAGCCAAATACCTACCGTCATCAGTGAGAACAGCGGAAGACTATGGACGTGGCGTAGTGACATCACTCCCTGCCAGATGTCGCTTACCGTCGTGCGTACCTTATTATATATAGAGAGGTTGCGCAATAGAATGTAGAGCAGGATGCCCATAGCCAATAGACAGATGGCTGTCACCAGCCAGCCAGCCCAGGTGAAGCCGCTTAGGATGCCACTGATGTTCGTGCCTGTCTGCTGGAAGAAGGTGCCGAAGGTGCTCATCTCCAGTAGCAACGTCGCACCAACGATAGCCAGCATGAGCAACATATCGACGATACGCTCAGTGACCACTGTGCCTAATGCTTTGGAGAACGAGATGCCTTCCCATCGCTTCAGCACGCCACAACGGGTGAACTCGCCGATGCGTGGCACTACCAGCGAAGCGGCATAGCTTAGGAAGATGGCGTTCACGCTGACACTTTTCCTCGGCTGTCCTGTGACGGGCTCCAGCGTCTGTCGCCAACGCCAGCCACGTAACGCCTGTGCCATAATGCCAAAGGGGAAGCTGAGCAGCATCCACGTCCAGTCCATCTCATGCAGCACCACCTGACGTACCCGCTCAAAGTCGAAACCGCGATACATCCAGTACAAGATAGCTCCACCCAATAGCAAGGGTAGTGCAATCTTTAGTGCTTTTTTTGCCTTTTCTTTCATCCGAGATGCAAAGATACGAATTTTTTTAAAGGTAAGAAAGTAAAAAGGGGAAAAAAGTAAAGATGTCTTTTACTTTTTTACATTTTACCTTTTTACTTTTTTACTTTTTTAGTACCTTTGCATCCAGAATGAAACAAGTTAGACCAAAGAAGAATTTAGGTCAGCACTTCCTGACTGACTTATCCATTGCCAAGCGCATTGCCGATACCGTCGATGCCTGTCCTGATCTGCCCGTATTAGAGGTGGGTCCAGGCATGGGAGTGCTTACACAGTATCTGGCTGAGAAGCCACGCCCGTTGCGGGTAGTGGAGATTGATGCAGAATCGGTGGAGTATCTCTACGAGCACTTCCCTCGCCTGCATGATCATATCATTGGTGAGGATTTCCTGCGTATGGACCTTCGAACGCTTTTCGACGGTCAACAGTTTGTGCTGACGGGAAACTATCCTTACGATATTTCCTCGCAGATATTCTTCAAGATGCTCGATAATCGCGACCTTATCCCCTGCTGCACAGGTATGATTCAGCGCGAGGTGGCCTTGCGCATGGCCGCTCCTCCGGGCAACAAGCAATATGGCATCCTCTCTGTGCTCATCCAGGCTTGGTATAATGTGGAATATCTCTTTACCGTGGAGCCAGGCGTGTTCAATCCGCCTCCCAAAGTACAGAGTGCCGTCATCCGCATGACGCGCAACGAGGTGATGAACTTGGGATGCGACGAGCAGCTCTTCAAGCGTGTCGTGAAGACCACGTTCGGCCAGCGTCGTAAGATGCTGCGCGTCAGTCTTCGCCAGTTATTGCCAAACGATCAGATTTCAATCCTCAATTCTCAATTTGCTACTCGTCGCCCTGAGCAACTCAGCATCTCTGAATTCGTGGAGCTGACTAACTTGGTTTCCGCTGTATTGAATTCTTAACCATTAGGGCTGTTTCCGAGCACAAAACGCATGTGCTCGCACACATCTTACTTGACCTGCGTCAATAATCAACGCTTTTTTCGTCAAAAAGCAAAGAAAAATGATGTGTGGTTTCGTTTTTCGTTGTACCTTTGCATCGTCAAAAGACAAAAACGATAAAAGAGATCTTCAATAGTTGTTAGTTATTAGGTAAGTTAAGAATTGTTAGTTTCATTAGGTTTTTAGTTTTTTAGGTAATAAAGATTTGTTCAAAGGTAACATGTTTTTAGAGAAGGTTTTTAGTTATTAATATCGTTTAGATGCAGACTCAGTTGTGACAACCAAGGTCTGCATTCTTTTTTTCTCCTTTTTTATCTTATTGGAAACAGCCGCTGATGGCGTTCATGTAGGGCGTGAGCACCTTGGCGTACCACGAACCCCAACGGGTGACGGTGTTGTGGCAATAGCTGATGATGAGACGCCTGCGTGCACGTGAGATGGCCACGTAGAACTTGCGCGCCTCCTCTCCGTTGATGTCTTCGCGTGTGGCGTAGGCGCTTGGGTACTTGCCGTCGATGGCGTCATAGACGATAACGGAATCGAACTCCAGTCCCTTGGCCTTATGAACGGTGCTTACGAAGACACGCTCTGTCATACTGGCCGAACCGCAGAGATCGGCTTCCTTCAGCGTACAGAGGTCGGAGTAGTGGCGGCTCAGCTGTTCGGCAAGGGAGACATAGTATTCCTCTCGGTTCCCGTCCTCTTCCCGGCCTTTCCCTGTAAGGGGAGAAGTTAATTCTGCTTCGATATAGCGCAGCATGTATTGCAGTTTGGGCAAGGAGGGAATGAAGTTGTTTTTCAGTAGGTAGTCGTAGGTATATTGAACCTCGCTGGCCAACGCTTCTCCTGTTGAGGGGAGTTTGTATAGCTGCTCCTGCGTATGCTGGTACAACTCATAGTAGAGCATGCGGAAGCGCTGGGCCATGCGACGATGACGGCTCAGGAACTCCAGCTGTCGCCCAGTGATGGAGCGTCCGCATTCGTAGCAATGGGTTGCCAGGCTCAGCGTGGCCATGATGTCATCGTTGGCCAAGTGCGAGTTCGTGCCCTCTAAGTTCAACTGCACCAGCAGGTCGCGCAGCTTATAGCTCTTCTGTCGCGGATGGAGCAGTCGGCTTAGCTTCAGCGTGTCTAAATAGCTGGGCCACAGGTTGTACATCGACAAGTGTGGGGCGTAGCGCCGCATATTATGCTCCATAATCTGATAATCGTAGGTGGCGTTGTGCCCTAAGATAGCGCAGCCTTGGGCGAAGGTGACGAAGCGCTCGAGAGCCTCCTGATGGCTCAGGTGAGGCTGTTGTCGATACTCCTCTACAAGCGGGTTCACGATGTCACCCAGCATGGGCGGTATCTCACGAGCAGTTTCGATGAAGATATTCAGCTCATCGATGACTTTACCTTGCTGCACACGGATGGCCGCTATCTGCACCACATCATCTTCAAAGACGCTGAGGCCTGTCGTCTCAGTGTCGAATACCACGATGTCCTGTTGCTCGTAGGTCTTTACGAACTCAGCCACGTAGGTGGTATCCTCATATTGCAGCAGGTCGGCAGGCGTAATGGCCAACTGCATCATAGCGCGCACGGTCTGGCGGGCAGCGCTGTTCGAGGCATAGATATTCAGACCGGTGAAGATGTGCGACCAGCTGATGAAGTCGTGTTCCATGTGATTGACGCCCAGATGGGCCAACAGCAGACGCATGGGCGGCGTGCTGAAAAAGTCGGTGCCGCTGATCTTGAAGTGGGGCAGCTTCCCTAAGGCGTTGCTTACCTCGTCGGCATCGCTGTTGAAGGCCACTACGACGGCGATGGTTTCATTGGGGTATTGCTCGTAGAGGCGTTTCACCTCGCGTGCCACCATGTTCGCCTCGTCGATGTTCGTCTGAGCCTCCATCAGTAGCACGTCGCCAGGCTGTCGTGGTGTCTGATTCTGCGTGGTGGGCAGCAGGGCGGCATCGATACCCAACTGCCTTTGGGCGAAGCTATTGAAGATGTCTAACAGATATTGCGGCGAGCGATAGTTTTGGTAGAAGTTGTAGAAGTGGTCGTCGCCACAGCGTTGTCGCAATAAGGTCAGCGTGTCAGTCTTGGCACCCATGAACGAGAATATGGCCTGCTGTGCATCGCCTAAATAGACTACGGTGGCATCAGGAGCCGTGAAGCTGTCGATGATGGCCAGCTGCAAGGGGTTCAGGTCTTGCACCTCGTCTATCTGTAGCCACTTGTATTTCCGTACTTCTGAACTATTCTCGTTCTTCGCACCTTGTACCTCGTACTCTCGAAGCGTATCATACGTGTCGAGTAGCAGATCCTCGAAGTCCAACAAGTCGTTCTGCGCTTTGTATTGCTCATACTGATGGGCTGCATACAGCTGTTGCAGCAACAGGCGGGCCTCGCTGCTCAGCAGGGTGTTCTCTTCACGATAGTCGGCAGATTGTTGGTACAGCTGTACCACGCCCTTCCGTTGATAGGGCAATGAGAAGGCACGGCACAACTCGTTCATCGTTTTGGCATTCACGGCGTCGGCATGAATAGCAATGTCGTTGGGATGCCCCTCCCGTAGTTGCCGCATCAGGTGTTGCAGGTTGATGATCTGCGAATAGCGCAGACGGCTCTTGTTGTCGTCCAGCACTTGCAGCTCGTCCTCGCCCATGTAGTCGGCAATGATGCTGATGCTCGTGTCGGTATCGATGACAGCGGCATGCTGAGGCACAAGACCGTTGTCGAAAAGGAAATGCAGACAGAAACGGTGCACGTTGCCGATGAACAGCTCGTCCATCATCATCGCGCCCTCGTACCTCGAAAACACTCTTTCTCGCATACCACGGGCAGCACGGTTGGTGAAGGTCAGACAGGCCATCTCGCTGAACGGCACGCCCTGCTCGTGAGCCCAAGCTATGCGCTCGGCCAGCACGGCTGTCTTGCCACATCCAGGCGGAGCCAGCACCAAGTGGTGGCCTCCCGTTGCTTCGATGACACGCCTTTGTTCAGCGTTGAAACATTTCTCCATATTTTCTTAACGCGAAAAAGCCTGATTTATTACGCTTAAGGCAATAAACCAACCTTCCCCTCGTTAATAAAGATGTATATATACAAACAACGGAACGGATATGATTGAATACATCAAGGGCGAGCTTACCGAGCTGACGCCCGCTTTGGCAACCATCGAAGCCGCCGGCGTGGGCTATGGGTTGAACATTTCGCTGAATACCTACACAGCTATACAAACCAAGAAGGAGGCCAAGCTCTATGTCTATGAGGCCATTCGCGAAGATGCCTACGTGCTCTACGGTTTTGCCTCGAAGAAAGAGCGTGAGATGTTCGAACTGCTCATCACCGTCAGCGGCGTAGGTGCCAACACGGCGCGTATGATGCTTTCCGGCATGAGTGTCAGCGAGTTATGCAATGCCATCAGCACAGGCAACGCTCGTCTCATACAGAGCATCAAAGGCATCGGCAAGATGACGGCTCAGCGCATCATCGTCGATCTGCGCGACAAGATTGTAGCTTTGGGTATCGCCGATGAGATTCCTGCTGGTGGTAGTGTGGCAGCACCCATTAATAATGCCGTGCGCGACGAGGCCGTAGCTGCCCTCACCATGCTTGGCTTCTCGCCTGCTCCCACGCAGAAGGTTGTCGTTGCCATCCTTCAGGAACAGCCCGCTTTGCCTGTCGAACAGGTGGTAAAGCTGGCCTTGAAGCAGATCAAATAAGCTTGGTGAAGAATCTTACTTGCCTTTTTCCGATTTGGGGTACATAGTTACACATAATTTCTGTCATCTATATTACTTATGGCGGAAATAATGCGCGTGATGCTGTGGAGGAAGAAGCAAGATGTTGAGGAAAATGACAAAAAAGAGACCTCTCGGAACAGGGCAAAATAGAAAAACGGAAGAGGGAAAGGAGCACTTTTGAAGGAGAGAAATGGAGCTTCAAACGAGGAAAATGCCACTTTGAACGCTCGAAAATTCATTTTGCTGCGTCCAAAATCGTTTTAGGAGCGTGCAAGATGCCGTTTTGAAGCCTCCGAAATGCCATTTCCAGGGCTTGGAAATGCCGTTTCCTAGTCCTGAAGATGCCGTTTGTTTGGAGCAAAAAACGGCGCTGTTTTGTAACCCGTTGGGAATGAGCGAGGTACGAAAGTGCCCAAAACTCGCTTATTTTCGGGCAGAAGGGTACTTGATGAGTTCTGAGCGAAATATGAGAGGGCTTGTGTCAAATAATTTCATCATTTGGAAGCGAGTGTCTTCCGTATCGCGTGACTTTACTTCCTTTTCTCCCTTTTTCCCTTCTTCATCCTCTTCTTAGACAGAATAATCGGCCTTTACACAATAATAATATGCAAATAGCGTTAATATTAAGACGTGCTACGCGCTCGTCGCCATGAGAAAAGAAGAAACGTGAAGCAGTTCACATACATATTATTGTTGTTATGCATCTTGCTGACAGGTGAGTGGTGCGTGGTGAAGGGTGAAAGGAGAAATCCACTCACCACTTACCACTCATCACTTACTACTACTGCCGACACCATCCCCACAGCTCGCTGGCGCATCCAGCCGACGGCACCTGTGGAGGTGGCTGACCTCGACTCTAGCGCCATCGACCTGCGCATGCCTGATAACATCAAGCAAAAGGTGGAGTATGATGACTCGCTGAACGTCTATTATATCGGCTCGAAGATAGGCGACTCCTACCTGAACACGCCCATCATGATGACGCCCGAGGAGTATATGAAGTGGAGCGAGATTCGCGCCCGTCAGCAGTTCTTCCGTCAGAAGGATGCTGAAAACGTGAAGACGAAGGGCGAGGACAAGTTCACGTTCAGCGACATGCATTTCGACCTCGGCCCGGCTGAGAAGATTTTTGGCCCGGGTGGAGTGCGTGTGCAGACGCGTGGAACAGCCGAGCTGAAGATGGGTCTTACGAAGAAGGACATCGACAACCCCTCGCTACCCATCCGCAACAGGAAGACGACGAGCTTCGATTTCGATGAGAAAATCAACCTGAATGTTACCGGCAAGGTGGGCGACAAGGTGAACATGACCCTGAATTACAACACCGATGCCACCGTCGATTGGGACACGAAGAACATCAAGCTGAAGTACGACGGCAAGGAAGACGAGATCATCAAGCTGGTGGAAGCCGGCAACGTGTCGTTTCCCTCGAATAACTCGCTGGTGCACGGCGCCTCGTCGCTCTTCGGCATTCATACCGACATGCAGTTTGGCAAGCTGAAACTGCAGACAGTAGTGTCGCAGAAGAAGAGCTCATCGGGTAGCGTGACCAGTAAGGATGGCGTCTCGACAGCGCCATTCGAAATCGACGCAGCCGACTATGAGGAGAACCGTCACTTTTTCCTAAGCCACTTCTTCCGTCAGCAGTATGACCGAGCCATGAGCACGTTGCCCAACCTGACGACGGGCATCAAGATTAATCGCGTGGAGGTGTGGGTGACCAACAAGACGAGTAACACTAATAACACCCGTAACATCGTGGCCTTCACCGACTTGGGCGAAAACAAGGTCATCAAGAATCCCATGTGGAGCCCCACGGGCATGCAGGTGCCTGGCAACCTGGCCAACGACGTCTATTCAACCCTGGTGGCCAACATCGACGCTAACTCTCGCGATATCGACCAAGTGTCAGTACAGTTAGAGTCTATCAACGGACTGACGGGTGGCGTGGATTATGAGAAGGTGGCCTCAGCATACCTGCTCTCACCAAGCGAATACACGTTAAACACGTCTCTGGGATATATCTCGCTGAAGACAGGCCTGCAGACCGACCAGGTGCTGGCCGTAGCCTTTGAATATACCTACGGAGGACAGACCTATCAGGTGGGTGAGTTCTCTACCGACATCACGCAGACCAACCGTTGTCTGTTCGTGAAGGCGCTGAAGAATACGTCGAACAACCCTTCGCAGGGTAACTGGGACCTGATGATGAAGAACGTGTACTATCTGGCCATGTCGGTGGAGAAAGAGAAGTTCCGCCTGAACATCAAATACCAGAGCGACACAACGGGCACCTACCTCTCTTATCTGCCTGAGAAGGAGTTGAAGAGTGCAACGCTGTTGAAGGTGATGGGCCTCGACCGCTTGGATGCGAACATGAAACCCCACTCCAACGGACAGTTCGACTTTGTTCCAGGCTATACCATTTCCAATGGTCGTATATTTCTGCCCTCAGCTGAACCCTTCGGCGACTACCTGCGCAATTATCTCACCCAGAAGGGCATGGGTGAGTTGGCCGACAAGTATTGCTTCGACCAGCTTTATGACTCTACGAAGACCGTTGCCAAGCAAAATGCCGAGAAGGATAAGTTCATCCTGACAGGCCAATACAAGGGCACGGCGGCTAACGTCATCCAGCTCAACGGCACCAATATTCCGCAAGGCTCGGTAAGGGTGACAGCCGGTGGCGTGGAGCTCAAGGAAGGCACCGATTATACCGTGGATTACACGGCTGGCGAGGTGACCATCATCAACCAGAGCATCGCCGATGCCAAGACTCCCATTCAGGCGACCTTCGAGTCGGACACCGACTACGGCATGCAGCGAAAGACCATGTTCGGTGTGAACTGGGAGTACGACTTCACGAAGAATTTCTCGTTAGGTGGTACGCTGTTGCACCTAAGCGAACAGGCGCTGACTACGAAAGTAGGCATGGGTGAGGAACCCCTGAACAACACGCTGTGGGGATTGAACTTGAACTGGAAGCAGGAGAGCCAATGGCTGACGAGGATGCTCGACCGCCTGCCGCTACTCCACCTGACACAGCCCTCATACATCACGCTGACGGGTGAGTTCGCCCAGCTTATTGCCGGCAAGGCACATGGCACGCAGGACAACGCCTCTTATATCGACGATTTCGAGAATACCAAGAGCCTGCTCGATGTCGGCGACCCGAAGGCATGGGTGCTCTCGTCGGTGCCCTCGATGTTCCCGGAGGCTTCTGACAAGGAGGGCGTCAGCAGTGGCTACAACCGTGCCCTGCTATCGTGGTACAACGTCGATCCCATCTTCACCCGTCGTTCTTCGTCGCTGACACCAGGTCACATCAAGAGCGACCTTGAGCAGCTGTCGAATCACTACATTCGCGAGGTCTATGTGCGAGAGCTCTATCCCAACCGCGATCAGTCGAGCTACAACGGTGCCACCTCGACGCTGCCCGTGCTGAACCTGTCCTACTATCCGCAAGAACGCGGTCCTTATAACCTCACCCTCGACTATAATGCCGACGGTACGCTGAAGAATCCTGCCCAGCGATGGGGCGGCATGATGCGCCGTATGGACATCACTACTGACTTCGAGCAGGCTAACATCGAGTATGTTGAGTTCTGGTTGCTCGACCCCTTCATCTACACACGCCAGCAGGGTACGGCCTCACAATATTCGGGCGAGCTCTACATCAACCTGGGTGAAGTGAGTGAGGATGTGCTGCGCGATGGCAAGAAGTTCTATGAGAGCAACATGCCTGTCGATGGCACCAGCAAATTCGTGGACACTCAGTGGGGAAAGATTCCTGTGCAGTCTGCCGAGAACTACGCTTTCGCCACCAGTAGCGGCTCGCGAGAGAAGCAGGATGTGGGTCTGAATGGACTCACCGACGAGGAAGAGCGCACCTTCGGCGTCTATGCCGACTGGCTGAGCAAGATTGGGTCAGTGGTGAGCAACGACTCCCTGCTGCAGGCTTGGCGACAGGATCCTGCCGGCGATGACTATCACTACTATCGTGGTTCTGACTTCGATGATGAGCGTAAGAGCATTCTGGATCGCTATCGTCGCATCAACAATCCGCAGGGCAACTCGCCCAGTAGCGACAACCAGACAGAGAGCTACGACACCTCGTATAAGACAGGTCCTGATGTGGAGGATATCAACCAGGACTTTACGTTGAATGAATATGAGCGCTACTACCAGTACCGCATCCCCATCAGTGACAGCGAGCTGCAGGCCTATAACAACGGCATGAAAAGCGAGGACTCATACATCGTGGATCATCGCGACTATAGTGCGAAACTGCGCAATGGTGAGACGGAGACGGTGCGCTGGTATCAGTATCGCGTCCCCTTGCAGGAGTGGGAGAAGAAGGTGGGAGCCATCAACGACTTCACCTCCATACGTTTCATGCGCATGTTCCTCACGGGCTTCGAGCATCCCATCACTTTGCGCTTTGGAAGTCTCGATTTGGTACGTGGCGAGTGGCGACAGTACAAACAGAACCTGATGACTGGTGCAGGGGCTGAGACAGGCACGCTGGAGATGAGCGCCGTGAACGTAGAGGAGAACACCGAGCGACAGCCTGTGGCCTACGTGCTGCCTCCAGGCATCAGCCGTGTGCAGGACCCCAACCAGCAGCAGCTAACCGAAGACAACGAGCAGGCCATGTGCCTGACGGTGAAGAACCTGTCGCAGAACGAGTCGAAGGCCGTCTATAAGAATACTAACCTTGACCTGCGCCAGTACAAGCGCCTGCAGATGTTCGTTCACGCCAACTACCTCGTTCCTAACGCCACGAATCTGGAAGATAACCAGTTGGCTGTCTTCATCCGTCTGGGTAGCGACTACAAGAGCAACTACTACGAGTATCTCATCCCGCTGAAGGTTACTCCCGAAGGACACTATAACTGGAACGTGCCCAGCGACCGTCCGATAGTGTGGCCCGAGGAGAACATGCTCGACATCAACCTCCACGTCTTCACCGCACTGAAGAAAGCCCGCAACAAGGCCCGTTCCGAGGGACTGGCCAGCTTCACCCAGCTGTTCAGCGACTACGACCCCGACAAACCCAACAACCGCATCAGCATCATGGGTAACCCGTCGCTGGGCGAGGTGAAGACCATGATTATCGGCGTGCGCAACCTTAGTTCCTCGCCGAAGAGTGGCGAAGTGTGGGTTAATGAGTTGCGCCTGCGCGAGGCCAACAACGACGGCGGATGGGCAGCCAGTGGAGCTATGAACGTGCAGCTGAGCGATTTGGGCATGGTGAACATGTCGGGTCGTTACATTACCGATGGCTTCGGCGGACTGGAAGAGACTGTCATACAGCGCTCAAAAGAGACAGAGAAGTTGTACAGCATTACTGCCAATGTGGAGTTGGGTAAGTTGTTCCCTGACAAGGCACAGGTCAGCGCACCGCTCTATTACTCCTATACTAATGAGAGCATCAGTCCGAAGTATAACCCCTTGGACTCAGATATGGAATTGGACGATGCCTTGGAGAGCGCCTTCGACAAGCGTGAGCGCGACAGCATCGAGAGCATAGCTGTGACCAAGGAGATCTCACGTAACTTCTCACTCTCCAATGTTCGTGTGGGCATCAAGAACAAAAAGAACCCCATGCCTTACGACCCTGCTAATTTCTCGTTCAGCTATAGTCACTCCCACCATAACACCTCGGGCGAGACCACAATCTTCGAGAACGAGGATCATTGGCGTGGCGTGCTGAATTACAGCTATACGCCTGTCTATAAGACGTGGGAGCCGTTTAAGAAGTCGAAGAGCAAGTCAAAGTGGATGCAGCTGCCCATGTCGTTAGGACTGAACTACCTGCCTCAGAGCATCTCGTTCAACAGCGAGTTGACACGTGCTTACTATGAGTTACAGGAACGTGACTTAGAGAACACCGAAGACCCCAACCTGCCGCTGACCTTCAGCGAGCAGTTCCTTTGGAACCGCGATTTCTCCCTGCGCTGGGATCTGACGAAGAACCTGCACATGAACTTCCAGAGTGCTACCCACGCTGAAATTGAGGAACCCTACACGCCTATCAACAAAGACCTCTATGCTGACCACTATCAGGCTTGGAAAGACAGCGTGTGGCAGAGCGTGAGCCACTGGGGCACACCGCTCGACTACCGGCAGTCGTTCTCCGCCAGCTATCAGGTGCCCATCGACAAACTGCCCATTTTTGACTGGGTGAAGCTCGATGGTAAGTATGATGCCTCCTACTCCTGGCTGCGTGGCACCGAGATGGACGACGGCACGTCTCTGGGTAACACCATTCAGAACAACCGCAACATGACGGTCAACGGAACCATCAACATGGAGACGCTCTATAATCACATACCCTTCCTGAAGAAGACCAACGAGTACTTCAAGAAGGCACCGCAGAAGAAAAACGACAAGAAACCAACCACAAGGAGCAGGACGCAAGGAGCCAGTAACAAGGCTGGCGACAAGGACGGTAAGGACAACAAAGACGGTAAGGATAATAAGGACAGCAAGGACGCAAAGGTGTTGCCCAAGAACAAGAACTCTTTCCAGAAGGAAATCGTCCTGGTGCCTGACTCCGTTGTCGAGGTGCAGCATGGCAAGAAGTCGAAGCGTCTCCTCGTCAGTGCACGTGGCAAGGACGGCAAGATTGTGCAGGTGAAGTGGAAGGTGGTCGATGAGAATAAGATCAAGGTTTGGTATAAAGCCCCCAATAGACCCACCCCCGCCCCCTCTCTGGAAGTGAAGGAAGAAGACACTTCTTCTACTGATAGTCTAAGTGTGCAGCGTGATCTCACGCCTCCCTCACAGGTAGGGGAAGGAGGAGAGTCTCTGTCTATCATGCTCTCCGTCACCCCCAAGGAGCCGCTCGACAACCAGTGGTGGTATAACCCAGCCCAGCAGGCTGCCCGTCTGCTGATGATGGTACGCTCGGTCAGCTTCAGCTATCGCAACCAGCGCTCCATGATGCTGCCAGGCTTCATGCCCAATGTGGGCGACATGTTTGGACAGCGTACAGGTGATATCCTTACGCCAGGCCTCGACTTCGCCTTCGGACTGACGGGTGATAATTATGTTGATAAGGCACTCGACAAAGGCTGGCTGCTCTGCAACGAAAGCGTGGCCACGCCTTCTACCAGTCAGCAGAACGAGGACTTCCAGCTGCGCGCCACCGTAGAGCCTTTCCGCGACTTCAAGATCGACCTCACGGCCACTCGTACGCAGAACCGTGCACGCAGTGTGCAATTCATGTATGCCGGACAGCCCACAACTTATAGCGGCACCTTCAACATGACCACCATCTCTATCAAGAGTGCCCTCGAAGGCATGGGCAATGCTAACAACGGCTACCACTCCTCCGCCTTCGAACGTTTCCGTGAAGCCATCCCCGAGTTCCGCAACCGCGTGCAGGCACAATACCCCGACCCCTCGAACGGCGGAACGGTCGAAGCACCCACGGGAGCCACGGGAGGAGCATCCGTCGACCCCTACTCCGCCGATGTACTCATCCCCGCCTTCCTCAGCACCTACACCATGGGAGCCGGCAAGTCGCTCGCCATCTTCCCCGCCCTCTCCCGCCTGCTTCCCAACTGGACGGTGAAGTATGCAGGACTGTCGAAGATTCCCTGGCTGGCCGACCACTTCAAGAGCGTCAACTTGAACCATTCCTACAAGAGCGTCTACAGCGTAGGCTCCTACGCCAGCTACAGCTCCTGGGTGCAGTATATGGGCGACCTGGGCTATGTACAGGCAGCCGACGGCAGCTACGCACCGTCCTCCCGTTTCAACATCAGCACCGTCAGCATCAACGAGCAATTCTCACCCCTGCTGGGAATGGATGTCACCCTACAGAACAACATGACCTTTAAGGTGGAGTACAAGACTACCCGCGTGCTCAACCTCTCCATGACCAGCGTACAGCTCAACGAGACACGCTCCAAGGACTGGGTCGTTGGCTTAGGCTATAAGATCAGTAATCTCAATCTCTTCGGCTCTGGCAGCAGTCGCAAGGTGAAAGGCAGCAAGAAGGGCAGCAAGAACGACGAAGAGCAATCGTCGAATAGCAGAACGTCAAATCGCCGGTCAACTGGCGTGAATCACGACCTGAACACCCGCCTCGATGTTTCCTTCCGCAAGGAGGCTGCCATCATTCGCGATATTGCTACGGGCGTCAGCTCAGCCAGCAGTGGCAACTCGGCACTGAAGATATCGTTTGCTGCCGACTATACCCTGTCGCGATTCCTCACCCTCACGGCCTATTACGACCGTCAGACTAACAACCCGCTGCTCTCCTCCAGCAGCTATCCCACCACCACGCAGGACTTCGGCTTCTCTCTGAAGTTCTCGCTCACCCGATAACTTCCTCCTTCCTCCTTCCTCCCCTCATCGTTAATATATTGTTAAAAAGCAGAAACGCTTTGGCCGTTTCAGGTTTTTGCATTACATTTGCTCTCTCATTCTCAACAAGGTTTAAACTAGTACGATTATGGAAGAAATGTATTTTTGGATTGTCCTGGGGGCAGCAGCCCTCGCGTTCTTTATCTTCATCTCCTACGTGAAGGCTCCCCCTTCGTTCGCCTTCATTATCTCTGGTCTGTCCAAGCAGCCCCGAGTGCTCATTGGTAAGGGTGGTTTCCGCATTCCCTTCCTTGAGCGTCTCGACAAGGTCTATCTCGGACAGATTACCGTCGATATCAAGACTGAGGAGAGTGTGCCTACCAATGACTTTATCAACGTTGATGTCGATGCTGTGGCCAAGATTCGCGTCACACCCAACAACGAGGGCACGCGTCTGGCTGCGAAGAACTTCCTGAACATGGCACCTTCCGAGATTGCCGAGCAGTTGCAGGACTCGCTGCAGGGTAACATGCGTGAGATCATTGGCACCCTCGACCTGCGCTCGCTGAACACCGACCGCGATGGTTTCTCCGATCAGGTGATGCAGAAGGCTCAGCCCGATATGGCCAAGCTGGGTATTGAGATTATCTCGTGTAACATCCAGAACGTCACCGACCGCGAAGGACTCATCAAAGACCTCGGTGCCGACAATACGGCAAAGATCAAGAAAGATGCTGCCATCAACCGTGCCGTTGCCGAGCGCGACGTGAAGATTGAGGTGTCGAAGGCCGACAAGGATGCCAACGATGCTCGTGTCGATGCCGACACCGCCATCGCTGTGAAGAACAACGACCTGGCCCTGAAGCGTGCTGCCCTGAAACGTGAGGCCGACACAGTCCAGGCTGATGCCGATGCCGCTTATGCCATCCAGCAGCAGGAACAGCAGAAGACCATCAACATCAAGACTGTCGAGGCCGAGATTGAGAAGACCAAGCGCGAGCAGATCCTCTCGAAGGAGCAGATCGAGATCAAGCAGAACCAGCTGGCAGCCGAGATTGAGAAGCAGGCCGATGCCGACAAGTACAAGATTGAGAAGAACGCTGCCGCCGACCTCGAGCAGCGCAAGCGTGTGGCTGAGGCCCAGAAGTACGAGGCCGAGCAGCGCGCATTGGCACAGAATGCCGAGTCAGATGCTGCCCGTTACCGCTTGGAGCAAGAGGCCATCGGTATCAAGGCCAAGGGTGAGGCTGAGGCCTACGCCATCCAAAAGAAGGGTGAGGCCGAAGCTCTGGCTATGGACAAGAAGGCTGAGGCTTACAAGAAGTACAACAACGCTGCCGTCATGCAGATGATGATTGAGGTGTTGCCGCAGGTCGTCGAGAATGTCGCCAAGCCCATTAGCGCCATCAAGGATGTGAACATCTACAGCGGCGATGGTCAAGGTATCAGCGCCATGAGCGGCAATGTGCCCGTCGCCATCAAGCAGGCCTTCGACGTGCTGAAGTCTGCTACGGGAGTTGATATGGCTGACATCATGCGTGCCGGCACCTTCGAGGCTAAGACCACGCGTAACGTGAACCTGAACGACCAGGCTCGCGATGCCGTCGATAATCTCACGGGTAAAGACGCATAAGCGCAGGAAAAAAGACAAACGGCATCTTCAAAGCCTGAAGATGCCGTTTTTATTTCTGGATAAGCAGGACAATCATCTGTAGAGCCAGGTCGAAGAAGACAATCTTGGCATTGGCATTCTGGCCGATGTCGCGGATGGCGAGGTTGATGAGGTCGGTGATAGGCAGGACGTTGGCCTCGTTGATGAAACGGGCGAAGTTACGGGCGAAGTTTTCCTCTGACTGGCTCATATAGGTAAGCTCCGGCTGGTGGAAGTTATAGACGAAGCTCTCGCGCACCATGTGGAGGAAATAGTTGAGGAAACGCTTCTGCTTCTCACGTCCGAAAGCGGCCATCGTCTCGCTCCATCCTTTCATACTGCGCACGTCGCGCTTGTAGGCCTGTCGCATAAGGAGGATGAAGAGGTCGAGGAACTGCTCGTTCTCGGTGCCTGCCTGTAGCTCCTCCATAGCTCGCAGCCAGGAACCGCCTGCCAGACGGGCCACGCGACGGGCCTGCTGCTCGTCGATACCTCGACGCTCGATGAGTGCCTGTTGCAGGGTGTCTTCTGGAATACGCTTCACATCGATGCGCTGCACACGGCTACGGATGGTCTCCAATAGTTTGTCGGGGTCCTCGCAGCACATCAGGAAGACGGTCTGCTGTGGTGGTTCCTCGATGAGCTTCAGCAGCTTGTTGGCACAGGGGATATTCATGCGTTCAGGCAGCCAGATGATGCTCACCTTATAGCCTCCCTGACTGCTTTTCAGGCTGAGCTTGCGCACCAGCTCGTCGCTCTCGCCGGCAGTGATGATGGCCTGCTGGTTCTCGGCACCGATGGCCGTGAGCCAGTCGTCCATGGAGAAATAGGGTCCCTGCATGATGAGCTCGTGCCACTCGCGTGCAAAGTCGTCGCTGACAGGCATGTGGTCGGCACCCATCGATGGCAGTTTGATGGTGGGATAGGTGAAATGCAGGTCAGGATGCTGCAGGTTCTTGACCATCGCATTGTCTTCGCCAAGCAGATGGCTGGCAAAGGCAACGGCAAGTGCCAGCTTACCCACGCCGTTGGGGCCACAGAGCATGATGGCATGAGGCAGACGGTCTTCGCTGACCATCTGCAACAGGCGCTCGCGCACCTCCTCCTGTCCTATGACCTCATTCCAATGCATAATAATGACATCTTACCTCAACCTTCCTACTCGGTGAAGCCGATACTTCTTAATTCTTTACTTCAACCTTTCTACTCGGCATAGCCGATACCTCTAAATTCTTAACTCTTAATTCTTAATTCCTTCACGATTTCTACGACAGCATCAACAGCGCCCATGGTATAGAAGTGGATATCGTTGATGCCGTGGGCATAGAGCTCGCGACACTGCTGTGTAGTCCACTCGATGCCTAAGCGACAGGCATCGTCATCTGTCTTACACTTGGCAATCTCCTCGGCCAGTGGCTGGGGAATGTCACAGTGGAACGTGCGAGGAACGACGCTAAGTTGTGAGAGCTTGGCTAATGGCTTGATGCCAGGGATGATAGGGATAGTGATACCCATCTCGCGGGCGCGCTCCACGAAGTCGAAGTATTTCTGATTGTCGAAGAACAGCTGCGTCACAGCATACTGCGCCCCTAAGCGTTGCTTCTCCAAGAGCCAGTGCATGTCGCTCTCCATGTTGGGGGCCTCCTCGTGCTTCTCAGGATAGCAGGCCACGCCAATGTCGAACTTCGGCCCAGGATTTTTGATGGGCGAGCCGTCGGCGAAGAAGCCTTCGTTGAAGCGCTGCACCTGACGGATGAGATCGGTGGTATGGGCATGCCCGCCTGGCGTGGGCTGGAAGGTACGGTCGTCCTTGGCCTTGTCGCCACGTAGCAGTAGCAGGTCGGTGATGCCCAGGAACTGCAGGTCGAGCAGCTCATATTCAATGTCCTCTACGGTGACACCACTGCAGATGACATGGGGTTGCACCGTCACGCCGAAGCGTTGCTGGATGGCAGCAGCCACGGCGATGGTGCCTGGACGGCGACGCTGGCGCAGACGCTCGAAACGCCCGTCGCTCAACTCGCGGTAGATATACTCAGAGTGATGGGTGGTGATATTGATGAATGCGGGCTTCAGCTCGCACAGCTTCTCAATGTCACGAAACAACCCGTCGGTTCCCGTCCCCTTCAGTGGGGGGAGCACCTCGAAGGAGAACTGCCGCTCCTGCTCAGGCTGACTGATGAGTTTTGCTACTGCCATTCCTTACTCCTTTCTCCTTACTTCTTACTCCTAGCTCCTTTCTCCTAATCATTCAGATAGACCTTCCTCGAAGATCCGTCGGCATGTCGCTCAATGCAAAGGCCGTGAGGGGTATCAAGCCGGCGTCCGTGCAGGTCGTAATAGACGGCGGGTCCTGCATCTACGGTCTGATGCTGGTCCTTGATGGCTGCACTACCCTGGTCGATCATGAAGATATAGGTGTTCAGGCTGCGTGCAGGCATGTTGAGGACCAGATTATCTGTAGGCTCATCAATGACGATGGGCTGTTCCTGGCAGAGGTTCTCTGTCTCATTGCCGGTGGAAAGGAGGTGCACGCCGCTGCTCACTTTCATGGGCAGCGTGAGTTTCAGGTCGTAGGCCGTCTTGGTGGTGTCGATAGCCATGACGATGAGCGAGTCGCCCTTGATATAGGCCGAATACTCCATGGCAGCACCCTCTCCGGTCAGTTTGGTCGGAGTGGTGGCAAGGCGGGTGGAGCCTGTCACATGCTTGGCGAAGTGCGACAAGACATAGGCACGAGGCAGCAGCTTGTTCTTGGTATTGCCAGGGATGCTGACTTTCTTGCCATCAATCTCGATGGGCTCACCTGTACCAACGAAGGCCCAATGGGCGCGCATATACCAATAGATGTAACCCGTACAGCCTGCTAACATGCACTCGTTGAGCTCCTCGGCAAAGATGAGCTGCTCGTGCCAGCTGGGCAGACGTGCACCGATATTATCAGTTGTGGAGTGCTCTGTCATCCAGATCTCCTTGCCGTGTTTGTTGGCGAGGATGGAAGCACTCTTCAGGTTGCCCAAGGGTGGGTGTCCGTAAATGTGACCCGCTATGATGTCGATTTGCTGGCGAGCTATGCTGTCGTTCAGCAGTTTGTTGCTGTATTTCGGGTCGAAGCCTAAAGGCTCGGCACTGATGAGGCGCACGCCGGGATAGGTTTCGCGGTCGAGCATGTGGGCGTTCTCTTTCACGAGCTTCAGTTGCTGCTCGGGTGTGTAGAGGCAACCGGAGTAGCTGACCCACCAGTCGGGCTCGTTTTGGATGGACACGGCATCAACATTGACGCCGTTCTTCTTCATGTAGGCCAAGAAGGTGTTCAGCCAGGGGAAGAACTTATCGTAGCAGTCTTCGCGCAGTTCGGCCTTCACTTTACCCTGATTATCGGCGTTGCCACCCTGGGCCGAACCGTTGGTCTTGTATTCGCCTGGGGGTGACCAGGGAGTGCCGAAGACAATGCCGCCACGCTGCTTCACAATCTTGGCCGAAGGCAACGAGCCTTTCCAGTCGTAGGGCGAGTCCCAGTTGTTCCACTCAGGCACAATAACGTCGCCAATGAAGTTCGGCGAGATTTCCATACGCATGATGTTCAGTCCGATCTTCGATGTAGGCCCATAGAGCAGTTTCACGGGGTTCGTGTCGTTGCCAAAGGGACACATGGCTCCGTCGCAGCAGGCAGCGCCGAAACCTGTCACCGTCTGATAGCGCGTGTCTTTCACCGTAAGCGTCACGCTCGCGGCATTGATGGCTGTGGTGGCAGCCAGCGCCAGAATAGTTGTAATTACCTTGTTCATATATTAAAAACTATTATTATCAATTCTTGTGCCAGATTGCGATTACGCCGCAAAGTTACACATTTTTGTCCGTCCCTGCAAGTTTTTTCCTTTAATTCGTCATACTGCCTGCGCCCTGAATCATCTCGCCCTGTGATTTCTGCTCGATGAAGTCGCTCTCGACGCGTGTCTGGCGCTGCATCTGCTGCTGCATCTGGCGCTTCGTGTTGCCGAAGGAGTAACTCACGGTGAAGGTAAGGCTGTAGATAGGCACGCTGATGTTGGTGTGGTTCACAAAACCCTGACCGCGACTCATCGTCTCAATCTTCAGACAGCCACCGTCGCTGAGGCCCGTCAGTCCTTGCAGACCCAGAGTCAGCTTATCGTCGAAGAAGGTCTTCGTGAGCATGCCGATTAACAGGTCCATGCCGCCCGTCCATCCCTGCAGGGTATAGGTCTTCGACTGGCTGATGAGGTAGGTGCCCAGCGTCATGCTCCAGGGTAATGTCTGCTGTACGCCAGCCACAATATTATACTGCCAACCGTTGTTCTTGTAGTTTAACTGGTCAGAGCGCAAATCCACATAGCTCATGCCACCGTTCATGAACACACGGGTGTTCTTATGGGCCAGCCAGTTCACGTAACCGTTGAGGGCCGTCTGGTGACGCTTCACGATGTTGCCGTAGGTGGTGTTCAGGTACTGTCCGTCGTCGAAGGTATATTGCTCGATGGCATTGTCGGTGAAGTTATGGCTCAGGTTCAGGTTCATCATCAGCTTCGAGCTGTACTGGTTGAACACCATTGCCACGTTATGGGTCTTCTCCACGTCGAGGTCGCTGTTACCGTAGGTCAGGGCTGTGGGGCTCGAACGATCGACATAGGGGTTCAGATAGGTGATGCCAGGACGCGAGATGCGCATGTTGTAGGTCATGCCGAGGTTGGTGGTGGGTGCCAGCGAGTAGCTCAGGCTGGCAGAGGGTACCAGGTTACCATAGTCGGTGGTGAAGTCCTGGCCGTTGCCCAGCTTATACGCCACGTCTAACCAGGTATGCTCGTAACGCAGTCCGGCCTTGGCACCGAAGCTGCCCCATTTGCTTTCATACTCGGCATAGGCGGCACCGATGCGGTTCTTGTGCTCATAGTCCATGCTCATGGCCTGATTATAGACATCGGCCAGGTAGTAGCTGGCATCGCTGGTGGCTCGGCGCAGAATGAACTTGGCACCGAGGTTCAGGGTGTTCGTAGCGCTGAGCGGTGTGGTATAGTCAGTTTGGAAAGTATGCTCGGTGGTCTTTTCATGGTCGTCGGAGAAACGGTCGGTGATGTCGATGGGCAGACCGGGAACAGCATCGAAGTCATTACGCTGCTCATTATGCGTGGGGCTGTAGCTCAGCTGATAGGTCAGGGCGAGCCAGCTGGTGCGCTCAGGATTGAAGAAACGCTGGTAGTCGAGGCTTCCGCTGAATTGCGTCTGACGGTTCTTCATGATGAGGTCATTGCCGTAGGAGAAGGAATTGTTGCCAACGTTGAGTGACGTGACGGTGCGTCCCGTGTTCTTCATGTCCATGCTGGTGAGCTCGGCCGAGAGGCCCAGAGTACTCACAGAGTCGATGTCATAGCCCAGCGAGAGGCTTCCCATGGTGAAAGGCAGTTTTGTCTCGGTACGGCTCTCGGTGGTCTGGCTCATGCCAGCCTGTTCCATCTCGATGTTCACCTTCGGCGTACCGGGCTTCATATAGCTTTGCATCACATTGGCACTGTACGAGAACTTTCCCTGTTGTCCGCTGAAGAAACCACCAGCACCCCATCCGGTGGTGCCTGCCTGTGCGCGCAGGGTGCCGTTGTAGCCGTTCATGTTGGAAGCACCGGCTCCACCACCCATAGCCTCCTTGTTGAGCACGATGTTGAGCACACCGCCTGCACCCTCGGCATCGTACTTGGCACCAGGATTGGTCACCACTTCAATACTCTTCACAGCCACAGCGGGCATGTTTTTGAAAATCATCGAGGGGTTCGACGAGAACATCACGTTGGGCTTGCCATCCACATAGACCTTGAACGACGAGGAGCCGTTCACGGAGATGTTGTCCTGTCCGTCAACGGTGACCATAGGCACCTTGCGCAGCATGTCGAGCACGGTCGAGGCCTTAGCATCGTCGTCTTCGGCCACGTTGTAGCTCATCTTGTCCACCTCCATCTTCACCAATGGTTTCTGGGCCACAATCTCCACACCTTGCAAGGCTGTGGCGTTCTCTTTAATATATAATGTGTCGAGGTTGAGCGTGCCGCTACCTGTCAGTTCGATGCTCCGGTGCAGGTCTTCTTTGCCTACGCTGCTGAACACGATGTCGTATTTGCCACGACCATTCACCTGGTGGCTGAATCGTCCCTCTACATCGGTGAGGAAAGCGGCATCGGGCTTCTCGCTGCCCTCTTTGATAATGCGCACAGTGGCGTAGGGCTCGCCCTCGCCAAGTGTCTGATCTACAAGTACGCCCTTCACCGTGGTCTGGGCGTTAATGGCCGTTGCCGAGAGGCAAAGGGCCAAAGAAAGGATAGTCTTTTTCATGATTGCACTTTTAATCTTTTTACCTTTTGGCCTGCCAGTCTGCGATTCAGCAAGGGCAAAGAGTTGGCTCATTTTGCCGAGTGTGAGCAGACTCGCAGGCTTTTGGCCTTCAAGGCTGCGGTTCAGCAAGGGCAAAAGAGTATGCTCAATTTGCCGAGCGTAAGCAGACTCGCACGCAATTTGCGTGCAAAGTTACACAATTCTTTCCTTTCTGCAAAATGCCTTTCGTTTTTATAGAAAGAAATTTAGGGAAATTATGATTAATTATTTCAAGACACCACCATACGCAGTCAAAATTTCCCCAAATTTCTTTCCTATAAAAGATAGAATGTAGCAAAAAAGATTTAGGAGGCTCTAAAACGAAAAAAGCACGTCGCTCGTTGAAATTAGCGCCCTCCTTTTTTAAAATAGCGGCTCGCTCGTTTGAGAAAGGAGGCAGCTGACCGTTTAACACAAATTACGAATATTTAACACAAAAGAGAATTGTACGTCAACGCCTCAAAAAGCCGCGTCAATCCGTGCCTATATTTTACGTCAAGGTTATCGTCAGCGTTGTCAATCCGTGCCAAAAACAAAAATCAGTCTTAATTCATCCTAATTTCTGCCCTAAACCTCTGCAAAATTTGGCAGACTTGGAAAATTTGTCTAATTTTGCAGCGCCATTCCGTAGATTCGTTCTGCATTTTGGCATCATGTCGTATAAATGATAAGGTAAAAGATGGAACAACTTGATGACATCGATCTGCAGATACTTCGCACGTTACAACGCAATGCGAAGCTGACTACGAAGGAGTTGGCTGATGCCGTACACCTGACGCCTACGCCAGTCTTTGAACGGCAGAAGCGGATGGAGCGCAAGGGCATCATCCGTAAGTATGTGGCCGTGCTCGACCCCGACAGGCTAGGGCAGGGACTACTGGTGTTCTGCAAGGTAAAGCTCAAGCAGATGAATCGCGAGATAGCCGAGGCCTTCGTGCGCCGCATCCAGCGCATTCCCGAGGTGACGGAGTGCTACAACACCAGTGGCGAATACGACTACCTGCTGAAGATCCGTGCCCGCGACATGAAACAGTATCAGGAGTTTGTGCTCAATAAGCTGGGTGCCATCGAGAGCCTAGGCTCTTTAGAGAGCACTTTCGTGATGGACGAGGTGAAGAACGAACATGGCATCAATATTTAAGTATCTGCTGAAGACATATTTGGTGACGGTGCTGATCTTCATCGTGGCCAAGGTGGTGTTCGTGCTCTGCAATGGGGCAGGGCACGAGGTTGCTTTCTCAGATATGCTGGATGTGTTAAGACATGGCCTGTCGCTCGACCTCTCCACGGCCCTTTATTTCCTCATCGTGCCTTTCCTCGTCTGCATGCTGTCGGTATGGGTGAAGGTGCCTGGATGGGTGCTAAAAGGCTATTACGCCATCGTGGCTTTTGCTTTTGCATTAGCATTTGTCGCTGATACCAGCCTCTACGAGTTCTGGGGCTTCAAGCTCGATGCCTCCTGCCTGCAATATCTCAGTCAGCCCGAGGGCATCACGCAGAGCGTCAGCGTGGGCTACCTGCTGGTCAGACTATTGGCATTGGCAATAGTCACGATAGGTGTCTATTTTGTTTACAATTTGATTAACAGTAAATCCCTCTTCCATCGCCAGTCGTTCGGTCGAAAAGTCGCACAAACAGCATTATGGATGCTATTTGTACCCTTGATGGTTATCGGAATCCGGGGTGGACTGAGCGAATCGACAACGAACATCGGACAGGTGTATTTCTCGCAGAACCAGTTCCTGAACCATGCGGCAGTAAACCCCGTTTTCAGTTTCCTCTATTCTGCTAGCCACCAATTGGGCGACGTGTCGCAATATGACTTTATGGATGACGATGGGTGTCAGCAACTGGTAGAAAATATTTTTACAACAGAGTCACTTGATCCTGACACTTTACTCACCACACAGCGCCCTAACATTGTCATCATTCTTTTGGAGAGCGCAGGCGAGCAATTCGCCAATGTGATGCCTCACCTGCAGGAACTGAAACAACAGGGCATCTGCTTCACCCAGTGCTATGGCAACTCATGGCGTACTGACCGTGGAACCGTCTGTGCGCTAAGCGGTTACCCGTCGTTCCCCAATGTCTCGGTAATGAAGATGCCCGAGAAGAGCCGCAATCTGCCCAGCATTGCCCGTACGCTGAAGGCAAATGGCTATCACACCAGCTACCTCTATGGTGGCGACATCAACTTCACCAACATGCGCAGTTACCTCATCTCTACAGGCTGGGAGCACCTCACAGGCATGGACGATTTTGATGCCGCCGAGCGTAACAGCGCCAAATGGGGCGTTCGTGATGACATCACCTTTAAGACATTATTGTCGCAAATCAAGTGCCTTCCCCCCTCCCTATGCAGGGAGGGGATTGGGGAGGGTCTTTTGGGTTTCTCCACCCTCTCCAGCCATGAGCCGTGGGACGTGCCCTTGCATCGCTATGATGACGAGATCCTCAATGCCTTTGCCTATTTAGACGACTGCCTGTTTGAGTTTGTCAACCAAGTACGGGCGACATCCGCTTGGCAGAATCTACTCATCATCCTGACGGCCGATCACGGCATCAACTATCAGCAGATTGATCGGTCTCATCCGCAGGAGCGAAACCATATCCCCATGCTCTGGATAGGAGGCGCTGTTCGTGAGCCTCGTACCATCGATGTCATCTGCAACCAGAGCGACCTCGCCGCCACCTTGTTAGGACAGCTGGGCCTGCCCCACGATGATTTTACTTTCAGTCGCGATGTACTCTCCCGTACCTACACCTATCCTACGGCCGTCCATAACTATTATAATGCGCAATGGCTCATCGACTCCACCGGCCATGTCCTTTATGATTTCGATGCCCAGCGCTTCATCGTCACCCAGAGCCCGGATGCCGACCGCATGCTTCAGGTCAGCAAAGCCATGCTCCAGCATACCATGAACGATTTGAAAGACAGGTAAGTCCTCGTTCCTGTTTTCCGTTTTTAATATAAAAATCAAAAAAATACTCATTATATATAAGGTATGTGAAAAAAAAATCGTACCTTTGCACCCGATTTCGCGCGCATGTATATAAATACGCGTAGGATGCGTGTGTATCAAGACAGGTAAACCAGCCTCGGAAGAGATGCTTCTCAGTAAGTTTCTCAGGACTCCATCAAGGTGTTGGTGCCATTGGACAAGATGTTTGTTTTCAAACATTTAAACTGTGTTATTCCGCCAGATTACGATTTGGACGGACAAGGAGAAGAAGTATCTATGCATGAACAGATAGACAACAAAAAGAACAAGAATCAGCGGTGGTATGTGATGGTACATCTCAAGCCCAGCTGGATTGAAACCATGCTCCATCGTGAGAGCCGTGGTGAGTTGATGAGTAGGGAAGAACGGGAGACGACAAGTGCCCCTGAGCCCTTCGAGTTCTTTGTCCCCTTCTTGTTCATGCGTCCCGATGTGGATAGTGAAGTTCGCAGCATCTTCCATCACTTTGTGTTCGTCAGAGCCTCTGAAGAGCGACTCCATGCTATCCTGAAGTCTGAATGGAACAGGACGTCAAATATCCATCTTCGTCACTATCGTGACAGGGGTGGTAAGGAGATTATGATTTCCGACGAAGAGTTTCAACAGCTTCGTGCCACCATCATGAACCGCCAGTTGAAGGTGTTCTTCGGCATGCCGGTAGAGCATCTTGGCGAGATGGCGGTTGGTGACCGTGTCACGCTACTCATCGATGATTGGCGAGGCAAACAGGGCAAGATAGAACGCATCCGTCTGAAGAAAGGCAGGGCGTCGATGGTCGTAGCAGTCAATATCTTGGGACAGACTAAGAGCGTCAATTTCGAGGATCTGCACGATGGTGACGTCATCTTTGCCGATAACGACACCGAGCGGCTCCTCACAGGCAATCTCATCAGCAATATGGAGAAACAGGTGGCCACTATCCTCGGTCATTATTTCGAGAAGAATGCCGCTGAGAAGATGCGCCACAACTATCCCCGCTTGAACCGTTTCCTTGCTTACGCCAATATTCAGATAGACGACGAGGACGATCGTCAGCGCTTCACCTCCCTAATGCTCATTTGTGCCACCATGCTTGGCGAGGCTGAGCTTTGCGAGCACTATCAATCGCTGTTGATGGGGTGGTCGAGCGACGAGGAGTCCGACACACAGGCTTACATGAAGCTTGCTTTGTTCGTCTATACTCGT
This sequence comes from uncultured Prevotella sp., assembly GCA_905233825.1. Lineage (GTDB taxonomy): Bacteria > Bacteroidota > Bacteroidia > Bacteroidales > Bacteroidaceae > Prevotella. The sequence continues at coordinate 46,441 of CAJOFE010000007.1, read as the reverse complement.
AATCCCCGCTTCCGCGATGCCGCTAAAGCCTATCGGAAGACACATCCTGACTGTCCAGCCATCCTTGGCACCTTCATCAATAAGGTCCGCGAAGCCAAAACCAAGAAGCCTGTCTCATAGAAAAATAAAGCATCCGTTCAGTCCGTGTCATCTGCGTTCAAAAGACGAATGCATGGAAAAAATATCATTAGATCATCAAGTCATTCTGGTCACTGGTAGTGCTGGCTTCATTGGCAGCAATCTGGTGAAACGCCTGTTGCAGGACTTACAGGGTGCCACCATCGTGGGCATCGACAATATGAATGCCTACTATGATGTATCCCTGAAGGAGTACCGCATCAAAGAAATTGAGAATATAAGTTCTTCAAGTTCATGGGTGTTTGTCAAGGGCGACATCGCTGACAAGCCAACGGTTGATGATCTTTTTGAACAGTACCACTTCGATGTGGTGGTGAATCTGGCGGCTCAGGCGGGGGTAAGATACAGCATTGAGCACCCTGATGTTTATATGGCGAGCAATGTCATGGGCTTCTATAATATCCTTGAGGCTTGTCGTCATCTGTCCTCTAAGCAGGAAAACCGAGGAGGACTTAAACATTTGGTTTATGCCAGTAGTAGTTCCGTCTATGGAGGCAACACGAAGGTGCCGTTCAGCGTTGAGGATAAGGTCGATACCCCCGTCAGCTTATATGCCGCGACGAAGAAGACCAACGAGCTGATGGCGCATTGCTATAGTAAGCTCTACAACATCCCTACCACAGGTCTGCGTTTCTTCACGGTCTATGGCCCTGCTGGTCGTCCTGACATGGCGTACTTTAGCTTCACCAACAAGCTTTTGAAGGGCGAGACCATCCAGATATACAACTACGGCAACTGTCGCCGAGATTTCACCTACATAGATGACATCGTCGAGGGTGTCGTTCGCGTGATGCAGGGTGCTCCTGAGCGCAAGGAGGGCGACGACGGATTACCCATTCCTCCCTATGCCGTGTATAACATCGGTGGTGGCCAGCCAGAGAACCTGTTGGATTTTGTGAACATCTTGCACCAGGAATTGCAGAGGGCAGGCGTCTTGCCTCTGGATGACGACTTTGAGGCGCATCAGCAGCTCGTTCCCATGCAGCCTGGCGATGTGCCCACCACCTTCGCCGATACCTCCGCCCTCGAGCGTGACTTCGGTTTCACTCCGAAGACTACCCTGCGTGAGGGCTTGAGCGCTTTCGCTCAATGGTACAAGGAATATTACGAATAGCTGCGAGAGGGGCTTGATACGGCTTTAGTTAAATAACAGTTGAATGGAATCTGAAATAGAGATAACAGGGAATTCTTCAGTAATAAAGAGAACTGTAGGAATAAAAAAATGGGCACCATATTTTGCTGTCCTATGGCTATTATATGGGATGAACTCCATTGTTGCTTGGTTCTCATTCAGTCCCGTTATTCGTATTGTAGCAACAATGGTTATTATTGCAGCCTCTTTTTTAATGAGGCAACATGAGGTTACAAAGGAAAGAAGATGGATTGCAATCTTGGCTTTTCTATATATGGTCTATGCGACTTTGAAGCAAGATCATTTGATCGCCTATCTGTCTGTGATCATATCAAATATTCCTTTTTTGTGTATATTGTTCTGGCCAAACGACTTGTTAAAGAGAACCTATGATGTTTTTCGGAAAGTTGTCATCTTTTTTGCAATCGGTTCTACGATAATAACAGTTCTATCTTATGTGGGTCTGACTGCTGGTATTCCACATTTTGAGTTAGGTCCTCAGTCTGCACTTCATGTCAACAGGGGTGACTTTTATAATGTGTATGGTATTTTTCCGGAACTGAATGGTATCGGGTTTTTGTTTAGCCGTGCATGTGGTATGATGGAAGAGCCTGGACACTTTTCAATTGTTTTAGGTTTTGTATATTTGATAGACCGATATACACATAGGAAGATTAATCCGGCAATAATCATTGGAGCCATTTTCACTTTTTCTTCAACTTTCTTCCTGATGCTGCTTTTTACGGAATTCTGGAACTTTATAGTAAATTGGAAGAAGGCGTTTTTATATCTTGTATGTACTATTGTTATGGGTCTCATAGTCTATAAAGTATTGCCGCGGGATATGCAGGATATGGTATATTATTTGGCGTATGAGCGTAATATGGAAAAGGTCGTGGACGCGTATGATAGTTCTGGTTCTTTGGAAGATGCGCTTGATGAAAGGGCAAATAATCTGGGCATGAGAGTATATAATCAGATGAGTTTTGAACAGAAACTGGTAGGCGACGAAGGTGACCGCGACATTGTGTTATCAGATTATAGAGGTTTTATTGTTAAAATGGGTTTTATTGGTTTGGGGCTTATCATTCTTATCTCTTTGACTACATTAGTTGGTGCACCTCTTTTGTTAAAAATATCATTATTCTTGTCCTTATTGATGATTATGCTTCATCGAGCATGGTTTTTCTATTGCCCATTCCCTTATTTTATGTCATTCATTGCTTGTTCCTTGTATCGATTTAAACTGAAAACGTTATAATGGCGGACAATTTAGGGAAAAAGACGATAAGGGGAGTTCTTTGGAGTAGCGTGGAACGCTTTTCCATGCAAGGGGTGCATTTCCTGGTGACCCTGGTTCTCGCCAATATTCTGACACCAGACGATTTCGGTCTTATAGGCATGCTCGTAGTGTTTATTGCCGTATCTCAGTCTTTAATCGAGACTGGATTTTCATTGGCTTTAATTAGGAAGCAGGATCGTAGTGATGTAGATAATAGTACTGTTTTCTATTTTAGCACAGTTACGAGTCTTTTAGTCTATCTGTTATTCTATGCCATAGCTCCTTGGGTGGCCTCATTCTTTAATGAACCCCAATTGACTGTGCTGATGCGAGTATTGTGTGTTGTCATTGTCATTAACTCTTTCTCGGTTATCCAGCGTGCGCTTTATACGGCATCGGTTAATTTTAAGACCCAGGCAAAAGCAACGACTATAGCAGCTGTCTTGTCTGGTGTGCTGGGTATTGCATCTGCTATAAAAGGGGCAGGTGTTTGGGCTTTAGTAATTCAGTCCCTGTCAAATTCATTATTTAACACACTTCTGCTATGGTATTATTCCACTTGGCGTCCTGTGTTGGTGTTTTCGTGGAAGTCATTTAAGGAGCTCTATTTGTTTGGGTTTAGTATAATGATAGTAGGCGTTTTGGAAACTCTTTACCAAAATAGTTACCAAATATTTATTGGCAAGTTTTTCTCGACAGCAAGCCTTGGGCATTTCACGCAAGCCAAGACCATTGCCAATTTTCCATCCAGCAATCTCTCAGGTATCATCAGTAGGGTTACCTATCCTATAATGAGCACGATACAAGACGACAATGAGCGTCTTTCAGAGGTTTATCGCCGATTGGCACGTGTGATAGCTTTTGGCGTGTTTCCTTTGATGTGTGGGCTTGCTGCACTTTCTGTTCCTACTATTCATGCCTTAATTGGCAGTAAGTGGCATTTTGCAGCCATTTTGATGGTTCCATTGTCATTTAGCTTTATGTTTTATCCTATTCATTCAATCAATATGAATGTCCTTCAAGTGAAAGGAAAGTCTAAACTGTATCTGAAATCTGAGATAATAAAGAAAGTTATTTCAATCGCTTTTTTGGTGGGGACAATTCCTTTTGGCATTGTTGTGATGTGCTATGGCCGTATTGTATCTTCCATTTTGACATTATTGGTTAATATGTTCTATACCAGTAGGCAGGTGGAAATTAGTTTATATACTTTGATAAAAGATTTATTGCCAACTTTGGCTTTGTCTCTTGGAATGTTTATTACCGTATTCTCGACTACTTACATACTTGACAATGTTTATGTTCAATTAGTTGTTGGAATAGCCGTTGGAATCCTGATGTATGTGGGAGGAGCCTATTTGTTGAAAATCAAAGAACTAAAATATGTGTTTAATTTAACGAAACAATTGAACAATGGAATTAAAAGATTTTATTGAGAATTTTGCGCAGCAGTTTGATGATACTGATGCAAGTGAGATTAAAGCTGAAACCGTGTATAAGGAACTGGATGAGTGGTCTTCTCTGATTGCTCTCTCAGTAATTGCCATGGTGGATGAAGAGTATGAAGTAACACTTAAAGGTGAGGACATCAGGAATTCTACTACTGTGGAAGATCTTTTTAACGCAGTAAAGGCAAAGGCTTAATGGAAGGATATAATCCATTTTCCCTTGAAGGAAAGGTTATTCTGATAACTGGAGCTGCTGGTGGTATAGGTAGAGCAACAGCAATTGAGTGTTCTAAACTTGGCGCTCACCTCATACTGACAGACATCAATGAAGATGGTCTGAAAGAAACTCTTGATCAATTGGACAATCAGGAAGCTCATCGCTATGTGGTTGCCAATCTTACTGCTGATGAAGAGTTAGATAAACTGGTCGGTGAGATAGAAAAACTTGATGGCTTTGTCAGCAATGCCGGGGTAACTAAACCTGCTCCGGTAAAATTCATTAATCGTGAAGATTTAGGTCGTATCATGTCTGTCAATGCAATGGCACCGATGTTTTTGACCCAACGACTGTTGCGAAAGAAGAAATTCTCAAAGAACTCTTCCATCGTTTTCACCGTATCAATAGGTGGCGTTTATACCACTGCGTTCGGGAATGCGATGTATGGATCGTCCAAAGGCGCCCTGCAGGTGTTTATGAAGAATGTGGCATTGGAGTCAGCTATGAGTGGCATTCGTTGCAATAGTGTTAATCCTGGTATGATCAATACAGGATTGGTTAAAACTGGGACGTATTCTGAGGAGGATCGTCAGAAAGACATGCAGACCTATCCGATGAAACGTTATGGAGAGCCTCGTGAGGTTGCATTGGGTATTGTATATTTGCTATCTGATGCTTCTTCTTTTGTCACAGGTCATTCATTAATTATAGATGGAGGTAAAACACTCTATTAACATAATTCAGAATAAAGTTAATGGGAAGATTATTAGAGGATAAAGTGTGTATCATTACGGGTGCTGCGCAAGGTATAGGCAAGGGTATCGCAGAACAGTTTGCTGTCGATGGCGCCATTGTCTATGCTTGTGACTTGCGTGAAGGCTCGATGGATGAGTGGTCAAAGGAGTGCGCTGAAAGAAATAACACCCGTGTCATCCCGATGTATTTCGATGTGTCGGATGCAGCAGCTGTCAAGAATAGTTTTATGGCCATTTTTAAGGCTGAGAAAAGGATTGATGCCTTGGTGAACAATGCTGGTGTGGTGTTTAACAAGAAGATTGGCATGATTGTGCGACAGGAGACGGAACTGATGTTCCGCATCAATGTGATAGCAGTCATTGAATTGGTACAGCTCTGTTCTCGTCTGATGGCACGTACAGGTGGTGGTTCCATTGTGAACATCGCTTCTGTAACAGCTGTGTTAGGATCACCCGGACAGTCTGCCTATTCTGCCACGAAAGGTGCCATCATATCATTTACGAAGTCGGCAGCAAAAGAGTTAGCACCGCAGGGTATTCGTGTGAATGCGGTAGCACCAGGCATCGTGAAGACAGAACGTTTTGCTGAACTCTATGAGAGTGATGGTGCAAAGATTGACCAGCGTATTTCACGAATCGGATTAGGACGCCTTGGTACTCCGGAGGATGTGGCAAATGCCTGTGCGTTTTTGGCATCCGACAGGGCAAGTTATATTTCAGGTGAGATACTCGGAGTCAATGGCTGTGCCTCGATTTAGTCACACAGAAAGCACAGAAAACACAGATAGTACAGGCCCATGACAAATAATGAGATATCATATCAGATTCGTGGTGCAATATACGACGTATATAAAACATTAAGACCAGGTTTGTTGGAGTCGGTATATGAGGAAGCTCTGTGTTTTGAATTGGAACAAAGAGGTTTAAAGGTAGAACGTCAGAAACAAGTTCCTGTTATTTATAAAGGAATTGTGTTAAAAACGGAGCTGCGATTAGATATATTAGTTGAGGGTGCGGTTATTATAGAACTGAAATCGGTTGAGGAAATGAAGAAGGTTTATGGCAAACAGTTATTAACCTATCTAAGATTGCTTGACAAAAGATTAGGTATCCTAGTCAATTTCAATACCGACGATATTCTTAAATCTATATATTGCGTGGCTAATTAATTTCTGTGTCTTCTGTGTTTTCTGTGTGAGAATAATAAATTGCGTTTCAGTGCGAGAAACAAAATGATACTGAATTTAGAGAAGTGGAAGGGGGAGGCTCTTGCGGCGATTGACTCACAGGGACAGCAACTGACGTATGGTGAGTTGCGAGACTTTGCTGAGAAGGTTGAGCACCTGATGCCTGCACGCTCACTATTCTTCCTATTGGTGGAGAATAATGTTGGTGGGATTGCTTGGACGATTGGCAATATCTGTGCGGGCAATGTGCCGTTGATTCTGAATGCCCATTTGGATGAAGGATTGTATGAAAGTCTGTATGAACGTTATCAGCCACCTTTCATTTGTGTGCCAGAAGGTATGGCTAACCGCTTCGAATATGAGGCTATCATCACCTGTTATGGCTATACTTTAATGAGAACTGGCCATGAGGCTTGCCCGATGAATGATGAACTGTCGCATCTGTTGCCGACATCAGGATCAACAGGTAGTCCGAAGTTAGTCCGCCATCAATATGAGAATATTGAAGCTGCAGCTCTCAATATCTCGACATTCTTCAAACTGACAGAGAAAGACCGTCCGCTGATGGTACTCCCGTTGTACTATACGATGGGTCTATCGATGGTGTTCAGTCATTTCTTTGTAGGTGCCACAGTGCTTATCACGAACCTCAGCATGACCGACCGTAACTTCTGGAAGTTCATCAAAGATGAGCGTGCAACAAGCTTTACGGGCGTGCCCTATAGTTTTGAGATTCTGAACCTGATGCGTTTCTTCCGAATGGATTTGCCCGACCTGACCTTGTTGACACAGGGTGGGGGGCGAATGCCTAAAGAACTGAATCTGAAGTTTGCTAAATTCTGTCGTGACAATGGCAAGCAGTGGATTGCCACCTATGGTCAGTCGGAGTGTACGGCCCGTATGGCATGGTTGCCACCTAAATGGGCAATAGAGAAAGTAGGCAGTATCGGTATTGCGGTACCTAATGCCAAACTCTCACTAATCGATATGGATGGAAATCCCATTACCACGCCTAACACAGAAGGTGAGATGTGCTATAGTGGCAAGAATGTGACGATGGGCTATGCTCGAAAGCGTGAAGACTTGTTATTAGGTGACGAACGCCACGGATTTATTCGTACTGGCGATTTAGCCTATTTCGATGAAGATGGCTGTTATTATATCGTTGGCAGGATGGGGCGTTTCCTGAAACTTTTTGGCATGCGTGTCGGCTTGGATGAGTGTGAGCGTATTGTCAAGGGTAAGTTCCCCAGTTTGGAGTGTGCCTGTGTCGGTACTGACGAAAAGATGTTCGTTTATCTGACGAATGAAAACTACAAAGATCAAGTGAAGGAAGAACTGGTCAATCGCCTGAAACTAGTTGCTTCATCCTTTGAAGTACGTATCATCCCCGAGATTCCAAAAAACGAAGCCGGTAAAACCCTTTATGCTCAACTTAGTAATCATCTTTAAACTATAAACTGTAAACAATAAACAAAAATATAATGGAGAATATTGAAAAGTACAACAAAGCATTTGTTGATGTGTTCGGCGCGAAGGCCGAGGAGTTAAATGACAACTATGGCAAGGATACTGTTGATGAATGGGATTCTGTTCATCAGCTGAGTTTGATTGCCGAGTTTGAAGAAGCTTTCGACGTCATGTTCGATCCCGAAGACATCATGGAGATGACTTCCTACGCCAAAGGTAAGGAACTCCTCGCCAAATACGAGGTTGAACTCTAAACTCTCAACTATAAACTATAAACTGAAATATGGCTCGTTGGGAGATTAAGAACGTCAATATCGCTGGTGTGTCAATGGCTGTGCCAGAGCACACGGTGAAAACGGCTGAGATAGATCTGTTTACACCAGAGGAGGCCGAAGTCTTTGACAAGACCGTTGGTATCAAGTCCCGTCATATCGCTCCCGATACGATGTGTGCCTCAGATATGTGTCAGGCAGCAGGAGAAAAACTGTTGGAAGAACTCGGATGGGAAAAAGAGAGCATCGATGCGCTGGTTTTTGAATCGGTGACAGGTGACTACCGCACCCCTCCGACTTCCTGCCTGTTACAGGATCGCATGGGATTGAGTGAAGACTGCTTCTGTGTAGATATTCCGATGGGATGTTGTGGCTGTATGTATGCTATCACGGTGGCAGGCAACCTGTTAACCACAGGTCAGATTAGGCGCGCTTTGTTGCTCGTAGGTGATACTGCTTTGCGTATGGGCTCCATGAAGGATAAGAGCCGTGTACCGTTATTTGGTGATGGCGGTACGGCTCTGGCATTGGAATATGAGAAAACGGCCAATGCTATCATTATCGATTTCCATACGTTAGGAAAAGGTGGCGATGCCTTGATGACTCCGCATGGAGGTTTCCGTCATCCTGCTACCCCAAAGAGCTTTGAATATGAGGATTTTGGTAATGGTATTATTCGGGCTCCCTATCATACGATGATTAATGGTATGAACGTCTTCTCATTTGCTATCAGTCGTCCCCCGAAGTCGGTGGAGCAGTTCTTGGCAGACTACAACATAGATCGTAATACGGATATTGACTACTTCCTGATTCATCAAGCCAACAAGATGATAGTGGATCGTGTGGTGAAGAAGTTGAAGCTACCTTTGGAGAAGGTGCCTTATAATTTGGAGGAGTTTGGTAATCTTGGTGGTGCCTCTATTCCCTCTTTGATGGTGACAAGAATTGCAGAAAAACTGAGGAAGGAAGAGACAACTATATTGGGTTCGTCCTTTGGTCTTGGTCTTAGTTGGGGAACGATGCTGCTAAAGACCAAGCCGATGGTTGTAACGGATTTAATAGCTTTATAAACAAGACCATGAGCGAGATACAATTTATGGAAAAACCCGAATGGGTTTCATGGGAGGAAGTATGTGAGTGCATCCGTAAAGCCAATGTTGTTAACGACAAACAGGGGTTTCACATGTTGTTTTCTGACGTTACTCCAGAAGTACTTGAAAGAAAGTTAGAAGATGGACATTGTTTTGTAGCATTACATAATAATAAAGTGGTAGGGACGGCAAGTTACGTAATTTCTAAAGTAAGGAGTTGGTGCTTGAATGGAAGTGTGATTTGTTTCTGTTATGATGGAATATTGCCAGATTATCGTGGAACTGACGTTTATTTAGGATTAAGAAAAATAAAATGGGATGAAGCAAATAAGACGGGTATAAAAAAGAAATTCTTCACAACCGCAGAGGACAATAAAACTGTCATAAAAATAAATCTAAAATTTGGATTTAAGCTTGTTCAATTCCAACCAACAGGAAAGGGTGCTGATTATTATTCTGTTACGATGGTGAAATGGGAAGATGGTTGCCCATTTCCAGACTGGTTTTTGAAATTCATGTTTAAACTATCAAAGTTTGTTAGTAAGACTTTTTTGAAACCAGATTATAAGTTCAAATATTGGTTCCACTAAAATGAAAAAAGATAGATTTTCGGAATAAAGTAGTATTGTTTAACTTGTTATTTGTTTTGTATGAAAGAAATGACGTTGGTGGACGTTCAAAAGGCGTCCTTGGATATCTTAAAAGATGTTCATGTTTTTTGTGAAGCGCATCAAATTAAATATTCGTTGGCTTATGGTACTCTAATAGGAGCATGTAGGCATAAAGGCTTCATTCCCTGGGATGATGACTTGGATATTATTATTCCTCGACCTGATTTTGAACGTTTTTGTTCAGAATACAAGTCATCTCATGGATATAAGTTATACAAGCCTGGTGATTATGATAATTTTCAACCTTTTGCAAGAGTATGTGATAATGAACACACTTTAGTAAAGACAAATCGTCCTTGGACAACCAGTCCAACAGGATTGTGGATTGATATTTTCCCTGTTGATGGTTTGCCTTCTGACGAAACGGAGTTTTTAAGTCATGTGGAGAAAATTCGGAAGATAAAGAAGCGTGCTGATAGGTTACGTACTGGTAGGTATCTTAAGTTATCCGATACTTATTCTTTTAGAAATTTAGTGGCTTGCTTAGTTAAAAGGGTTCTATATTACAGATATGATATTAGAAAACTGGTGAATCAACATATTCAATTGTTAAAGAGTTATGATTATGACAGTGCTGATTTTTGTGGTCAGTTATGTATCATGGATTATCCTGAAAAGGAGCATAACCCTAAAGCTTATTACGAATCGCGTATAAAGATGCAATTCTGCGATATGGAGTTTAACGTGATAAATGGATATGATGAATTCTTGAAGCATTATTACGGTAATTATATGGAGTTACCACCAGAAGAAAAGCGCATTATTCCTCCAGAGGTTACTCAAACATATTATAGGCTATAATATCTATTGTCTTTATGTCGAAAAATATATCAGATATCTTAAAACGATTCGGCTTATTCTCCTTTATTTTATTTTTATCCTCAATCCATTGTTCTGCTTGGGCAGAAAACATCGAAAAGAAGAGTTATACAATTGCCACATGGAATATTGGTCATTTCTCTAAAGGGGAGAAAACTTGTTCTACGATTAACAGTTCAACTTATAGAGCAAATTATGATGAGCTAAAAAAGGTTCTCGAAGATTCAATAAATGCCGATGTTCTTTGCCTCAATGAGTATAGCGAAATTTTCTTCTCTGATAGGAATAAGAAAGATCAGATAACAAAAGACTTGTTCTTTGGCGACTATGATTATTCTGAAATTGGCCCGCTTCTTGGCTATAGCTGTAATTCTATATTTAGTAGACTCAAATTAAAAAGGGTAAAGCAAAGGAAGTTCGAAATTAGTAAGACTATTGCAGAAAAGATGCCGAGGGCAGAAAACTATTACTATTTGGAAAGTGATCTGTACATTGGTAATATAAAGATAAAATTGGTGTGTGCACATACCACGAGCAGTGCTAATGCTGTTAGCCAGTCTCAGATTTCTGAATTATTAAATAGATACAGGGACGAAGAAAGAGTAATCATGTGTGGCGATTGGAATACACAGGATTTTTCCTTGTTCAAGAATGGCGGCTATACCATAGGTAATAATGGCTCGCTAAAAACGTTTCCAGTGAAGGCTTATGCGCTTGACAATATAGTTGTAAAGGGACTTGTTATTAGTGACGTTAGAATTGTCAGAACAAACTTGAGTGATCATTATCCTCTTGTCTGTCGTGTTTCTTTGAAATAGCAATGTTAAGTAAACAATATTGAAGTTGATAATGAGAAGTCATAAGTTTATAATATTTGGTTATGACCATTACAATGCTCTTGGCGTTGTTAGAAGCTTGGGCGAGAAAGGAATATCTCCAATTGTCATTCTTCATAAGACACTTGTAAAAGACCCAAGTTTAGTGCCAAATAGTAGATATGCCTCAAAAGTACATATAGTTGATGACGTAGACGAAGGATATCGTATCCTACAACAATTATATGGAAAAGAGGAGTTAAAACCATTTCTATATTCTTGCGATGATTATGTAGAAATGTGTTTAGACAGTCATTATGAAGAATTGAAGAACCATTTTTATTTCTTCGATGGTGGCCAAGCAGGCATTGTCTCTCGATATATGGATAAAGATGCAATCAGTCAACTTGCTGTTGAATGTGGTTGCAAAATTCCAAAGACAGAAATCGTAAAGCGTGGTGAATTACCAACTTCGTTGAGATATCCTGTCATTACAAAGGCAAAAGTGTCTGCTGTAGGGGGATGGAAAAATGATGTTCGTATTTGCTATTCAGAACAAGAATTGATTGAGGCTTACGAGACGATTGAAAGTGAAGACCTGCTGGTTGAGGAGTTTATTGAGAAAAAGAATGAACTCTGTTTAGATGGGTTCTGCATTAATCATGGAAAAGATGTTTGTATTCCTTTTCAGACAACCTATCTGAGGGTAGCTCCTGGTATGTATGGGAATTATATGGAACTCACTCCTTTTAATAATGAGATAGTATATAAACAAGTATGTAGAATTCTTGAAAAGGCTCAATTCAACGGCATCTTTTCTGTGGAGTATCTCATTGACAAGAATGACGAACTATATTTCCTTGAGGTGAATTTCAGAAATTCGACGTGGAGTTATGCCTTTACTTATGGAGGCGTAAATATGCCATACGAGTGGGCAAAAGCTACATTAGAGGGTGAAATACGTATTTCAGAAGATGGCATAAAGAAAACTCCTTTTACAGCATTGGTAGAAGTTAAAGATTTTAAGGATTTTGTATTGACAAGAAAGATTTCATTCTTTAAATGGATTCGTGATCTTAGGAAAACAGACTGTTTGTATTATTGGAATAGTAGAGATAAAAAACCTGTATTTGCATGGATTGGACATCTTATTATAAGAAAAACGAAGTCTTTATTTGGACTTTGTTGATTGCGTTTGGCGTTATCGTCTTCGGTGCTGTATATAGCAGTACATTGGGCGAAATATCTGGCGTTTTCATGCAATGGGTGAGCCACTATTTCGGATGGCTCTACATACTGTCCATCGTAGCTTTTATCGGGTTCTGCTTATGGATTGCTATGAGCAAGTATGGTAAGGTGAAGTTGGGTAAAGATGATGAAAAACCAGAGTTCAGCACCTTTAGTTGGTACGCAATGCTCTTCTGTGGTAGTACTGGCATTGGGCTGGTGTTCTGGAGTATTGCCGAACCACTTTCACATTATGCAGCCCCCCCTGTGGGTATAGAGTCTGGTACTATGGAGGCGATAGACTTCTCTATCCGCACTTGTTACCTTCACTGGGGTATCACCCAGTGGGTGTGCTTTGCCGTAGTAGGTTTAGGTATTGCATACTTTCAGTTCCGTAAAGGAAAAAACGCTCAGTTGAGCAACCTCCTGACTCCTTTGGTAGGGGAGAAAAGAACCAACGGATGTTTTGGAAAGTTTATTGATGGTTTCTCTGTGGTTGTTTCCTTTGCTGGGGTGGCTACCTCTCTTGGTCTCGGTGTTAGCCAAATCTGTGGTGGTTTGGAGCACTTGTTTGGCATTCCTAAAACCCAAGAGACAATACTCTGGATAATCATCTTTATTACTTTGATTTTTATCATTAGTGCTATTTCTGGTGTCTATAAGGGCATTAAGATTCTTTCGAACTTTAACACCTATTTAGCCTTGGCGCTATTGGTTGTGGCATTTTTCGTGGGCCCGAAAATCACTATTTTGAATAATTTTACAAATAGTCTGGGCCAGCATATCCAGTATTTTTTCAAAGATCTGTTTATGACCAATGCTTTTGGCAATAATGATTGGGTAATGAACTGGCGTGTGTTCTATTATGCTTGGTTTGTGGCTTGGGTGCCATTTGTCGGTATGTTTGTGGCAAGAATTTCCAAGGGACGCACCATTCGTGAATTTATCATGGGTGTCGTGATAGTACCTACTGTGTTCACCATCATTTGGCTGTCTGTATTTAGTGCCATTGCTTTGAGTACGGTTAAAGGGTGGAGCTTAGAGAGTGTACAAGAATTGATAGCTTCCCCTGAAACAGCGGTGTTCATTGTATTTAGTAATTATCCGTTAAGTCAAGTAATCTCGATAATGATAATTATTTTGTTAGGGGTGTTCTTTATCACTTCTGCCGACTCTGCAACTTACTCTTTGAGCGTAATGACGACCAATGGCGACATCAATCCTCCTATATATAAAAAGGTGGTGTGGGGAATCGTTGTAGCAACAATTGCCTATATTCTGTTGTCGGCTGGTAGCTTAAAACCCCTTCAGACAATCTCAATTGCAGCGACATTGCCCTTCCTTATAGTAATGATTGCAATGATGCCTGCTTTAGTTAAAGATCTGAGAAAAACCATCAAACAATGAAGAAGTTATTCATTTTGCTAATATTGACAATAGCCGTTTCTTCTGTAAAGGCTCAGGTACCTTACTTCGCAGGAACGGTTGGTAATGGAAAACTATATGGTTATACATCATTGAAGGCTCGTCCTGGTATCAATGCTCAAGAGACTTATACCACCTTCCAGTATGGTTTAGGTAGTTATGCTGCTGCAGGTCTTGACTTATATACGGGTAAGAATTGCAGCTATGCTGGTTATCTTTTTCGAGTAGGTAAAAAGTTTAGTAAATGGTTTGGCATGGGAGGGCAGGTTACGCCATCATTTGATTTGAACAATAACTTTAAGTTCAGTTACCTCACTTCTGCCTTGTATATGAATGGGGCAATTTCCAACGACGGCAATTTCTTCTGGTGCAGCAATACCTGGTGGGGGGTCAACGACGGTGCTGATAATACGTTGACCAACTGGGAGTATCTCGGCTACTGCATCCCCATTATGAAAGGCCAAAGCATCACGCCAATGATTGGGACGATACATTCTTGGAAGTTTGATCAGGACGTAGATATATCAGCCGGTGTCTACTATTCAATAAAGAATTGGAATATCTACCTTTGGGGGAATGATTTTTTGAAGTCGAACCCAAGAGTTGTTGTGGGGGTGGATTTCGTAATGTAAAATTGTAATTATGGATATAAATAACCAGTATGGCTCATTAGAGATTCAAAAAAGACTGCTTGTCTTGCTTAAAAAATTTCATTCTTTTTGTGTAGCAAATGAAATAAAATACAGCTTAGACTGGGGTTCTCTTTTGGGGGCAGTCAGACATAAAGGCTTTATTCCTTGGGATGATGACCTCGATATAATGGTGGATAGGCATAACTTTATGAAGATTATCCAAAAACTAAAGGGAGACGATTCTTTAGTGATAGATGACGGATCCCCGGAGACTCTATGGATAAAGCGTATCCGCTTTGGAAAAGAAGACGTTTATGGCGGCTATCCTCCAACTATTGACATTCTTGTTATGGACTATGCTCCCAATAATGCCATGATGAGGAAGCTTAAGGTCGTTATGGCACTGTTCATGCAGGGAATGCTGAAGGTCTCTCCTAATTTTAGAAAGGGGAATGTACTTTTAAGAATCTGTACGGTGTTCACACATTATATCGGAAAGCTCTTCCCGAGGAAATGGATACTTAAATGGTATGACAAATTAGCTTTTAGGCATCAACAGAGTCAGAAGCTGACAAGCTATTTTGAAGAGTATAGTTGTATGGGGAAGTACTATCGTCCTGACTTGCTTGAGCATATCATTATGATGGAGTTTGAAGACACGGAGGCATGCGTCGTGAGAGATTACCATGAGTGTCTTTGTGTTCAGTTCGGGCCTGACTATATGACTCCTCCGCAAATGAATGAAAGAAAACCAAGACATCAAATAGATTAAATATTTTGCTATGATTAATTTTACAGTAGGACCTGTGCAGTCCAGTGAATCCGTCAGGGCTATCGGGGCAGAGCAGGTGCCATATTTCAGAACAGCGGAGTTCTCAGAACTGATGTTTGAGAATGAAGCATTGGTGAAGAAGTTCGCAAAAGCTTCGGATGATTCAAGGGTGGTGTTTATCACAGGGTCTGGTTCCGCAGGCATGGAAACGGCCATCATGAACACCTTGACTCCACAAGATAAGGCAATAGTTGTTAATGGCGGTAGTTTTGGTGAACGTTTCGTAGAATTGCTGACACTCCATGAGATACCATTTACTGAGATAAAGCTTGAACCAGGAAAGGCACTGAAGCCAGAACATCTGGCAGGCTTAGATGGACAAGGCTACACCACCTTCTTAGTAAATAAGCACGAGACTTCTACTGGTGTTCATTATGACATCAATATGATTAGTGATTTTTGTAAACGGAATGGACTGTTCCTGATTGTGGACTGTATCAGCACGTTCCTGGCAGACCCTTTTGATATGGAGGCATTAGGAGCGGATATCATGATTACAGGTTCACAGAAGGCTTTGGCCTGTCCTCCAGGAATTGCAGTGATGGCTCTTTCACCCCGTGCATTGAAACGTATCGATAATACCCAATGTAAGTGCCAATATTTTGACCTGAAGTTAGCTTTGAAGAACGGCGAACGTGGCCAGACGCCTTGGACACCGGCTGTGGGTATTCTGCGTCAGATTAATCAGCGCCTAAAAGAGATTGATGCCAATGGAGGCGTTGAGGGTGAGATTGCCCGCACAGCTGCTTTGGCAAACTATTTCCGTGAGCAGATAAAAGATTTACCTTTTGAAATCATTTCGGAATCATTGTCTAATGCTGTGACGCCTTTGCATCCGACTACGGCATCCGCATACGACATCTTCCTGAAAATAAAAGATGAATATGGTATGTGGATTTGTCCGAATGGAGGAAGCATGAAAGATACTGTTTTCAGAGTCGGACATATTGGCGCATTGACAAAAGCAGATTATGATCAGCTGGTGGCGGCCTTTAAGGATTTACAATCAAGAGGGATTATTTAGTCTATGAAGAAAGTAATCACATACGGCACCTACGATCTGCTTCATTACGGTCATATCCGGCTGTTGGAGCGTGCTAAGGCTTTGGGTGACTATCTGATTGTCGGAGTGACAGCAGATGGTTTTGACATGGCCCGTGGAAAGATTAACGTCCAGCAGTCGCTGATGGAGCGCATGGAGGCAGTGAAGGCAACAGGGCTGGCTGACGAAGTCATCGTGGAAGAATATGAGGGCCAGAAGATTGACGACATCATTCGATATGATGTTGATGTGTTTGCCATTGGCTCTGACTGGGTTGGCAAATTCGACTATCTGAATGAATTCTGTAAGGTGGTCTATTTAGACCGAACAGAAGGGATCTCCAGTTCAGAATTAAGGTCAAAAGATCAACCAATAAGGATTGGCATTGTAGGCGATGAGAACGAACTGGTGTTGATGGACAAGTTCGTCACGGAAAGTCGTTATGTCAATGGCGTTTCGGTTAATGGCGTTTGCTTCCCGAATACCAGACAACTGACTAAAAACTTATGTGGCTTGCCAGTTGTTACGGATGATTTAGAAGTACTGATAGGTCAGGTAGATGCCATATATATCATTTCAAATCTTGAAAAGCATTATGGTCAGATTAAATGTGCGCTGAACCATGGAGTACATGTGCTGTGTGAATCGCCATTGACTAAGAGCGTGGAGGAATGGAAGGAAATAACCGAGTTGGCAAAAGAAAAGCAACTTGTACTGATGGATGCTATTCGTACGGCTTACTCTACAGCTTATTATCGTATGCTTCTGTTGGTGAAGAGCGGGCGTATTGGCAAGGTGGTTTCTGTAGATGCTTCATGCAGTAGTCTGAGAGAGAGGACGCCGAATGTTGCTGGTAGTTTCTGCTCCTGGGGGGCCAATGCGCTTTTGCCTGTCTTCCAGATTTTAGGTACAGATTATGTCGATAAGCAGATTATGAGTATGTTTGAGGATGATGATTATGATGCCTTTACAAAGGTATCATTTATCTATCCCAATGCTGTGGCATCAGTAAAAACGGGAAAGGGCGTGAAGACAGAAGGTGAACTTGTGATTTCTGGAACTACGGGTTATGTCTATGTGCCAGCACCTTGGTGGAAGACTGACTATTTTGAAATCCGTCGAGAAGACCCGACACAGAACAAACGCTATTTTTACCAATTAGAAGGAGAAGGAATCCGCTATGAGATAGTTTCTTTCTTAAAGGCAATACATCAGAGCAGAAGAATTGACTACATCAATGAGGATGTGTCGATGTCCATAGTAAGAATGACAGAGGATTTTTGCAATGGTAATCACTTGACGAAGTTGAAGTAATGAATGATAAAAGTTTAGACAGGTTTGTAATATGAATATCAGAGCTTTTTTATGGAGACTGTTTGTTGCTGCATATCCACAATATCTGCGCATTGTTTACAAAATGGATATAGGCAAGAATGTGCGTGTGTCATGGAAAGCCCATCTGGATAAATCAATTAATCCTAAAGGCATACATATAGGTAATTGGACTTGTGTCTTGAATGGTGCAATGATATTGTCGCACGATGCTTGCCGTGACTTGATAGTTGACACGTACATCGGCGAGAATTGTGTGGTTGGCGTGCGTTCTATTATCCTGCCTGGAGTTAAGATTGGTGATTCGTGTGTTATCGGAGCTGGTGCTGTTGTCACAAAAGATGTTCCTCCTCATAGCATTGTGGCAGGAAATCCGGCAAGAGTCATTAGGGAAGGAGTGAACGTAGAGAACTATATGATTGTTGAAGATTGATTTGGAAAGAATCTATAAACTTCTTCAATCTTTCTTTTTATTATGTACAAGCATTTCTTTAAACGATTTCTTGATTTCTGGATTGCACTGATAGGACTCATTTGTTTGTCTCCTGTTTTGTTGGTGGTGACCATTTGGCTGCATTTTGCGAACAAAGGAGCAGGGGCATTCTTTACGCAAGAGCGGCCAGGTAAGGATGCGAAGATATTCAAGGTGGTGAAATTCAAGACGATGACGGATGAACGCGATGGGAATGGTGAACTGTTGCCAGATGCAGACCGTTTGACGAAAGTTGGTAAGCTGGTGCGTTCCACTTCTTTAGATGAACTTCCGCAGTTGTTTAATGTCTTGAAAGGTGATATGGCTTTGATCGGGCCGAGACCACTATTGGTACAGTATCTTCCTTTATATACTAAGGAACAGGCTCGTCGTCACGAAGTACGTCCCGGTATCAGCGGTTGGGCTCAGGTTCATGGGCGCAATTTATGCAAATTAAGCGCAAAATTTGAATATGATGTTTGGTATGTTGACCATTATTCGTTTATGGTTGACATGCAGATAGTTTGTTTAACGATAAAAAATGTACTGATGCGCTCTGATATTGGGACAGGCGCAGGGAACATGTTAGAAGTTGACGATTTAGGTTTCAGTGAAAAAATAAAGAAACAATGATAAAGGCAGGAAAACTGATATTTAGGAGGCCAACAGTAGAAGACATTGGCCAATTATTGGTATTAAAGAATGATGAAGAATCGGCCTTGTTGTTGGGGGGTGTTCATTCAGAATATTCCTATGAGGACATAGAAAGATGGATAGAATTTCATAATGGGAGGAATGATGAACTTGTCCTTGTGGTAGAAGACTCTTTGAAGAACAAACTAATAGGTCATGTAGGTTTGTACAAGATTGATACTGTAGCACGTAAAACAGAATATGGCATTTTAATAGCTGATAAGGATTATAAAGGACGTGGTATAGGTACTCTATGTACATTGACACTAACAAATTATGCCTTTAAAGATTTAGGCATGCATAAGGTTACTGCAGAGGTTCTGACAGAGAATAAGGCATCGGTTGCGATGTTTACTAAGTGTGGTTATACGATAGATGGCACTTTACGGGATGATGTTTTTAAAAATGGAAGGTATTATGATGTCTATACGATGTCAATCCTGCAAGATGAAGACAATAAAAGATAGATTGTGAAAGAGTTTGGCTCTGACTTTCATACGATAGACAAATTTGTAAAAGACGCTCCTTGTGGGATGCCTTTTCCTGATAGATACAGGCTGACCGCTGATGGCCGTCAGTGTATCTTGGAAC
The DNA here is from genome assembly GCA_905233825.1 of uncultured Prevotella sp. Lineage (GTDB taxonomy): Bacteria > Bacteroidota > Bacteroidia > Bacteroidales > Bacteroidaceae > Prevotella. The sequence goes on along the minus strand of CAJOFE010000007.1, from coordinate 26,898 downwards.
TGGTACGGCATTATAAATGGAAGCGATTGTGGATGCCGGAATACTTTTGCTACAACATCATTGAGTATCTGAGAAACAATACTGAAACAGAGATTGTCTTTTATGTTGATTATCCTGGATATGATGATAGGAGCTCTATTTTGGAATTGCCTTTTTTAGAAGGTGATGCTCTACTTCGAATGAATTATTTCGGCATGAGGGCATATAGAAGTGAAAAAGATATTCCTGTCCCTGTTATAGAGGATCATTCACATGATTTAGTGGGGGACTGGGCACGACATAGTGATGCTGATTGGTGTATAGCTTCGCTTCGAAAGATAGTCCCCATTCCTGAAGGAGGAATTATGTGGTCACCTAAAGGTATCCCGTTGAATGCCCATCCTGTACAGACTTCTTTCAATGAAGAATTGGCCCGAAAAAGATGGCGGGCCATGGAGGAAAAGAGCAAATATCTGAAAGGAGAAAAAGTAGAGAAGGATTCATTTAGAATTCTTTATTTGGAGACTGAAGACGCCTTTGATGAACTTGAGATCTCATCCATTGATGAAAGGTCAAGGAGATATCTTGAGAGATTTGATATTAACTCTTGGTATGATGCGAAGAAGAGAAATTGGCAAATATTAAGTAATCTTTCTTCAAATGGTGGCGTGGAGGTGCTTTATCCAGAGAAAGACACACTTGTTCCTTTTTCTCTGATTATTCTGTTTGATGAAGAAGGGAAAAGGGATAGAATAAAGAAGAAGCTAATAGAGGAGTTCGTCTATCCTGCCGTACTTTGGAATGTGCCAGATGATGTCCATCGGTATGTGCGTGATTTCAGCAGGAAAATGCTTTCGGTTCATTGTGATGGCAGATATAATGAAAGTGATGTAAAAGAATTGTATAGTAAGATAAACACAATAATTCAGAATGATTAAAGTATTGGACTTGATGCATCGGGAAGAGTGGGATAAAATTGTACGCTCCTTTCCGAATTTCGACGTATATTATTTAAGTGGGTATGTAAATGCTTTCTTTCTTCATGGAGACGGTAACCCGATATTGATTTGTTTTGAGAGTGATAATCTACGTGGAATTTATGCTGCAATGAAGCGTGATGTGTCTGAATCTGATTTCTTTTCGAATAAGATTGAAAAAGGCAAGTATTTTGATTTAATATCGCCATACGGATATGGTGGTTTTCTGTTGGATGGTCAAGTTAATGACAATAATTTAAAGACGCTATATGATGAATTCCTTCAGTTGATGAAAGATAATCATATTGTTTGCAATTTTACCAGATACAGTCCTGTCCTGAAGAATGCGATTCCTATGAAGAAGATCTTTAACGTGATAGATCTGGGGAAGACGGTCGCGATGGATCTTGCTTCTGAAGAACTGATTTGGAGTAATATTATTGGAAAGTGTCACAATAAAATAAATAAAGCTAAAAGGAATGGCCTGACTGTTCATCATTCGAATGCTGATTTCGGACTGTTTATGACTTTCATGGATATTTACAAGGAAACTATGGATCATGACGATGCAGTAGATTATTACTACTTCTCGGAAGATTTTTACCGTTCTATCCATGAAGACCTGCATGATGAATATGAACTCTTCTATGTGGAATTCGAAGGAAAAATAATTGCGATGGCCATTATGCTCTTTTCAAATGGATATATGCATTATCATTTATCTGGATCCATAGTAGAGTATCGGAATATGGCACCGACTAACTTGCTGTTGTATGAGGCTGCCCTTTGGGGATGTCAAAAAGGTCTGAAATTGCTGCATCTTGGGGGAGGCGTCGGTTCAGGAGATGATAGCCTTTATGTTTTCAAGATGTCATTTAATAAAAATTCAGATTTCCAGTTCTCTATCTCAAAGGATGTGTTTGATCAGGAGAGATATAATGAGTTGGTGAGAATCAGGAAAGAGGCAGATGAGACATTTGATGCAGGGTCTTCTTTCTTCCCATTGTATAGGGCATAATTATATTGTTCATGGAGAATGCCAATAATATCATTATGAAAAGAGATAATAACCTGGACGGCTTGAAATTCATCATGATTTTTCTTGTAGTCTTGGGACACTTAAATTTTGATGACTATGGTTTAGAATTGAAAAACTATATATATTCATTCCATATGCCAGTTTTTGTGTTCTTATCGGGTTATTTTACCTCTCTAAAGAATGATAAGAAAAAACAAATTAAATGGCTAAAAAAAATAGCATTAATTTACATATTTGCCCAATTGGGACATGTTGTCTTAGATTGTGGAATTCATTATATATCTTGCAGCATTAATAAAGAACCATTTTCTATAAGGCCATGTTTGTCTTTTGTTGATATATATTGTCCGAGATTTGCCTTATGGTATTTATTAAGCTTGATATATTGGAGACTTGCTACATGGCATATATTCAATAAGTGTAATGACGTGACGTTGCTTGTTGTTTCAATATTGCTATCTATAGCTTCTGGATTCATACCGATAGGACACGCATTTTCATTTCAAAGGTCATTTTCTTTCCTTCCGTTCTTTGTTTTAGGTCTTATATTCAAGAAACGAGACTTGATGAGCAAATTAGAACGAGTGCCCATTTGGGTTCCGTTCATTATAATAGCTATTTGTTTTATAATTTCAAAAGACTTATCACTATTTCAACCAAGGGAATATTATAATGATTTTCATGATACAATATTACGCATTGAACAATCGGTTATTGGATTATGTCTGTCTTTGTCGATAATTAATATTTCGCGGAATATAAAATGCATTGAGAAAGTAGCAAAGTATGGTGTTTATACCCTATGGATATATGTAGGACATACTTTTTTAGTTGTATTTGGGAAAGAAATATTTCCACAAATTGGGATATCATTCAATATTTGGATTGCTATATTGTTGGCGTTGCTTTATTGTTCATTATTCATTTTCTTGGCAAGAACATATAAATCATTCAAAATGAAATAACATGGGCGTGAGGAATTTGTAATAATGCTAAATGGCATCTCACATATTATACGTGGATTGATGATGAAAACAAATAAGCAGGAGAGGATAATCGAGATAATAGTTGAGATATGCGCCCAGGTGTTGTTTGCAGACAAGACTTGGGCTTCTGATTACCAACTGCCAGAGCTGTCGGTAGGAGAATGGGAAAAACTTCTGTCCATAGCTTCAATGCATGGTGTTCTTCCTGTTGTCATGCAGTTGTTTGAGGGGAGAAAGGTCGAAAATCAGGATGTTAGGAAAGTAATACTGAAATGGTATGTCATTGCACAGGGCAATAGGCAACACTATCAGATCCGCGTACAAACCATCGGTGAACTGGCAGAGATGTTTGCTGAAGAAGGAATGGATATGATGGTTTTCAAAGGCGCAGCTTTGGCACAGCTGTATCCGACTCCGGAATGGAGGATGTTTAGCGATATTGATTTCTACCTCTATGGTGAATGGAAAAAAGGGGTGGAGGTGATGGAACGGCATGGCATCAAGAACAGACCTTATTATCATCATAACACGGAGGCTACTTTACATGGCGTCTTGTTGGAAAATCACTATGATTTCGTGGAGCGTTTGAATCATCGGCTGAATCTGGTGCTTGATGATGAGTTGAAAAAGATGGCACAAGAGGAAGGGAGAAGCATGAAAGCTACCTTCCTGAATAATCACGTGGAGAATGTCTATGTGATGACGCCTACGATGAATGCTGTTTTCCTGATGCGACACATGTCGGCTCATTTTGTCAGTGAGTCTATTCCTCTGAGGATGTTGAATGACTGGATCCTTTTCTTGAAATATCATGCCAAGGATGTGGATTGGAATCGTGTCACCTCGTTATATGAGCAGTCGGGAATGAAGGAGTTCGTCGGGATTATCATGGAATTGATACGACAGCATTACCAGATAGCATTTCCTGATGTGCCGATAACGCCTGTGGCGAATGAGCATACTGATAAGGTGTGGGAGAGTATTGTGTTTCCTCCAGACACCAATCCCCATAAAAAGAATAGCATCCATTACTTTATATATGAAACGAAGTCTTTCCTCGGTAATCGTTGGAAGCACAAGATTGTATATGCTGGTGAGTCTTATTTCCTGCTTTCCCTTAAATACGCTTGGTCTGTACTTAAAAAGAAGCTCGGCCTGCTGAAGGTGAAAGAAGAATAATATATTACCGTGACTATTGTGTTAAATAATTAGAATTTTAAATAATTAAGACGCTTTAAGTGGCGAAAAATGCTAAAGAAGCGCGTTTGTGAAAAATTTATGAATCCGATTAATAAACTGCTGAACTGGTATTTTAATAAAAAAAGTTTGCCCTATTGGTGCATTTTTCTGCTTGATTTTTTCCTTTTGATGCTTGCTGGCGTCTTGACGTATTGGATATTCGTATATAGGCAGAAAATTACTTTTGACCAGTCGAAACTGTTGCAGACGCTTTTTGTCTATGCTTTGCCGAGCATTGTGGGAGCCAGGATGTTTCATACCTACGCTGGTATTATCCGCTATTCGTCATTCGTTGACCTCACAAGGGTGTTCTACGCCAGTCTTGTGTCATTGGTGATTGCCTTTCCTTTACACTTTATGGTGAGATCTTTTCCTGAGGATTGGTTCTATAATCTCCATTTCCGCAATATTTGCCAGATGTATCTTATAGGTACACTCCTGATGTGGTTAGTACGTGTTTTGGTTAAGACGTTATATGAGGTCATCAATAAAGATATCCGAGCCCAGAGGGTGCTGGTCTATGGTTCGATGGACGGCTGCATAGGTCTTGCGAAGTATGTCCGTTCCCAAACACCCAGGCGTTTTGTCATCAAGGGCTTTATCTCTGACGATACCAGTTATAAAAACAACCTGATTATGGGTGAAAAGGTGTATAACCCTTTGGATGATATTCTGAAGATTGTCGATAGGTCTGGGATTTCTGCCATTCTGGTAGCACCTCAGAATATCAAAGAATTCCGAGACGATCAGGAACTTCAGGATAAATTAATCAATGAAGGCGTGAAGATTTTTATGTCGCAGAATGTCAAGGAGCTGGACGTAAAAGATGGCGAGCTGCAGGAGGAGATCCAAATCAAGGAGGTGAGTGTTGAGGACCTTTTGCCCCGTGATGAGATCCAGGTTGACATGAAATCGATGGGCGAACTGTTGAGTGGCCAGCGTGTGCTGATTACTGGTGCAGCCGGCAGTATCGGCAGTGAACTGGTCAGGCAGATTGCGACCTATAAGCCTGAGGCCATGATGCTGATCGATCAGGCAGAAACGCCCGAGCACGACATCCGTCTGATGATGTCACGTGAGTTCCCGGATGTCCCGGCAGAGACCGTGGTGACTAGCATCTGCAAGGAGGAGCGAATGGAAAAGATCTTCTCTGAATTCCGTCCTGACTATGTGTTCCATGCTGCTGCATATAAGCATGTGCCGATGATGGAGAATAATCCCTCGGAGGCTGTGCAGAACAATATCTATGGTACGAAAGTCATTGCCGATCTGGCCGACAAATACGGTGTGAAGAAGTTCGTGATGGTATCTACCGACAAAGCCGTGAACCCCACGAACGTTATGGGCTGCTCAAAGCGCATCTGTGAGATTTATGTTCAGGCATTGAGCAAAAACAGCAAGACGCAGTTTGTGACTACCCGTTTTGGTAATGTGCTGGGTTCCAACGGTTCCGTGATTCCCTTGTTCAATAAGCAGATTAAGCATGGTGGTCCTGTTACTGTGACTGACCAGCGTATCGTCCGCTATTTCATGCTGATTCCTGAGGCTTGCAAATTGGTGTTGGAGGCTGGTACGAAAGGTCATGGCGGCGAGATATTCGTGTTCGACATGGGCAAACCGGTGAAGATTGCCGATCTGGCAGAGAGGATGATCCGTCTGTCGGGTGCCAAGAATGTGAAGATTGAATATACAGGCCTCCGCGAGGGCGAGAAGCTCTACGAGGAAGTGCTCAATGACAAGGAGAATACCAAACCGACCTTCCATAAGAAGATCCGCATCGCCGAGGTGCGTGAGTACGACTACGAGGAAGTGAGTCGCCAGATTAATGAACTGATTGAGTTGTCGAAGCAGTACGACGACATGGCGACCGTAAAGAAGATGAAAGAAATTGTGCCGGAATATAAAAGCAATAATTCTAAATACGAGAAATTAGATAACAATGCTTGATAAGAAATGAGAAGACTATAAAGAAATGACAAATAAGAGAATTTATCTTTGTTTAGCTCATATGTCGGAGAATGGCATGGAGCAAAAGTATGTTCAAGAGGCGTTTGATACGAACTGGGTGGTCCCGTTGGGACCTAACGTCAATGGTTTTGAGAAAGATCTTGAAGAGTTCGTAAACCTCATCCCTGATTCATCTTCAAAAGGCGAGGAAAGCCTGAATAAACGGGTGGTGGCGCTGTCGAGCGGTACTTCGGCTGTGCATCTGGCACTGATTGCCTGTGGTGTGAAGCCTGGAGATGAGGTGTGCGTGCAGAGTTTTACCTTCTGTGCCTCTTCGCATCCAATTACCTACTTAGGTGCTACGCCTGTCTTTATTGATTCTGAGAAGGATACTTGGAATATGGATCCTGAGTTGCTGGAGGTGGCGATTAAGGATAGGATTGCAAAGACGGGAAAGAAGCCGAAGGCTATTGTGCCAGTTGCTTTGTATGGTATGCCGTACAAGATTGACCGCATCATGGAGATAGCTAACCGCTACGATATCCCCGTGATTGAGGATGCTGCAGAAGGCTTTGGCTCTAAGTTTAACGGTCAGGTGCTGGGCACGTTTGGTAAATATGGTGTGCTCAGCTTCAATGGTAACAAGATGATTACCACTTCGGGCGGAGGCGCACTGATTACTCCTGATGAGGATGCTTGGCGGGAGATTATGATGTATGCCACGCAGTATCGTGAGAGTTATCCCTACTATCAGCATGAGAAGATAGGGTATAATTATCGTATGAGTAATATCTGTGCTGGTATTGGACGAGGACAGATGACGATTGTGAATGATCACATCGCGCATCATAAGCATGTGCAGAAAATGTACAAGAATTTGCTGAAGGATGTTTCTGGTATTCACGTTCACGAGCAACCTGCAACGGGCGAGTATGACTCAAACTATTGGCTTTGCACCATTACTATTGACCCTGAAGTGAAGATTAAAGGTCAGGAGAATGCCTATAAGACCATTGTGCAAGGTGCCGTTGGTGGTGCTGCAGGTGTGATTCATGTGGCAGATTCTGCGACGACGGATTGTCAGCCGAATGATAATGTTGAGGCGATGCGCGTGGCGTTAGATCTGGCTGGCGTGGAGGCTCGACCAGTATGGAAGCCGATGCATAAGCAGCCAGTGTATAAGAATGCACCGGCTTATGTGAATGGTGTCAGTGAGGAGATATTCAAAGTGGGTATGTGCTTGCCTGCCGGACCGTATGTGAGTGATGATGATGTTAGGCATATCGTGGAAACGATGAAGAACGCAATCATATCATGAAGGTTAGTAATAATCACCTTACATTTAAAGCCTCAACTGAACGGTTGAGGCTTTAAATGTTTTTAGAAAAGGAGCGAATAGAGTCCTTATCTATTCCCACTCTATCGTACCTGTAGGTTTCGGCGTCAGGTCGTACAGTACCCTGTTTACGCCTGGAACCTCGGTGATAATCCGCTTGGTGATATGGTGAAGTAACTCGTAGGGGATCTCCTCGATAGTGGCAGTCATAGCATCGCGTGTGTTCACGGCACGAATGATGACCGGCCAGTCCCAACTGCGCTTATTCTCCTTGACGCCTGTTGATTTATAGTCCGGCACGATGGTAAAATACTGCCATACTTTACCTTCCAGGCCATTCTTGGCAAACTCCTCGCGCAAGATGGCATCGCTCTCGCGCAAAGCCTCCAGACGGTCACGCGTGATGGCACCTGTGCAACGAACGCCTAGACCAGGACCGGGGAATGGCTGCCGGAACACCATATTGTCAGGCAGTCCGAGTTCCTTACCCACTACGCGAACCTCGTCCTTAAACAATAGTTTGATAGGCTCCACCAGCTCAAACTGCATGTCCTCGGGCAGACCACCCACATTGTGGTGAGACTTCACGGGACCCGACTCTATGATATCGGGATAGATGGTGCCCTGTGCCAGGAAACTGATACCCTCCAGCTTGCGAGCCTCCTCCTCAAACACACGGATAAACTCTGCTCCGATAATCTTGCGCTTCTGCTCTGGGTCGGCCACTCCAGCCAGTTTGTCTAAAAAACGGTCGGTAGCATCAACATATACCAGATTGGCGTTCATCTCATCGCGGAACACGCGTACCACCTGTTCGGGCTCGCCCTTGCGCAGCAGTCCGTGATTCACATGAACTGATACCAACTGCTTTCCCACAGCCTTAATCAACAACGCTGCCACCACCGAAGAATCAACACCGCCGGACAGGGCCAGCAGCACCTTCTTGTCACCAATCTGAGCACGAAGCTCCTTAATCTGTTCGTCAATGAATTTCTTGGCCAAAGCAGGAGTTGTGATGCGCTCCATATCAGCTGGCCTTACATTACCTGTACTCATATTAAATTCTGTGTTTTAGTGAATATTGGGCACAAAAGTAGTAAAAATCGAGCGAAACACCAAAAGAAAATGCCTTTTTCTTTTTTCGAGATACGGATTGGTCATTCGTAGTGGCGTATTCTCACGTCGATGCCATCGCCTTGGAGCTGAACGGGAACACTGCTTAGATCTGTCTGTCCATAGTGATAGGGGAACATCACTTTAGGCTTGATAATCTTTGCAGCCCTTACCAGTTGGTCGGGAGTCATCGTATAGGGTTGGTTGCAAGGCAGGAAAGCGATGTCAATGTCCTTAACGGATTCCATCTCGGGAATATCCTCCGTATCACCGGCAATATAGATTCTCAGGCCGTCGATGGTCAGGATATAGCCGTTGTCACGTCCTTTGGGGTGGAACTGGGTGCGTCCTTCCGTAGAGTTGTAGGCTGGAACGGCTTCTACCGTGAAGTCATCGGCTATCTGCATCTTGTCGCCATTGGCCATCACCTCGCCAGCGCCATACATGTCGGCACACCGTTTATTGGTAATGAAGCGTGTCTCCTCGCCAGACAGTATTTTGATAGCCTCTTTGTCGAAATGGTCGCCGTGCTCGTGTGTCACGAAGAGATAGTCGGCCTTGGGCATGGCAGCATAGTCAATCACCTTATTGCCCAATTTCGTTACGGGGTCAATCTCTATCTCCTTCCCGTCATACTCAATACGGATACTGGCATGTACTAAGGCATGGAATTTCACGCTCTTTCCGCTCTTGGTCTTGAAAACATCCACCTCATAGGTCTCGGTCGTGACGGGCAGGTTAGCCTCCTTCCATGCCAAGATACCACCTTTCAGGTTCACACATTGATAGCCTTCTGCAGCCAGTTTGTTAGCAGCATCTGCGGAGCGACGGCCACTGCGGCAATAGACGGCAATCTTTTTATCATTAGAGAATGCTGCCTTTGCTTTCTCCACGAAGTCGCCTTGTTCCTGGTCGATGTTAATGGCTCCCTCGATGTGCCCCTCTGCATATTCAGCAGCGGTACGGACATCAAGCAGTACGACACCAGGTTCCTCTATAAGCTTAGAGAAATCCTTAACTTCTACATTCTCGAAATTACTCTGGCCACAGGCGGTTGTAAGCCCAAACGTAGCCAGTAAGTAAGTGATAATCTTCTTCATATATACAGTTTAATTTGAATCCAATACAAGTCGGGTCGTATCACAAGATGCTACACCTGATGCAACACTCAATGCTACGCTGAATATCGCTTCTATTAGCTTTTCTAATCATTGTTTTTCTATTTTGATAATAAGCTTGTCGCCGCTCAGATCAACCTCAAAAAAGTGAGGAATGCGCACGGTTCGGCCCCGAGCATCCTTGGCGTGACTGTGAACAGACATCATCCATTGGCCGTCAAAGCGCTGGAAGAGCATCGAATGACCGTAGTTCGGAGGGGTGATAGGCTCGGGTTCTTGTACCCACGGGCCGTCGAGCGTGCCGCTTTCAGAGTAGGCCACGCCTTGCGTATAGACATCGAAGACCCACGATGTCCAGAGCATTCCGAGACGTCCTGTGCCAGTTCGGAAAAGGTACGGGCCGTCGGTCACCTTGTTCCAGGTAATGTTACCCTGCTCGTCCTTCTCGCGGCTCCAAGGGGAGTCGCTGGCTCGGAAGAGTACTTTCGGCTCGCCTATGGTTCCGCTGAGGTCGGGCTTGAGTTCGATTTTCTCGATGGTGCCGTTCCAGTTCTGCAGCCACTCGCCGCAGAACACGAGGTAGGGCTTGCCGTCGGTGTCGCGCCAGAAGGTACCGTCGAGGGTAGGCCGGTCTGCAGGCAGGTAGGTGGCGTCGCCGAAGGCATGGTATGGCCCCATTGGATTATCAGCCCGTAGCACCTGCGAGGCTCTCCGCTCAATGACGTTGCCACGTACGGTGTCGATCTTTACTGCTTGGTTGGTGAACGTTGCAAAGTAGTAATACCAGCCGTCACCCGTGGTGTGCAGCTCTGCTGCCCATATCATCGGACGAGGTCCCATCCATGAATCGGCCTCAAATTCCGTCACACGAAACGGCCCTTCCCAAAGCTTCAGGTCTGCACTGCGCCACATCATGCCGCCCGTGCCGGTCATGTAGTACAATCCCGTCTTCTTGTCGGGCAGCACTGCCGGGTCGCTCATTCGGATAGAGTCCGTCGGCACGTCCTTCCGCACGCCAAATCCCCGCTGTGCTGAGGCCGCCAACGCGAACATTGAGGCTAAGGCACAACATACAATTCTCCTTTTCATCTCTTTCTCTTTAATAGAACTTCACGACATCATCTAACTGGCGATGGCGGGGCTGCACAGGCTCGGCAGCGCGATAACCGAGGGCAATGACTGCCATTACGGCCTCGTTTTCCGGAATGGAGAACAAGGTGCGCAACTTGTCGGCCTCGCGCATACCCATGATGAGGGTGTCGAAGCCCATGGCACGAGCCTTGAGGATGAGGTAGCAGTTTGACAATCCGTTGTCGTAGGCACCCCAGCCGTCACCCACCTCGTTGGCGGGATTGCCCTGGAAGAATCCCGACTTGCTGCGCTCGAAGGTAGAGACGATGAGCACGGGGGCATTCTTGATGCGGTCTTTGTTGCCGCCTACAAGATCCTGTACGGCTGCCAGTTTCTCGGGTGAGATGGCCACGTAATACTTCGTCGGCTGCTGGTTGGCCCACGAAGGAGCCTCCTGCACGGCGGTGAGCAATTCCCGCACCTCGGCCTCAGAGATTTTCTTCGTGGCATCGTAGTTGCGGATGCTGCGGCGTGTGGTTAATACTTCGTCGAACGACGGGGACTTCATTTGCGAATAGCCCGGCAGCACCATCAGCGCTGCAAGGGCAGTGGAAACAATCAGTTTTTTCATTGTCCTATTTAGTTAATGTATAATAATGTTTTGGCGTAGGGGTAACTCTGCTGACGAGCCGCCAACGAGGATGGACATCTCGCCGGGTTCCAGCATCCAGGTCTGGGCGGCCTCATCCCAATGGCAAAGGTCGGAGCGTCGCAGGGGGATGGTGACTGTTTTGCTTTCGCCTCTCTTCAGGCTCACACGACTAAAGCCTTTGAGTTCCTTTACGGGACGCTCGATGCGAGAAGCTGGACGCGAGACATAGACCTGTGCCACCTCTTCAGCTTCAAATTGGGAGGGGTTGGCTAACGTGAAACTGACATCGTAGCCGTCGAGGGTAGGTGCCACCTTCAGATTGCTATAGGCAAACGTGGCGTACGAGAGTCCATAGCCGAAGGGATAGGCAGGTGCAACGTCGTGGCAATCGTACCAACGGTAGCCCACGAGATCCTGTTCAGCATAGTCGGCGATGAGTTGCTGACGGCGGTCATTGCTGCGGTTGCGAGTAATATCGACGAAGATATCACCCTGATTGTTGTTTGCGACGTTTTGAGGATAGGTGCCTGTGGCATAAGCTGGCACATCCTCCAGTTTCTTTGGCCACGACATGGGCAGTTTGCCAGAGGGCACGATGTTGCCGTTCAACACTTCGGCGAGAGCCAGGCCACCCATGGAACCATTGAACCATGATACTACGAGAGCGGGGGATACCTCGCTTACCGTGCTGACATCAACAGGGCCACCGGCGACGATGACGGTAACGAGCCGCGGGTTCGCCTTGGCAAGGGCTTGGGCTAATTCGTCCTGTCCCGAGGGTAGGGTGATGCTCTTGCGGTCTGAGCCTTCCGTCTCCACCTCACGGTTGTCACCAGCAAAGAAGATGACAAGGTCAGCCCCCTTCGCAACCTTCACGGCTTCCGCCAAGAGTTGAGAGTCAGCGGGCTGTTGCGGACTCTGACGTTTATTACGGCTGTCGCGGTCGAAACTCTTGTAGCCAGGCGCATAAGTAATTTTCTTTCCACCGCCCAGCACGGTCTGTAGTCCTTCGAGGGGCGTTATCTCCTTGCGTGTCTTCACACCGGCACCCACACCGCCGAGAGCCATTTTCATCACAGCATTCTCGCCGATGACGGCGATGTTTTTCACCGATGTCAGGTTGATGGGCAGCAAAGGCCAGGGTTGGTTCTTCGCCGCCTTCAGGGCGCGCTTCCCGACGATGGGCTCATTCTTCAGTAGCACGATGGAGCGGCGGGCCACTTGCAAGGCAGTCAGCATCTCTTCGTCGTTGCCCACAGGTTTGCTGTTGGCGACCTCCTTGGCAATAGGTTTTACCGTCAGTCGCACGCGCAGGATCTCACGCACGCGCTGGTCGATGACTGCCTCGCTGACCACACCAGCCTTGACAGAGTCCAATAGTGCCTTGCCGAAGAATCGCTCACCTGGCATCTCGACATTCATACCAGCTGTAACGGCATCGACGGTAGAGTGAACGCCACCCCAATCGCTGATGACCATACCGGGGAAGCCCCATTGGTCGCGAAGCACGTCGGTGAGCAGGTGGCGGTTCTCTGAGCACCATCGCCCGTTCACCTTGTTGTATGCTGCCATCACGCCCCAGGCATCTGCCTCGCGGACAGCCATCTCGAAGGGGCGTAGATAAATCTCGTGCATGGCGCGATCGCTGATATGCACATCAACGAAGCCGCGTGAGTCCTCTTGGTTGTTCAGCGCATAGTGTTTCAGGCAGACAGCCGTTCCGTCGTCCTGCGCCCCTTTGGTATAGGCCATGGCCAGCATACCGCTCAGCAGCGGGTCCTCGCTCAGATACTCGTAGGTGCGTCCGCCGGTGGGTATGCGCTGGATATTGATAGCCGGACCGAGAATCATGTCCTTGCCGCGTAACCGTGCCTCTCGGCTCATCGCCCGTCCATAGTTGTAGGTCCATTCCGTGCTCCACGTGGCGGCCAGTGCCGAACCCGTTGGGAAGAACGTGGCTGAGTCGGTGGTAAGGTGGGCGGAATTCCAAGAATGGGGCTCCATCTCCTCACGGATGCCGAAAGGTCCGTCGGCATATTCCATGTCAGCAATGCCTAATCGTTCAATGCCTGCTGAGGAGAACATATTTTTGCCGTGGAGCATGGCAATCTTCTCCTCAAGCGTCATGCTTTGAATAATACTGTCAATCTGTTGCTCAAAGTTGAGCAACCGGCTCTTACTTATGGCAGGCATAGCTGTCATAAAAGATACTGCTACTAAAAGGATGGTTCTTTGCGGAGCAAAGCGGCATAGCCGAGTGCTGAATAGCCTATTTGTCTTCATGATGGAAAGAATGATAAGTTAAGTGCCGACAAAGATAATGAATTATTCTGTATTTCATGTGCTTTTGGTAAAGAATTTGATAAGAACATGGAGAAAAAGTTGCGCATTTGCAGAATTATTGCTACATTTGTCCCCAAATTCAGAACTTAATTACTAAACCGATATGAAAATGAAACAGACTTTTTGGGTTGTTCTGGTGCTGATAGCACTGACGGCATGTAAGAAAAACGTGAAAGAAAAGGCAGAGATGGTGGACCTGCCTCGTGCTGAAACCCCTGACAGTGTTGCTGCAGCGATGGACAGCTTCTTCCAGGAGGCGGCCGCAGACTCTATGGACATCCACAGCGTGATGATTGTGAAGGATGGTAGCGTCATTTACAGTCGCTGGCAGAGTCAAGGTGTAGATAGCGTGCCCCATGTGCTCCACTCAGTCAGCAAGACCTTTACTGCTACTGCCGTGGGACTCGCCATTGCCGATGGCAAGATGGCACTTACCGATAAAGTCATCGACCACTTCCCCGACAAACTCCCTGCTGAGGTCAGTGATAATCTGAAAGCGATGACCGTGCGCGACCTGCTGACAATGACGTGTGGTCATGACGAGGAACCATCAGGTGCTTTCCGTGGGGCCAACCAAGACTGGGTACAGGCTTTCTTGGCTCACCCTGTGGTGCATGAGCCTGGCACGTTCTACCTCTATAATAGTCTTGGAACCTACATGCTTTCCGCCATCGTTCAGAAGGTGACAGGCGAGAAGGTGGTGGATTATCTCGACACTCGTCTCTTCCAGCCTCTCCACATCAACAAGCCCAAATGGGAGGAAAGTCCGCAGGGCATTAATTGTGGCGGCTGGGGCCTCTATCTGAAGACTGAGGATCTGGCGAAGATGGGGCAGTTGCTGCTTCAGAAGGGCGAGTGGAACGGTCAGCAGATTATCCCAGCCGACTGGGTTGCAGAGATGTCGAAGAAGCAGGTGGAAAGTATTAATCCCGGCACACGCATCGAGCAGGCCGAGGAGCGTGGCATGACCAAAGAGACCAGCGACTGGATGCAGGGTTACGGCTATCAGATGTGGCGTTGTCGCCCTGGCTGCTTCCGTGCCGACGGTGCTCGCGGTCAGTACATTATCGTCGTTCCCGATAAGAATGCCGTCATTGCCATCACCTCTGACGTAGGTGACTTGCAGGGCGAACTTAACCTCGTGTGGAAGAATATTCTTCCAGTGTTGTAGTCTCCCTAATAATCGTAAATTAGACCTAAATAGTTAGGAAACCTTAAAACATAGGAGAGTAAGATATGCAGTTTTTGGATTTAGTCAAACAGAGATATAGTTGTAGGAACTATCAGGAGAAGTGTGTGGAACAGGAGAAGCTAGACTATGTGATGGAGTGCGTCCGCTTCGCCCCGTCTGCTGTGAACAAGCAGCCGTGGAAGTTCCGAGTAGTCAAGAATGAGGGCGAAAAGGCGAAGCTGCAGAAGTGCTATAGTCGTGAATGGTTCTCAACGGCTCCGATGTACATCATTTGCAGCATCCTCCACGATGAGGAGTGGGTGCGCTCGGACGGCAAACATCATGGTGATATTGACATTGCTATTGCTGTGGAGCATCTGTGTCTGGCAGCTACAGAACAGAGCCTCGCCACCTGTTGGGTATGTAACTTCGATGCTGAGAAGTGTAAGGAGTTCTTTGCCATTGCCGATAATGAAGAGCCAGCCGTGCTGATTCCCATCGGTTATGCTGCTGATGAGCCGAAGAAAAAGGGAGGGCACCAGCGCAAGGCGATGGATGAAATCTATATCAGTGGCGCGTAGTATGACTGCACTTCTTTTGCTGTAGGATTTCGTCGGGTGTCACCCAATGTGCCGTCATAGTCGAATATAATCATTGCATCTTTCTGAAATTGATTTCATGAGTAAGATGATATTTCTCTTAGCCGTTTCTGGATTCATGGCATTTTCGATGGGGAGTTTAGGCGGGTTGATGCACTCCACTTGCGAAAATCCTGCATCGAGCAGCTGCTGACGGTCTTTGATACAACCTGCTATCAAGACAACAGGTACCTGATATGTTTGGGCTCGTTGTAGGATGCCGTAAGGGAGCTTGCCCATGAGTGTCTGATGGTCTGCTGAACCTTCACCTGTGATGACGAGGGAGGCATCTTTCAACAGATCATCGAATTGGATGGTTTCAAGTAAGAGATCAACGCCAGAACAACACTTCGCATTTAGATATTGTAGGAAAGCATAGCCTAAACCTCCTGCAGCACCTGCACCTGGTTCGTTCTGACGGTCGTAGCCGAAGTGCTTGGCAGACACTTCTGCAAACCGCTTGGCACGGGCATCGAGTGAGAGCACCATTTCGGGGGTGGCTCCTTTTTGAGGCGCAAAGACATGTGCGGCACCATTCTCATTGCAGAGAGGATTGGTGACATCGGTAGCTATCGTGAAGCGAACATCGTCAAGGTCATGTACGTCATCCCACGCCCCATGCTTGGCAAAGGCATCGATAATGGCACGAAGCATACCGATGCCACAGTCACTGGTAGCACTGCCGCCAAGCCCTACAATTATATGTTTACACCCTCGACGTACGGCATCTACCACGAGCTGGCCCGTACCGTAACTGGTAGCTGCTAAGGGATTACGCTCCTCTGGGCTGAGCAACGTCAGTCCACTCGCCTTGGCAATCTCAATCACTGCCGTATTATCCTTTATCAGATACTGCGCCGCAACAGGTCGCATGAGCGGGTCTTTCACGTTAATATCAATGATCTCGCCACCAAGAGCCGTCTGAAAAGCTTCCAGCCAACCCTCACCACCGTCGCTGACGGGCATTTGTGTCACTTCTACATCAGGCATCTTCGCAATGATGCCCTCCGATGCTGCCTGATTGGCTTCAAGCGAAGTTAGACAACCCTTGAACGAGTCGATGGCTATGATAATCTTCATTTCATGATTCATCTGTTTATACCGATAAGATGGGAAAAGAAAATGCGGCAAGTGAAGATTCTCACTTGTCGCCTTGTGTCGGGATGAGGCGACTCCTTTTACGCTGATTGTAGGAAATTATAGTAAATCCAAGTTTCTAAAGAATTACTGATTTTCAGTAACTTACTGGAATTTGCCGTCAACCTTAACATCCTTAAGGAACGTTAAATTCCGACTATCACGGGAAAAATACGGGAAAAATATTCGCATTCCCGTGGCTTTTTATTACCTTTGCAGTCGAGTTCCTTTTGTATCAGAATTTAAATGATCGCTCTCGTTATTTTCTGCAAAGGTACGAAGAAAATCTGGAATAAGCAAATAGTAATAGCAAAACTTATGGACGAACAAGGACTTTCACAGAACTACAATGCTCTTTACTCCGATGCATGTGCCATTATCGAAGAGGCTCGTCAGCGAGCTTATCGGGCAGTAAACACATATCTCACTCTAAGAAATTGGCAACTTGGCGAACGCATAGCAAAGGAGAACCTTGATGGTGCAGAAAGGGCTGAGTACGGTAAACACATTATCGAAAGACTTGCACAAGACCTCACCAATGCGTATGGGAAAGGTTTTGACCGAAAAGCTCTATACAACTATTTGAAGTTCTACAGGCTATATCCTGAAATTGTCGCTGCAGTGAGTCGACAATTTGGAAAACTGGACGCAGCGAGTCCAAAATCTCAAAAAGTCGACGCAGTGAGTCGACAATTGCTCCCATGGACTCACTATCGCGAACTGATTCGTGTGGAGAACCCAGAAGCGAGGAAATGGTATGAGCAAGAAGCCATACGGGAAGTGTGGGGAACAAGAACACTGCACCGCAACATCGCATCTCAATACTATTTCCGTCTGCTACGTTCGACTAATAAAGAAAAAGTTTCAGATGAGATGCACAAACTAACGGAGCCGATGCAGAAGGACAAACTGGAGTCAACAAAACACAGACTTTACTGAAACAGAATTGGAAAGCAGCATCATCAGCCATCTCCAAAAGTTCATTATGGAAATGGGCAAAGGCTTTGCATTCGTGGGAAGGCAGCAGCACATACGGACAGATATGGGAGATTTCTACATCGACCTTGTGTTCTACAACTATATACTGAAGAATTTTTTCTTGATTGACCTAAAGACTTCCCAAATAACCCATCAGGACGTCGGTCAGATGGATATGTACGTGAGAATGTACGACAAGTTGAAAAGAACAGAAGGCGATAATCCGACCATTGGCCTGCTGCTTTGTTCAGAGACCAGCGAGGACATGGCTCAGTACAGCGTTCTTCATGGCAGCGAACAACTTTTTCAGGCCAAGTATCTAACATACTTGCCATCCAAGGAGGATCTGCGCCGCGAGATAGAACTACAAAAACAATTTTTCCTTGAACAACAGAACGACTAACACGATGGCACAGATAGAGCTTAGAATATCGAGTAAGGTACAGAAGGTGACAGGTAGGAGCGAAGTAATGATACGCTTCTTTCAGGGAAACTCATTTGATCTCTATGCCAAGAGCGACATATTCATAAATCCTGCGTATTTCGAATATTACATCAACAGGGATAAAACAGAAAAGTCAGGTGTGAAAGTCGCAGGCAACATCATCACAGCCTCGGTCGAGAGGGCAAAGGAAAAAGGTTATGCCCTTCGTAAGAGCGGAACCATCGTATTCAAACAGCGTCTTGAAACACCTGAGTTCAAATACCACCGCGAACAGGCTGAACGTTTGGAAAGAATGAAAAATCACATCCTTGACACCTTTGCTACTGCTGACAAGAAAAACATGTCGAGTGAATGGCTGAAAGAAACGGTTGAAAGATTCAATCATCCAGAACAGTATGGCGTCAAGTGTGAAAGTAAGACTTTCTACAATCTCATAGAGATGTATATAAGCCGTCGTCAGTTGGCGCCGTCCCATTATAAAGATTTCTATGTTCTTTCACGCGCTATTTCCAGATTTGAAGGATACATTCGAGCAACGGAACCATCAAGAAAGGCGTTTAAATTTGCAATTAATACGGTTACCCGTGATAATATAGAAGAGTTGGCTGACTATCTTCGTCATGAGAAAGCTCTCTCAGACCAGTATCCGTCTCTCTTTGCAAAGCTTATAGAGGATTACCCTGCATCATTAAAGAAAAGACGCAATAAGGTAGAGCCACGTGGAGAGAACACCATTATCAAGATGCTGACCAGACTAAAGACGATATTCAAATATGCGATTGACGAAGGTTATACCACCAATCGCCCCTTTGACGGTTTTAAGATTGGTACCGCCATTGAGGGTACACCTATTTATATTACTATAGAGGAAAGGAACAAGATTGCGGATTGTGACCTCGAACAGAAATGGTCAGAGATGGATGAACAGTACCGTAAGGACTGTGAGATGCCCATTAAGACCATCATCATGTGTCGTGACGTATTTGTTTTCCATTGTTTCATTGGCTGTCGTGTCGGCGATCTAATAAAACTCACTCCACAGCACATAGAAAATGGAATCCTTGTTTATACCCCACATAAAACTAAAGACGGCAAGGAGGCCGTGCAAGCTCGCGTGCCACTCCATGCCAAGGCACTGGAATTGATAAAGAAATATGAGGGACAGGACGAGAAAGGACGATTATTTCCTTTTCTCACTCCCCAGAAGTACAATGATGCCATTAAGATTATTTTCACTCTCGCTGGGATTACGAGGAATGTTGAGGTGCTGAATACCCTCACCAATGAGTTTGAGATACACCCCATCAACGAGATAGCATCAAGTCATTTGGCCAGACGTACTTTTATTGGTAATGCCTATTTCAAAGTTACCGATCCCAACCTGATAGGAAAGATGTCAGGTCACGTTGATGGCTCCAGGGCGTTCAAGCGATACCGCAAGATTGAGGACGAGACGTTGAAGAATGTCATAGACCTGATAGGCTAAAGACTATTTGTCATTTTCAGGGGAATCGGATGAATCTTTTTGTTCTAATTCATCCAGATACTTCTTTATATTAGCATCTAAAAAGAAAAAGGACGCCATGTTCATTACATCTACACCTTCTCGCTTCATCAGACTGTCCCAATTCTCTATAGAAATATCATTGTCCTCTTTGAATTGTTGCATCTTGGAATAAACCTCTCGAAGATATTCCTTCATTCGAGCATTCTCTGCAACAAGCTCTTCATTCCGTTTAAGGATGGTTTCCAAAGGTTCAGTGGTTTTATTTTCCTCCACAGGAATGATTGGATCGAGAGTTTCTTTCATTCCCTTCATTCTGTGAAGCATATAAAACTCTACAAAGAAATCATGATGAAGAAAGTTAGATATTTCTTCAAGTTTTCCTGTTTCGATGGATTCTCTTCTAAGCAACTTACTAACTACAGGGTGTGTTACCCCAAGTGCATTTGCTAACTGGATCTGTGGAATATGTTTTGCGAGCATATATCCCCCAATACTTGTGCCTATATTCAGTGATTCAGGAGGGATTTCTAAAAATCCAATTTCTGTTTTTAAGTCTTCATAGTTTTTATCCGACCAGAATTCTGCAAAAAAATTATGACCTAACTTTTTTGAAAAAGCTACAAGTTTACTTATCTCAATAGATTGTTTAGAGAAAACCCTGTCAATATTTGATTTAGGAAGCTCCACTGTATCTGCGAGTTTTTGACGCGTAAGATTGTTTCTCTTACACCACTCACGTAAAGCCTCGCCTACGTGAACATCCTTTACTATATTGCCTTTAATCATCAAAAAATGTTAAATAGGGCAAAATAAATGCCCCAAGTTTATTACATTTGCCTCACATTTATTACCTTTGCACCGAAAACGTTACATTGTTCCGATTTTAAGGCATAACCTCAAGACATCCATCGGTGCAAAGGTACAAAAAAAAATGAATATAACAATATAATAATTAATAAAAATAAGAAAATTATGGCAGATAGACTATTAAATCAGAAAGAATCGTCCGATGCTCCAACATTGGATGCTGGATTTGAGAGCAAGTTACTCGCAAGTCAATTAGTGTCAGAAGTTCTGGCGTATTGGCCTTTGCACAAGCCATGCAGTTGGCAGGTATGGAAGAACGTTCTGCTGTGCAGAATGCTTCTAAAAGCCTATTTCCTGATAGTGACAACTCGTTGATAACGAAAAAGGAGGCCATGACAGGTTTTAACGTTAGCCACACCACCTTGTGGAAATGGCAGAAGTCTGGTTATCTGGTTCCTGTCAAAGTCGGAAAGCGTGTATATTATAGACGAGCCGATATAGAAAGCCTCATTAAATAAAAAAGAAAGGTCCCGAGCGACAGCCCGGGATAATCTTCACAGAAAATTGAACCTTCTATATTCCAAGCGCAAAGGTACAACTTTTCTGTGAAATTTCCAAATTTAATGACGAAAAAGAACGAAAAGTTTATAAAATATGTACGCTTTTTACATGGTTCGTAAAGATCTTCATGATGAATGGTTTGGTACCCACAACATCTATCTGGTGTGGTGGTGCGATCTATTACGCCATGCAGAATGGAAGACGAAGAGCGTTAGCATAAAGAATAAAACTGTTACTCTTCACCCTGGTGAACAGGTAGCAAGTATTAATGATCTCGTAGTGCGCTGGAAACGTGGAAAGGATATGATAATAAATTTCATCGAGTTGCTTAAAGAGAAAGGGCTCATAGAAAAATGGTCATCTAACAACATTTCAATCATTCGGATAATTAGTAATAATATAGACATCGATGCCGACAACCTTTCTAATGGAAAGACCGACAACAAGGAAATAGGTAAAACACCCGATACACAAAGTGTTTCAAAAGCTTTGGAGAAAGATAAGGCCGATAACCTTTATAAGGAAGCAAGCGACAACTCCACAATCCATTCCGATAACCTTGCCGACAACCTTGCCGACAACCTTTCGATAGCAAAGACCGACAACCTTGAAATCGAGCTAATTCCCTCTAAAATAAGGAATTTAAGAGGTTTGCAATGGAATGATACCGACAACCTTTCGACAGAGGGGAACGACAACCTTGCCGACAACCTTGCCGACACCACACCTATTTATAAAGAAAAAAGAAGAAAGATATCGACGACGGCAACGCGTGACAGCATCAATAATTTCTCGGATGGGGGGATTATGATAGACGTTGCTATAAAGATGCTTATTGCTGACAAGTTTCAATTGTTGCAAATACAACGTTATACAGGTATCTCTATGAGTGATATAATACTATGGTCTGTAGAATATGTTGAACGATGTGGAATACAGAGAGGGGGCTATAATCCCAAAGGATATAATGACGTTATCACTCACTTTACTGATTGGTTGTTATCTCAGAAGACAAAAGGGAGATTGCCAAGGCTTAACTTGATCCAGACAGAAACCCAAGCAATAGAAATCTGGAATAAGGTTCAAGCTCAGCTCCTTTTAGATTCGTCCATCCCAGAAGAAATCATCATATCTCTGACTTTCGACAAATACGACACAGAAAGTCAGTCAATAGGAATAATTGCACCCGACAATGAGACAAAATCTATCATAAATAAAGAATACAAGACTGAAATAGAAAAAACTATTTCTCGGTACACGCAGACGAAGATAAAAATACGCTTCGGAGTTATAGAAGAACAGGTATCACAAGTTTAATTAAACATTTGCATTATGACAACAAGAACAAATAACAAAAAACAGTCTGCAAAGCAAACAGACAACAGCTATTCTCGCGTGCAGCCCCAAGCTTTAGAGGTAGAAAGGGCAGTACTTGGAGCGTTAATGATTGACAAAAATGCTTTTGACAGTATCAGTAACCTGCTGCGCCCTGACAGCTTCTATGACCCAAGGAATCAAAAGGTATTTCTTGCTATCCTGGAACTGTCACAGAAGAATTTTCCAGTTGATGTATTGTCTGTGACTGAGCAATTGGCACGTGATGGAAACCTTGAGGAAGTTGGAGGTCCGTGCTATGTTACTGATCTTTCGAGCCGCGTAGCCTCGTCAGCCAATATCGAGTATCATGCCCGCGTTATAGCCCAAAAAGCTGTAGCTCGTCAGCTGATAGTTATAACCTCTAATATCGAGGGTAGAGCTTTCGATGAGACAGAAGATATAGATGACTTGATGCAGGAGGCTGAATCAAGAATCTTTGAGCTCTCATCACAAAACCTGACCAACGACTACCAACAGATAAACTCCGTCTTGAAAGTTGCTAACGACGAGATTATGGAGGCAAAAAGTAATCTTGATGACGTAACAGGGCTTCACACAGGCTATGAAGTTCTGGACAGCTATACCTGCGGGTGGCAATCTACAGATCTCAATATCATAGCAGGCCGTCCTGGTATGGGCAAAACAACCTTTGCCCTTTGTCTTGCCAGATTTTTAGCAGAAGAATGCCAAATTCCCATAGCATATTTTTCTTTAGAGATGTCGTCTGTCCAATTAGTGAAGCGTCTGATTTCTGGCATTAGTGAAGTTGAAGGAAAGAAAATAAAAAATGGTCAGTATGATCAGGCTGAGTTAAAAAGGATAGACCAAGGAATAGGCAGGTTGTGGGATAAGCCCTTCTATCTTGATGAGACGCCGGGTTTGTCAATTTACGAGCTACGCACAAAAGTAAGAAGGCTTGTAAAAGAACATGGCGTGAAGGTCGTATTCATCGATTATTTACAACTCATGTCAGCCAGTACTACACGATACAGTACTCGCCAAGATGAGGTTTCACTTATTTCCCGTTCTCTTAAGGCACTTGCCAAGGAAACTGGAACAACTATTTTAGCATTGTCACAGATGAATCGTAGTGTTGAAGCACGTGAAGGGTTGGAAGGAAAACGACCGAGACTTAGTGACCTTCGAGAATCGGGGGCAATTGAACAGGATGCAGACATGGTTTTGTTCGTACATCGTCCAGAGGTTTATGGTATCATCTATGATGATAACGGCAAAGACTTGAGGGGAACAGCAGAAATAATCATAGGAAAAAACCGAAATGGAGACACTGGCTTGTTCTTGTTAACATTCAAGAAAGAAATATCCGCTTTTGTAGAGTATGCCGGAAATATCTCCAGAGGTACCCATCAAGCTAATGTGAAAGTTAATTATGACGAAGATTAAGACAAAAACGATGACAGGAGATATGATGAAGCAACTATACACCAGGACAGCTCAGTACGCTATCGAGCATATTACAGGAAATGGGATGCATACCGATATTGTCTGGTTCCGTGATTCATTCAACGAACTATGTGAGGCTATGCATGCCAATGAGTTCAATCCGGATGATCTCAGCTTCGAGATTGAAGATCTGACAAAGAACCTGAAGAAAGAGCCTTGGGTTTCTGAGATAGCCGGTAAGGGTAGCATGATAACATTGCCAATGGAGGATATTGACCTTATTGTGAATAATTTTATCTGTGAATACTGGCTGATACGCCCAGAAGAGGTCTCTTCGAAGCATGTGGTCGATGTTCTGAAGGTGGCAACCCCACTCAGTCACCGCTATCTTGTAGGCCAGAAGGTTGCCATTAACTGTATTCACGCGCTCAATTTGGAGCAGATGCAGCGTCTCGATGATATCCTTAGAGACATTGAAATGAATCCCAAAATTAGTTATATACAATCAATTAGTTAATTTAGTAGTATTATGGCAAAGATTATTGTTATATCAAATTCAAAGGGTGGAACTGGCAAAAGTACGCTCTGTATTCAGTTCGCCAATTATCTGGTAGCCCAAGGTAAAAGCGTGGCTGTTCTTGATTGTGATGAAGGTCAGTCGGTTATGGAACTTCGACAGATGGAACTCCGACAGAGTCAGGATGCCACCCTCCCATGGGAAGTATACAATGCAACCTCTAACTCTCGTTCTTTCGTTGAGAGAGCGAGAGCTATGGAGGATGTATATATTCTTGTTGATTGTCCAGGTTCTCTAAATCCCAACCTTTTTCCCTTCTTTCAGAATGCAGATGCGATTGTTATACCTTTCCGATACGACGATGTTGTTGTACTACGGACTATGACTTTCGTGAAGGTTCTCAATGCAGCTCAGATAACTGCAAAGAAATTATTCTTGCCGAACTATATTGACGTACGCGTAAAGAATCCCAACGAAGAGTCAATACGGGAAATGTTCCGCAAGATCGGGGCTATTCTGCCTCGAATTAAGCAGGGCGTTGCCATACAGAGAGTATCTACGCTGAGACCTATTGATACATATCAGCAGAAGGCTATCATGTACACTATTGAAGAGGTTCTAAATGCAGTTAATTCTTAGTTCAATGAGTGCATTCAGTGTAATTAGTGGCATGAACGTTTTTATATAATTCAACTAAAGTAGTACAATTAGATAATTTAGCAATATGGCAAAGAATGATAACAAGTCTGCATTGCCAATAAGTACGTTTGGCGAAATTACTTTAGACAAGGCACCAGAGCAGATGGGCCTCGAATCTCTCGGCTTAAAGAATCGCCCCATAAAGGGTGCAGCGGCTGGCTGCAAGCCTGGTTCTATTAGACATACATACGTCATGCCAATGGAAATGATAAGCAAGCTCAAAGCCATTGCAGGTTACTTCGGAAAGCCAGAAGTAGGCATTGTGTTGGAAATCCTTGAAAAAGGTATTGCTGATTACGAGACCCAATATGGTTCTTGTGTGTCAGACATAAACAGAGGTAATAGTTAATTTAGTAACAATAGTTATATTAGTTCAATTAGTTAATTTAAGAAATAGACATGAGCAAACAAGTAAAGATTACAGTTGATGCTGCTGCGTTTGATTACAGCAGCAAAAAGTGGGAAACAATTACAGGCATTGCCCCTTCAAAGGTAACTCTTAGTCTTTCTAAAGACGGAGGATTACCCAATAAAGAGGATGCTACAATTGTAGCCAAGTTAGACCAATTATTAATTGCTATTGAGGATTTCAAGCCGATGACACTCATGGGCGGCGAAGATGGGGCATTCTATCATAGCCAGATTGCGATGTGGCATAAGCATCTATTATCTTTAAAGAAGAATTTGAAGAAGCAATGTAAGCCACGATATATGGTTGATGTAGTAAACGGTATTTTAAAGGAGTCCAAGTCAAAACTTCGTTGCTCTCTTCTCATCTTAACCAAGTGCTTACACATCTTAGGCGAACAGAATCTTTCTCCAGAAACTGTCGTTTCAACCATCATGGGCAATGAAAGTACAGACTGGGAGAAGTTGCCTGTTCCGCTCAATTTGGTAAAGAAAACATTAATGATCCATTGTCCTAAGACTTCCGCTCAACAAGCCTCAGAACAAGATGCTGATGAGAGGAGTGCTCGTAAGCGTCTCACTCTTACCGAACAAGTTATGATGATGTACATGTTTCCCTATTCTTGTCAGACCAAGGTTGACAATACTGAACTGGGCAACAAAATAAAGAACGACTTGCATGTTATAGAAGAATACGTCAAGTGGGCCAGAGAATCAGCGATATTCCATCTCAATGATGTCTATAAGGCTCAGTTCAACTCATTCCGTTACAGATTACAGACATTGCCTCAGAAGAATGATGATAAGAATACAGAAGAAACGCATTGTACAACAACTGAGATAAAGCAGAACAACACTCCGTTCGAAGTCGCTCTTGAGAAGCGTAAAAGGATGGAGGTCTTAACTGAGGACGATCAGCTTGCAATGCTAAAAGAGCGCCAATGTCCAAGATGTGGTCATACGATAGAACAGGCAGCGAATTTGAAGGGGGTAGCATACCTACGTTGTAATACCTGTAAATACTATGCAGGAATTGAGAATGGACAACCCTATGTGAACAGAGAGCACCTCGACGGAGTAACACCGATACGCCATGACAGTTAGGCCGAAACGCGACAAGCAGAAATCTACACACCCGTGGGTAATCAAGACTTGTTTTCAGGGCCCGAAAACGTCTTGCAAAATTCACCTTTAAAGGTAAATTTCGGATCAGAGTACTCGCAAGCTCGCACCTCTTTTCATAGTAGAAAAAACTAAAGTGAAATAATTATGGTAGACAAAAGTAAATCTGGATATATCAAGAAAAGTCGTGGAAGAAAAAAGTCTTCTGACGGCTTTAAGGAGAATGTGCGCAAGGCACACAAAATCTACTTCAAGGATGATGAATGGAAAACCATAACAAGCAAGGCAAAT
This sequence comes from uncultured Prevotella sp., assembly GCA_905233825.1. Lineage (GTDB taxonomy): Bacteria > Bacteroidota > Bacteroidia > Bacteroidales > Bacteroidaceae > Prevotella. The sequence goes on along the minus strand of CAJOFE010000007.1, from coordinate 36 downwards.
GCACTTGACATGGAACGTTCAGTTTATGTCCGCGAA
>CAJOFE010000006.1 GCA_905233825.1 uncultured Prevotella sp. | reverse complement strand
CTTAAGCAGCATTTTTTGTATATTCTCAAGTGAATAGCCGACATTTTGTTCTTTCATCAGCGTGTTCAGGTTGGAGAAATTGTCGGCTGACTCCTGCCAACGCCCAGCCAGATCAAGATAGTTGCTGCTAAGAATATTACCTTCGGCTGTACGGCTAAAGCTTGTTTCCTGGAATAGCTGATAGGCTTCGGCAGCCTCGCGCTTACGTCCTAATCCTTCGAGTGCTCTGGCGCTATTGATATAGTAACGTGCCCACTGCTTTTCAGCATAGCCGGGGCGCCCGTCCGGCACTTTCTCATATCCACGTATCAGTTCGGCTAAGCGTTCTGTCCATATAAAGGCCTCACCATACTTATGGATTTCCAAATAAGTATTGCAGATGATGCCTAAACCTATGATAGCATCGCGATAGTACACATAATAAGGATGGCGCTGAATCAGGTCGAGGTGCAGACGGTAGCCTTGTTCCAGAAATTCGTTGGCCTTAGCCTCTCTGATGCCAAAACGACTTTGGTAACAGCCCTCATAGATAAGCAGATTGGCATAATCGCTCGTGGAGTCGCAGTCCAACCTCTCCAGTTGCTCAATGGCGGGCAGGACAATCTCCTGTGCAGCCTCATACTCACCCCATACATTCATAAGACCTGTCAGACGCTGGACGATGGCTGCATATACCTTCGCATCCTCAACCTCGGTGGAATTCTCGACAGCTGCTATACCTTTCTTCCAATAAAGTTCAGCCATGCGTTTCTGCATTAGGCGGTCGTAGGCGTAGCCCAACCAGTAGTCGGCCTCGCCCTCCGACATGCTTCCCAGCGGTTTTAAGCTGTCCACAAGTTCAATGATTCGCTGGTAGTCTCTGACCTCATAGGCCTCGTTCACTATGTCTTCTGCTTCTTTGCGCAGCCTTTCCTGTTCTTTGGAGTCACCTCCGCACCCTGACAGGAAAAAGGCGGCGGCGACCAATATCAAGCATTTGTTCATAATCTTTAGCAGATAATTGCCTACAAAGATACGAATTATTTTTTGAAACGAACAAAGAATCAGGCAGAATTTTTCAACGAATTGACCGTAAGACATCAGGACATTTCTATAAACTCATCGAGCGCTAAATGTTTCAATGAAGGACAAAGGCCGCAATTCCTCAAATAATCCCCCCTTTTCTTGCAGGGTTCAGAGAAAAGCATTACCTTTGTCGCCGGATTAAAAAAAGTGCAAGATGAAGACTGACATTCAGATAGCAAGGGAGTGCGAGCTGAAGCCGATTGGCGACATCGCATCGCAGTTGGGCATTGCCCCGGAGAAGATTGAGCCTTACGGAAGGCACATGGCAAAGGTGCCAGTGGAGATGATTGACGAGGAGCGCGTGAAGCAGAGCCGACTGATTCTGGTCACGGCTATCAGTCCGACGAAGGCGGGCATCGGCAAGACCACGGTGAGCATCGGCCTGACGCTGGGCCTGAACAGGATTGGCAAGAAGGCAGTGGTGGCCCTCAGAGAGCCGTCGCTGGGTCCCTGTTTCGGCATCAAGGGCGGTGCTGCGGGAGGCGGCTATGCCCAGGTGCTGCCAATGGAGAAGATCAACCTGCACTTCACCGGCGACTTCCATGCCGTGACGTCGGCCCACAACACCATCAGCGCCATGCTCGACAACTATATCTACCAGCACCGCAAGGACGGCTTCTCGCTGCGTGAGATATACTGGAAGAGGGTGCTCGACGTGAACGACCGTGCGCTCAGAAACGTGGTGACGGGACTGAGGGGCGACGGCGTGGTGTCGGAGACGGGCTTCGACATCACCGCTGCCTCGGAACTGATGGCCATCCTCTGCCTGGCGACGAGCGTGGAAGACCTGCAGCGCCGCATCGAAAACATCGTGCTGGGCGTCACCTCCGACGGCAAGCTTTTCAAGGTAAAAGACCTCGGCGTGGCAGGGGCCATCACCGTGTTGCTGCGCGATGCCCTGAACCCGAACCTAGTGCAGACGACGGAGCACACGCCAGCCTTCATCCACGGCGGACCGTTTGCGAACATTGCCCACGGCTGCTCCAGCGTGGTGGCGACGAAGATGGCGATGAGCTATGCCGACTATGTGGTGACGGAGGCGGGCTTCGGTGCCGACCTGGGCGCAGAGAAGTTCTTCGACATCAAGTGCCGCAAGGCAGGACTGCTGCCGCGACTGGTGGTAATCGTAGCCACCACGCAGGGCCTGAAGATGCACGGCGGCGTGAATATCGACCACATTAAGGAACCGAACGCCAAGGGACTGACCGAGGGCCTGAAGAACCTGAACCGCCATATCCGCAACATGCAGAGTTTCGGACAGCCGGTGGTGGTGACGCTGAACCGCCACGATACTGACCTGGAGGAGGAGATAGCCATTGTGCGCAAGAACTGTGAGGATTTGGAGGTGGGCTTTGCCGTGAACGAAGCCTTCCTCAAGGGTGGCGAGGGTGCCATTGAACTGGCGCAGACCGTGGTTGAGACCATCAACAAGCAGCAGCCGTTGCCCATCCGCTTCACCTATAAGGAGACGGACCGCCTAGAGGACAAAATAGAGAAGGTGTGCAAGAATATCTACGGTGCATCGGCTGTGGAATACGGCAAGACGGTGACCAAGAAACTGGAATCGCTGCGCAAATCGTTTACCGACGACGACGGTGCCATAGCCCATTATCCCGTCTGCATAGCCAAGACGCAGTTCTCATTCTCGGCAGACTCCACCCGCTATGGCTCGCCGGAGGGCTTTACCATCCGCATTCGCGACATCATCCTGAACTGCGGCTCGGAGATGATCGTGGCCATAGCTGGCGACATGCTCCGCATGCCCGGACTGCCGAAGAGTCCGCAGGCAGAGCGTATCACCATTGTTGATGGCGAGATAGAGGGGTTGTCTTGAGACCCCACCCTTGACTCCTCTCCTTTTTCCCTACCACCCCTGACCCATCCTCCCTAGAGGAGGGGAGCCAAAAGCTAGGTCGCAGGTCTAAGCTTCTTGTTCCAATTTCCTTTCCACAGGCGGGCAAGGAAGATGAGGCCTCGGAAGGTGAGCTCGATGGCCATGGCCGTCCAGACGCCTTTCAGACCGTATTCCTTGGAGAGCCACCAAGCCAGCGTGAGGCGCACGCCCCACATGGACAGGAGGCTCATGATGGCAGGCTTTAACGTGTCGCCGGCACCTACGAAGATGCCGTTGCAGATGATGGAGGCCGCAAACATGGGCTCGGCGAAGGCTTCGATGCGCAGGACATAGGCTCCCTCGCTCACAATGTCGGCAACAGGCGACATAATGCCCATCAGTTCGGGAGCGAAGATGAACATGAGCACACCCATCAGCGTCATCACGGTGATGCCCAATCCCACACTCATATAGGCCAGCGAGCGCGTGAGCAGTTTCTGCCCGGCGCCAATGCCCTGTCCCACCAACGTGGTAGCAGCCTCGGCAATGCCGTAGCCGGGCATATAGCAGAGGCTCTCGACGGTGATGGCCAGCGAGTGGGCAGCGATGGCCACCGTGCCCAAGGGTGCCACGATCATCGTACTCACCACATAAGCGCCACCCATCAACAGGTGCTGGAGTCCCATGGGCGCACCAATCTTGAAGGCAGTACCTACCACGTCGGAAGTTGGACGGAAGTGACGTAGGTTGTAGATGAAAGATGAAAAATGAAAGGTATGATTTGTTCTGCCATCAGGGGTGTTGTACTGATGGCTATATCTTTCATCTTTCATTTTTAATCTTTCTGAGAATATCCCCAACATGTCGGAGCGCCAAAGCAGGAAATAGAGCATGAGGCAGGCGGTGATGAGCTCGGCCATGCCAGTGCCGTAGGCTGCTCCCACCACGCCCATGTTGAGCACATAGATAAAGAGGTAGTTGAAAGCTACGTCCAAGCAGCACATCAGGATATTGAGGGCTGAGGGAATCTTCATGTTGCCGCTGCATTTCAGCATCGAGCCACCCAGTCCGCTCATCTGAAAACAGATGCCGAAGATGCCGATGTACATGAAATAGAGCGAGGCATCGCGGGCTATCTCGGCTGAGCCGCCCAGCCAGTAAGGCAGGTAGCTGTGAACGGCGATGGCTCCCAGAGAGAGCATCAGGCTCCAGATGAAGCTGCAAACCAACGACTGGCGCAGCACACGACGGGCCCCTTCGAAGTCTTTGGCACCGATGAAATGGGCCACCTGTACGGAGAAGCCCATGTTGACTGCCGACCCCAGTCCGCCCATGAGCCAGGTGGTAGATTCCACCAGTCCCACGGAGGCGATGGCCTTCTCGCCGAGATGTCCCACCATGGCATAGTCGATGAAGAACATCACCGTGGCCGAGATCTGTGCCAGGATGCTGGGAATGGAAAGCTGCACGATGAGCTGCAGCTTCTCGCTGCGAGTCATCGGGCGACCTTCACGGATATAAGCAAGGAGGTCGGTCTTGGCCATTGAGGGGTCTGTGTGTTGGCTTTTGGCTGAGGGCTAACGGGTTATCTCGGTGATGGCCTCACCCGTACAAGCATCGGGCTGCTGGATGTGAAGCAGCTGGCAGACAGTAGGTGCGATGTCGGTGATGTGCACCTCTCGGGAGGTGGCGCCATGACGCACTCCCCATCCGTAGAACAAGCAGGGGATATGGGCATCGTAGGGGTTCCAAGCACCATGCGTGGTGCCCGTAGGCTCGTTCCAATCTCCTGACTCATAGTAGCCGGGCTTGGGGAAGAAGATGAGGTCGCCGGAGCGTCCGGGATAGTAGCCCATCAGTGCACGCTCCTTGATGAGCGGCGGCAGGGCGCTGGTGGCGAGGTCCTTATAGACGGCGGCATAGACGATGTCGGACTCTTTCTCCAGCTCCGACAATACCTGGTGCTCCATGTCGGCAGTGATAAGGCCCTGCGAACGTATCTTCTCCCAGTCGAGGTAGATACGGTAGTCGAGCACTTCGGCGATATAATCATCAGTGGGGCCGATGTCTGATTCAATACCATCATAGACATGCTCCACCATCTCGCCGCTCCTCCAAGGACCGGCAGGCAGCTTGTTGTCCTGCATGAACTTCCAGTTGTGGGCAGCACCATGGTCGGCAGTGAGGAAGAGGAGATAGTTGTTGTGCCCCACCTGCTCGTCGAGGGCACGCAGCAGACGGCCCAGGTCGCGGTCGAGCTGGAGGTAGGCATCGTCGGTGTTCTTTCCACGGGTACCATACTGGTGGCCAATGACGTCGGTCTGCGAATAGCTGACGCAGAGCATGTCAGTGGTCTCACCCTTACCTAGCTTCTCATTCCTCAGCACGGCAATGGCCATGTCGGTAATGACGGTGCCGCAACGGGGCGAGAGTCCGATGTCCTCGCCTAGCTTCTTCACCTCCTTGTCCTTCGAGAGTTTCTTGTTGTGCTCCTGCACCCATTTGGGCAGGCTGTTCATGTAGTAGCTGCTGGTGATGAAGCACAGGTTCTTCCTGTCGAGCCAGTAGGCAGCGTTGGCAGCATGACCGGCAGGCAGGATGGCGGCACGCTCCTTGTAGCTGACGCCGAAGACCCGCGAGCGGAAGTCGGTGTGGAGGCGCAGCTGGTCGCCGATAGTCGTAGCAACCATGTTGCGGGGCGACATGCGTCCTTTCTCGCTGTTGGAGCCCACAGGATTCACCGTCGAATCGCTACAGCAATACACTTTCTTGCCATTGATATAGAAATTGTTGCCACAGATGCCGTGATAGGCGGGCGAGGTGCCCGTATAGATGGAGGCATGGCCGATGGCGGTAATGGTAGGCACATAGTTGATGAGGCAGTTGTTGCACGAGAAGCCCTTGTTGATGAGGCACTTGAAGCCATCGTCGGTGAACCTGTCGTAGTAGCGTGAGAGGTAGTCCCACCGCATCTGATCCACCACGATGCCCACCACCAGCTTCGGCTTCTCGCCAAACTGTGTCTGAGCCAGTGCCCCTATGGGGCTAAACGAAAGATGACAAATGATAAATGATATAACAAATAGTATCCGTTTCATAATTAATATGGTCTAAAGTCTTTTTCTAAAGTCTAAGATCTATAGTCTATAGTCTTCTCTCTAAAGTCTAAAACAGGATGGCTTTCTCAAGGGCGTAGGTCAGGATGCCACAGATATATCCCACGAAGACCAGCCACGATATTTTCTTCATGTACCAGCCGAAGGTAATCTTCTCTAGTCCCATGACAACCACACCGGCAGCACTGCCTATGATGAGCATGGAGCCACCAACGCCGGCACAGTAGGCCAACAGTTGCCAGAACGAGCCATCGACGGCATAGATGGTATCGGGCACCACGTCGTACATGTTCATGCAGGCAGCCACCAGCGGCACGTTATCTACGATGGACGAGAGCACGCCGATGATGCCGGTGATGAGGTAGGGATTGCCGTTGAAGGCGGTGTTCAGGCCGTCGCCCATCGCATTGAGCACGCCCACCTGCTTCAGGCAGAGCACAGCCATGAGGATGCCGAGGAAGAAGAGGATGGTGCTCATGTCGATGCGGGTCAGCAGATGGGTGACGCGCTTCGCCATCGGGTCGCTCTCCTCGTACTGGCGGTTGAACACCTCGGTGATGGTCCACAGCAGGCCCAACACCAGCAGGATGCCCATGTAGGGCGGCAGGTGGGTAAGCGTCTTAAACACCGGCACGAACATCAGGCCACCGACGCCGAAGCAGAAAATAATCTTTCGCTGGCTCTTAGTGAAGTTCGAGATCTCCTGCACCTTCAGGTTCTGCGCCTTGTCGAACTTGCCCTTCAGCGTTAGCGAGAGCAGCAGCGTGGGCACCACCATCGACACCAGCGAGGGGATGAACAGCTCGGAGAGCACGCCCTGCGTAGATACCATTCCCTTGATCCACAGCATGATGGTGGTCACGTCGCCGATGGGCGAGAAGGCACCACCGGAGTTTGCCGCGATGACTACCAGCGAGGCATAGATCAGTCGCTCCTTCTGGTCCTGTATCAGCTTGCGCAGCACCATCACCATGACGATAGAGGTGGTCAGGTTGTCGAGGATGGCCGACAGGAAAAACGTCATAAACGCCACACGCCACATCAGCTTGCGCTTCGAGCGTGTCTTCATCGTGTCGCGCACAAAGTTGAAGCCTCCGTTGGCATCCACAATCTCTACGATGGTCATGGCGCCCATCAGGAAGAACAGCGTCTCGGCAGTCTCGCCCAGGCCCTCAGGCAGCGACGACAGGTCGTGGCCAGGCATCAGGCAATAAGCCGTCCAGCAGAGCACACACATCAGCAGCGCCACCGCCGCCTTGTTCACTTTCGTAAATGCCTCCAGTGCTATCGAGGCATAGCCCAGCACAAAGATGGCAACAATCAAAAACACAAACATATCTTAACTCTTAATTCTAAACTCTTCCTTCTTACTCCCCTACAAAATCTCCATCACGTCACATAGCCTATGCACCTCGTACTTCACGGGCTCAGGCGCCGGATAGTCGGGGAAGCGGTTGAAGTAGATGGTGTCGAGACCATAGTCCAGGGCACCGCACATGTCACTCTCCCAACTGTCGCCTATCATCAACGTGGTCTTTACCTCAGCCTGCGCCACACGGAAGGCATAGTCGAAATAGCCCTTGGCGGGCTTGTTTACTCCCGCATCCTCGCTCAGGATTACCGTATCGAAACAGCCGTCGAAGCCGCAAGCGTGGATCTTGCGATACTGCACCTCGTGGAAACCGTTCGAGCACAGATGCAGCCGGTAGCCCCGTCTTCGCAGATAGTGCACCAGCTCGTGGGCACCCTCCACCACGCCCTTCTTCTCGGCACAGTGGTCCAGGAAACGGTCGCTCATCTCTAGGCAAAGCTGCTCCGTCACCTGCAGCCCCCTTCCCATGCTCAGCGGACGGCGGAAGCGCTCCACGATGAGGAAGTCGCGACTTATCATCCCTCTCCCATACTGCTGCCACAGGTCGATGTTCGCCTGCCAGTAGGCATCATGAAATGTCTGCGGGTCAGCAAACCAGCGTACTAGTCCGTAGTCGTCGAACACCTCGTGCAGCGCCAGCACCGCATTACCATGCGTGTCGCACAGCGTATCGTCGAAGTCGATGAACAGGTCTTTGTAATACACGGCTGCAAAGGTACAAAAGTTTTCTCAGAAAAACCTCAAAAGAAAAATATTTTTCGTAACTTTGCACCGAAATCACTACAAGGATGAGAAAACTTGTCATAACCATAACTATCATCATGATGATAAACGCATGTAAAGGACAGACGCAAGAGCCGGTGGTGAGACCTGCCACACAGGCTGGTCGCTTCTACGAAGGCAATGCGCAGAGGCTCAGGCAGGAGGTGGACAGCATGCTGGCACTGCACGCCAGCAGCAACGTATATAGCAACGTGGCGGCGCTCATCGTGCCGCATGCCAGCTACTACTACTCAGGCAACGTGGCGGCAGCGGCCTACATGGCGCTCGATAAGGAAAAGCAATACCAGCGCATCTTCCTCCTGGGGCCAAGTCACCGCGAATGGCTGGACGGAGCCTCGGTGAACACGGAGGCAGACTACTATGCCACGCCACTGGGCAACGTGAGGGTGGACCGCGAAACGGCAATGAAACTGACGGAGGCCGACAGCGTGTTCTCCTACCGTCCAGAAGCCCACGACCGCGAGCATTGCCTGGAGGTGCAGCTGCCACTACTACAAAGGAGGCTGGGCGAGAACATGCCGCCGATAGTACCAATCATCATCGCTACCAACAACTTCCACAAGCTGAAACGCATGGCGGAGGTGCTGAGGCCGTACTTCACAAACGAAGGTGGCCAGCAAGGAGGGAACCTCTTCATCGTCAGCAGCGACTTCTCGCACTATCCGTCGTATGAGGATGCCTGCGAGGTGGACGCAAGGACGGGAAAGGCGATAGAGAGCGGCAGCGTGGAGGAGTTCATAGCCACCATAGAGCATAATGCCCAAAGCGGCATGCGCAACCTTGAGACGAGTGCCTGTGGAGGGTTTCCCATCATCACGCTGATGCTGATGCTCGATGGACAATATGAGGTAAAGCACCTGATGTACCAGAACTCGGGCGACATAGACCATCACGACCACAACCGTGTGGTGGGCTATCATGCGTTTGCCTTCCTGCGAAAAGACAGCACTGGTTTCTTCCTTGCTGAGGCAGATAAAAGGCAGCTGAAAGAAATAGCACTCCAGAGCATCAAGGACAGTCTTGACGGCAAGGCGATAGGTAGTCTCTCACCACTCACCTCTCACCTCTCGGAGAAATGCGGTGCCTTCGTATCCCTACACAAGCAGGGTCGTCTGCGTGGCTGCATAGGACATTTCGGGGAGGACGTGCCGCTGCACAGGGTAGTAGCGGAGATGGCACGTGCCGCTGCCTTTGAAGACCCTCGTTTTCAGCCTGTCCGACGGGAGGAGCTGGACGACATAGATGTGGAAATCTCCGTGCTCACGCCCATGCAACGCATACAGAGCTTAGAGGAGTTTGAGCTGCACCAGCACGGGATATACATCAGAAAGGGAGGTCGCAGCGGCACCTTCCTGCCACAGGTGGCCGACGAGGTGAACTGGACGAAGGAGGAGTTCGTAAGCCATTGCGCGCAGGACAAAGCGGGACTGGGCTGGGACGGATGGAAAGATGCCGAGCTCTATGTCTATGAAGCAATAGTGTTTTGAATTAAGAGTTCAACAAGATGGAGTGCAGGTATTATCAACGATTGGACAATGGAGATGTGGAGTGCCTGCTCTGTCCTCATAATTGTCGCATTGCCAATGGCAAGACAGGCCGCTGCCGAAACCGACAGAACCTTGACGGCGTGCTCATCAGCAAAGTCTATGGCAAGCCCTGTGCGCTGGCCATCGACCCCATCGAGAAGAAGCCACTCTACCACTTCCACCCTGGCACCACGTGTCTCTCAATAGCCTGCACGGGTTGTAACTTCCGTTGCCTGAACTGCCAGAACCACGACATCTCGCAGGCAACGTGTGACGATGTGGACCACTATAACCTCACGCCTGAACAGGCGGTCAGCCTCTGCTTGAAACACCACTGCCCAGGCATCGCCTACACCTACACCGAGCCCCTTACCTATATAGAATATGTGACGGACTGCGCCCGTCTGGCCCACGAGAAAGGTCTGTGGAACATCCTCGTCACAGCAGGTTACGTCTGTCAGGAACCACTTGCCGACCTCCTGCCCTACCTCGATGCTGCCAACATCGACCTGAAATCGTTCAGCGACGACATCTACCAGCGCGTCAGTGGTGGACACTTGCAGCCTGTACTCGACACCATCCTTGCCATGTGCGATGCTGGCGTGTGGGTTGAGCTCACCAACCTCGTCATTCCTACCGTAAACGACGATATGGACATGATTCACCGCATGTGCCATTGGCTAAACGAGAAAGGCCTCGCTGACACGCCCCTCCACTTTAGTCGCTTCTTCAGCCATTACAAAATGCAAGACATCCCACCCACACCAGTCATGACGTTGAAAGCCGCCAAGCAAGTGGCCGAGGAAGAAGGCATCAGGCATGTCTATTTAGGGAATGTATAACCCTTTTGCAAAGAAATTGCTAAAAAAACAGGAAACAAAGAAAGAAAATCAAAATATGCAGGCCGTCAGGAATAAAAAACCGTACTTTTGCAAAAAATAGAACAAATCAGAAAGAATGGAACAGAAGAAATATTTCTTTGCCGTCGATCTGGGAGCCACCAGCGGGCGTACCATCGTGGGTTGCATCAGTGACGGACGGCTCGACCTGGAGGAGGTGACACGCTTCCCCAACAACCTGATAGAACAGGGCGGCCACTACTATTGGGACATCTTGGCGCTGTACTTCGAGATTATCCGAGGACTGAAGGAGGTGGCCAAGCGGGGACTGGAGATTACCAGCATTGGTATCGACACCTGGGGCGTGGATTTCGTCTGCATCGGCGACGACGGTGCCATACTAAGGAATCCCCGTGCCTATCGAGACCCTATCACCTTCGAGGCGATGGACGACTACCTGCAACATGTCATCACGAGGAAAGAGGTCTATAACATCACAGGCATACAGTTCATGCACTTCAACAGCCTGTTTCAGCTCTACGCCATGAAGAGCGAGGGGAACACGGCCTTTGAACATGCGAAGAAGATTCTGTTTATGCCCGATGCCCTGAGCTGGATGCTGACAGGCAAAGAGGTGTGCGAATATACCATCGCCTCGACCAGCCAGCTACTCGACCCGAGGACGAAGGAGTTAGACGAGCGGTTGCTGGCCTCAGTGGGACTGAAGCGTGAGATGTTCGGCAAGATGGTGCAACCGGGAACGGTCGTCGGCATGATTACGGAAGAGGTGCAGCGGCTGACAGGACTGGGACCCGTGCCCGTCATCGCCGTGGCCGGTCACGACACGGGCAGTGCCGTAGCTGCCGTGCCTGCCAAGGACAGGCAGTTTGCCTACCTGAGCAGCGGCACCTGGAGCCTAATGGGCATCGAGACACCTGAAGCCATCATCAACGAGGAGAGCTACGAGAAGAACTTTACTAACGAGGGCGGCGTTGAGGGTACCACCCGCTTCCTGAAGAACATCTGCGGCATGTGGCTCTACGAGCGCTGCCGACTGGAATGGCAGACCCTCTCCGGCTCCTCCTGCTCAAAGGAAGAAAATGGCCTATCTCATGCTGAGCTGCAGGGTTCGGCGATGGAGGTGGAAGCTTTCCGTTCAATCATCAATCCTGATGACAAGGTCTTCGCAGCACCCACATCAATGATTGGCGCCATACAGCAGTACTGCCGCGACACCCGTCAGCCCGTGCCGGAGACAAGGGCGGAGATTTGCCGTTGTATCTTCGACTCACTGGCGCTGCGCTATAAGCAGGTGTTCCAGTGGCTGCAGGAGTTCGCACCGTTCCGTCTCGACGTGCTCCATATCATCGGTGGCGGCTCGCTCAACAAATACCTGAACCAGTTCACCGCCAATGCGACGGGGGCTACCGTCCTTGCCGGTCCGCAGGAGTGTACCGCCATCGGTAACATCATGATGCAGGCCCAGGCTGCCCACCTCGTCGATGACATCTGGCAAATGCGTGCCATCATCGCAAACTCCACGGAAATGGTAAAGTATGAGCCGCAGGACGAGGAAATATGGAACAAAGCATATAACAAATATCTCAATATAACGAAAGAATGAAAGCAAATCTGATTGAACAGGCTTATGCCGTAGCGAAAGACCGCTACGCAGCCATTGGCGTCAATACCGACGCTGTACTTGACCTGCTCCAGAAGCAGCAGCTCTCCCTGCACTGCTGGCAGACGGACGACGTGGTGGGCTTCGAACGCAACGAGGCCCTGAGCGGAGGCATCCAGACCACCGGCAACTACCCCGGCCGTGCCCGCACCATCGACGAAGTGCGCCAGGACATCGAGTTCGTAAAGACCTTGCTTGGTGGCAACCACCGTCTGAACCTACATGAGATCTACGGCGACTTCGGCGGAAAGTTCGTTGATCGGGACCAAGTGGAAGTGGCACATTTCCAAAGCTGGATGGACTGGGCGAAGGAGAACGACATGAAACTCGACTTCAACTCGACGTCCTTCTCTCACCCCAAGAGCGGCGACCTTTCGCTGAGCAACCCCGACAAAGGTATCCGTGACTTTTGGATTGAGCACACCAAGCGTTGCCGCAAGATAGCCGACGCAATGGGTAAGGCACAGAACGACCCTTGCATCATGAACATCTGGGTGCACGACGGCATGAAGGACATTCCCGTGCAGCGCAAGAAGTACCGCGAGATTCTTGCTGCCTCGCTCGACGAGATCATGGAGGAGAAGCTCGACTGGGTGAAGAACTGCTTTGAGGCCAAGCTCTTCGGCATTGGACTAGAGTCATATACTGTGGGCAGCCATGACTTCTACACCGCCTATTGTGCCAACCGCAAATGCATCTACACCCTCGACACCGGCCACTATGAGCCGACGGAGAACGTTAGCGATTTCGTATCGACGTTGCTGATGTATGTTCCTGAGTTGATGCTGCACGTCAGCCGTCCCGTACGCTGGGACAGCGACCACGTGACCATCATGAACGACCAGACACTCGACCTCTTCAAGGAGCTAGTACGCAGCGATGCCCTCGACCGTGCACATGTAGGCCTGGACTATTTCGACGCCTCCATCAACCGCATCGGCGCCTACATCATCGGTGCCCGTGCTACGCAGAAATGCATCCTGCAGGCCCTGCTCGAACCGAAACAGAAGCTGCGTGAATATGAGGACAACGGCCAGTTCTTCGAGCGCCTCGCACTGATGGAAGAAGCCAAGTCGATGCCCTTCGGTGCCGTCTATGACTACTTCAACCTGAAGAACAATGTGCCTGTAGGCGAGGAGTTCATCGCCTGCATCCAGCAGTATGAGAAAGATGTAACGTCGAAACGCTAACATGTTATTCTGTCTAAAAAACAGTTATTATGTCTAACAATGGATCCCTGAAGAGCACCTTGGCGGTGTCTCTCACCAACTATCTCGATGCCGGCGCTATCGTTGCTGGTTCCAGCGGCATCACGCTGTGGCAGAACTACCTCGGACTATCAGAGATGCACCTTGGATGGCTCAACGCCCTGAGTGCCAACGCTATGGGTGCCGCCATCGGTGCCATTATGGGCGGTTTTCTAGCCGACAAGTTCGGACGTAAGTTTATCTTCACCTATAACCTGCTGGTCTATATGCTGGGCGTGCTGATTGTCATGCTCTCCTTCAGCTATCCTATGCTGCTCTGCGGATTCCTGGTCACAGGCATCTCCGTAGGCATAGGCGTTCCTGCCTCGTGGACGTATATCTCTGAGTCGTCAGAGGTAAACAACCGCGGTCGCAACATCTGTATCTCACAGATGTCGTGGGGCATCGGGCCCATGCTCATCCTCTTCTTCGGCATGCTCTTTGCTCCAGGCGGCTACCTCTACGCTCCCGTGGAGTCGCTGGCTCACGCTGTCATCGGTGCCGATGCTGCGCAGGCTGCCGTTGAGGTATTTTCATCACGTGTGGTGTTCTTCACCCTCTTCGTAGTGGCTTTCATTGCATGGAACCTGCAACGGCAACTACAGGAGAGCGCCGCGTTTGAAGCCAAGAAGGAGAAGGACAAGAGCACCATCGTGGAGAACATCAAGATGCTGTTCACCAACAAGGTGGCCATCAAGTCGGTCATCTTCCTTGCCACGATCTACCTGACGTGGAATCTCGTAGCTTCGGTCATGGGCTTCTTCATGCCCCACGTCTATGAGACGGCTGGCGGGCTTAGCAATGAGACGGCCAACATGCTGAGCTGCGTCAGCTGGATCTTCGTCGTCGTCACCACTTTCATCATCTCGTTCTTCGTGGATAAGGTGGCCCATCGCCTGTTCTACATCTTCGGACTGGCAGCAGCGCTGACGGCTTGGATCCTCGTCATCGGCGGAAGTGTCACCAGTATTGCCGGCATCTGGATCTTCACGATTCTATGGGGACTGAACAACGGCAGTTCCGTACAGGTGTTCTACGCCCTTTGGGGGTCGGAGCTGTTCCCAGCGAAGTTCCGTGCCGGCGCCCAGGGACTGATGTTCTTCATCGTGCGAGGCCTCTCTGCCGTATGGGGACTCGTGTTCACCTTTATCTATGGAGAGAACGGCGAGGGTTTCACGCTGGCTGCCTACTGTATGGTGGCTCTGCTTGTTATTGCTCTTGTCGTAGGACTTATAGGGATGCCCAACACACGCGGGCGTTCGCTGAACGAGATTACCAAAGAGCGCTATGGCGACAACTTCTAACATCATTTCAATGAGGTATATGAACACAAGGAAGAAAATGGTCATCGAGGGCAGAAAGGTTCTTTTACCTTTCTACCTTCTTTTGTTTTTACCTTTGACAGCATTGGCACAGGTAACAGTATCCACCACGAATGGCAAGGTCAGCGGCATCGACCAAGAGGGCACAATGGCCTTCCTCGGTATTCCCTATGCGAAGGTAGAGCGCTTTATGCCGCCACAACCTGTAGAGAAATGGCAAGGCGTGAGAGCCTGCGACCATTGGGGGCCGATGACTATGCAGCAGACGAACCGTCCTATGACCGAAGAGCAGATGTCGGAGAACTGCTGCGTGCTGAACGTATGGACGACGGACCTCAAGGCCAAGAAGCCCGTGATGTTCTGGCTCCACGGAGGCGGCTTCGACTCAGGTACCTCCGAATGGGATCCAGGCATGTGTCTGGCCAAGAAGGATGTAGTCGTGGTGAGCATCAACCACCGTCTGAATATCCTCGGCTTCCTCGACCTCTCTACTTGTGACAAGAAATACAAGTACTCGGGTAATGTCGGTATGCTCGATGCCGTGCAGGCTCTGGAGTGGGTGCGCGACAACATTGCCAACTTCGGCGGCGACCCCAACAATGTGACCATCTTCGGCGAGTCGGGTGGTGGCGGCAAGGTAGGAACGCTGCTCTGCATGCCCAAGGCCAGAGGCCTTTTCCACAAGGCCATCATCATGAGCGGCACGATTCTGAATGTGAACACGAAGGCGATGACGGAGGAACTGGGAGAGGTTGTGCTGAAGGAACTGGGCATCGACAAGAAGAATGTGGATAAGATCAAGAATGTACCCTATAAGGATCTGTATGCAGCTGGTCAGCGAGCTATGGCTGCCAGCATCGGCACTCGTAGGCCTGGAACGCCCATGATGTGGGGCTTCGGACCTACACCCGATGGTGAGGTGCTCATTAAGCAGCCTTTCCAACCCGACTTCTGCGACTTCAACGACGATGTCCCCATCATGATTGGTACGACGTTCAACGAGCTGCAGCGTGTACGCTATGGACAGCCATTGACGCTTGAACAAGCCCGCACAGAACTGCAACGTACCTTTGGCGACGAGACCGATGCCTATATCAGTGCTTTCTGTGAGGCTTATCCGGAAAATAGTCTGGGACAACTCCCTGCCGACCTTCTGAGCATCGATTGGCTTTTCCGTCCGAAGACCATCATCACCGCCGATGCCATCGGTGGTAAACGTAAGGCCGACACCTATGTCTATATGTTTACCGTCGGTGAGAGCGATGATCGTGGCTATAAAGGCTCCGCCCACGGTTCCGAACTCAAATACTGCTTCGATGTGCTTAATAACCAACTGTCGCAGAAATATAAAGGACTTGGTGGTTCCCCAAAATACTGGGCAGATACGATGAGTGACATTTGGGCGAAATTCGCTCACGATGGTAACCCCAACACCAACGGCACTTCCATCTGGGTTGCTTGGCAACCTTACACCAAGGAGAATGGCGAACTCATGGAGATTGGAGGCCTCCAACCCACCATGCACCACAACCACGACCGTAAGCTCGAGGAAATCATCGACCGTCATTGCTTCAAGCAGCTCGATGAGTTCAGGAAAAACCATCAGTAAACAACTTTGGATATGCACGACAACAAAGCTTTCCTATACTTTATCTGCGCTGTTTCGGCCATGGGCGGATTGTTGTTCGGCTACGACTGGGTGGTCATAGGTGGAGCGAAGCCGTTCTACGAGCTGTTCTTCGGCATCTCTGACAATCCCTTGCTACAAGGCGTGGCCATGAGCACAGCATTAGTAGGCTGTCTGGTGGGCGCTATGGTGGCTGGAGCTGCTGCCGACAAGTACGGGCGCAAGCCGCTACTGACAACATCGGCCGTTCTCTTCACCGTATCGGCTATTGCCACTGGCCTGTTCGACGACTTCACGCTGTTCAATATTGCCCGTTTCATTGGCGGCATGGGTATCGGTGTGGCATCGGCATTGGCTCCTATGTATATTGCAGAAGTCAGCCCTACGGAGATTCGTGGACGCATGGTCAGCCTGAACCAGATGACCATTGTGCTGGGCATTCTCAGCGCACAGATAGTAAATATGCTACTGGCCCGCAACACCAGCATTGCCACAGAACAGGCATGGAACGTGGAATGGGGCTGGCGCTGGATGTTTTGGGCCGAAACGCTACCTGCTGCCTTGTTCCTGGTGCTGAGTTTCTTTATCCCAGAGAGTCCTGTGTTCACACAATTAAGAAGTAAGAGGTTAGAGGTAAGAGGTAAGAGATTACCTGAAACAGCAGATGATCCGCAAAACATTTCTTTCACCTCTCACCTCTCACTTCTTACCTCTAAAAAGTACCGTAAGGTACTTGTTCTGGGCTTAATCATCGCCGTATTCCAACAGTGGTGCGGCACAAACGTCATCTTCAACTACGCACAGGAGATTTTCACGGGTGCTGGTTACGATGTGGATGGCATGTTCATTGATATCGTCATCACGGGCATTGCCAACGTGCTCTTTACATTCGTAGCCCTTTATACCATCGAGAAGTGGGGACGCCGCACGCTGATGCTCATCGGTGCCAGCGGACTGGGCATCATCTACCTTACACTGGGTACCTGCTACGCTTTAGGCATGACGGGTGTGTTGATGGTAGGCCTGGTGGTAGCAGCCATCTCTGTCTATGCGATGACGCTGGGCCCTGTCACCTGGACGCTTCTGGCCGAGATCTTCCCCAATCGCATTCGTGGCATCGCAATGGCTACATGTACCTTTGCACTGTGGGTAGGCTGTTGCACGCTCACCTTCTCGTTCCCCTCGATGAATGCCGCCTTGGGTAGCAGCGGCTCATTCTGGATATACAGCGCTATCTGCGCCTGCGCCTTTATCTTCCTCTTCCGCCATTGCCCAGAGACCAAGGGTAAATCGTTAGAGGAGCTTGAGCGCGAATTGGTAAAGTAAATCCATTGAAAAAAATAGCAAAACAATCAATAACAAGATGGTCAAAGCCTGGAGAGAATTGGTTTCTATCCCGACCTATGAAGTGGGAAAGCCAGAGAAGAACCCGATGTTCTTAGAGAAGCGAGTTTATCAGGGAAGCAGCGGTGTGGTGTATCCTTATCCCGTCATCGAGTCAATAGCTGACGAGCCGACACCACATGAGTGGCAGGCCATCTGGTTAGAAAACGCGTATATCAAGGTAATGGTACTGCCCGAGCTGGGTGGACGCATCCAGATAGCGTACGACAAAATCAAGCAGCGCCACTTCATCTACTATAATCACGTCATAAAACCAGCCCTCGTGGGACTTACTGGCCCATGGATAAGTGGCGGTATCGAGTTCAACTGGCCTCAACACCATCGCCCGTCCACCTATATGGAGGTTGATTCGACCATCGTAGAAAACGAAGATGGCAGTGTGACAGTATGGGTAAACGAGATGGAGCGGATGTTCCACCAGAAGGGTATGGCAGGCTTCACACTACGGCCAGGCTGTGCTTACCTGGAGATTCAGGGGCGTGTCAGCAACCGCACGCCTCTGCCACAGACTTTCCTCTGGTGGGCCAACCCAGCCGTAGAGGTGAACGATGCCTACCAGAGTGTTTTCCCACCCGACGTAAATGCAGTCTTCGATCATGGCAAGCGAGCCGTCTCATCGTTCCCCATCGCCACAGGAACATACTATAAGATGGACTACTCTGCAGGCGTAGATATCTCCAACTACCGCAACATCCCCGTACCTACCAGCTACATGGCGGTGAACTCAAAATACGACTTCGAGGGCGGTTACGAGAACGACACGCATGGTGGCATGCTCCATGTAGCCAGCCATCACTATTCGCCGGGTAAGAAACAATGGACTTGGGGTAACGGTGATTTCGGACGGGCTTGGGACAGGAACCTTACAGATTCAATTGATAATGGAAAATTGAAAATGGAGAATTGCCATGCGGACAGTAATCATCCATTATCCATTATCAATTATCCATTCTCCAAAGGATACCGCCCCTACATCGAGCTGATGGCTGGCGTATATACTGAGAACCAGCCCGACTTCAGCTGGCTGATGCCCTACGAGGAGAAACAGTTCACACAGTATTTCATGCCCTACCGCGAGGTAGGCATTGTGAAGCAGGCCACGAAGGACTTCATCATAAGCCTCAACCCCGCCCCCTCTCCAACGGGAGAGGGGAGTAGCAACTCCATCATTTTCAAAGTTCTCGCCACGTCGCAGCAGCATGTCCGCATCGTCCTCTATAGCGTCAGCGGCGAGGAATACTATAATAAGGAAATGACCCTTTCACCCGAGGAAGTCCTTGAGCAGACAGTTGATGTCAAGGGCACCAAGATGGAAGACCTGCTCTTCACTATCCAGAAGAGTAAAGAATCCTCTCTCTTCGGGAGAGGGACTGGTGGTGAGGCTCTTACCTGGCAGGCCGAGCCCGACGAGATTCGTCCCATCCCCGACGCTGCCGAAGCTGCGCTGCCTCCACAGGACACAAAGACCAACGACCAGCTTTACCTCACTGGCTTGCACTTGGAGCAATATCGCCACGCCACATGGAGTGCCCTCGACTATTACGAGGAGGCGCTGCGCCGCGACCCCAACGACGTGCGTTGCCTGAACCAGACGGGCCTATGGTACCTGCGACGTGGACGCTTCGATAAGGCAGAAGACTACTTGAAGAAGGCCGTGAAGATCTGGCAGAAGCGCAACCCGAATCCCTACGACGGCGAGACTATCTTCAACCTCGCCCTCGCCCTGAAGTACCAGCATCGTCACAACGAAGCCTATGAGTTATTCTGGAAATCGACATGGAATAAAGCGTGGGCCGATGCCGGCTATTTCGAAGCTGCCTGCATCAGCACGTCGCAAGGCCGCTATGACGATGCCCTCGACGAGCTGAACCGCAGCCTCATCTTTAATCATTGTAACCACAAGGCTCGAGCGCTGAAAGCTGCAGTTCTGCGCCTGCTCCAGACCTCCAAGCAGATGGGTGGCCTGCAGATGGGTAGCTCAAAGGAACTGAACGAGCGCCTGACACTCATCAAGGAGTCGCTGCAGTTAGACCATTTCAACTACGGCATTCTCTATGAGCAGTACCTATTGACCAAGGACGAAGACGTGCTGAACGAGATGAAGCGGATGATGCATAAGGCAGCAAACAACTACGATGAACTGGCGCTTGATTATGCCCAGGCAGGACTGCAAGACGAGGCCCATGCCATTTGGGAGATTGCCATAAGCGAGGGAGCCACTACGCCTATGACCTATTACTACTTAGGCCGTTACGACAAGGCAGAACAGGCAGACAGCTACTGTTGTTTCCCCAACCGTTTAGAAGACATTCCTGTCCTCAACGCCGCCAAGAATTGTCAATTAAGCAAGGCTCCCTACTATCTCGGCTGCCTCTACTACGACAAGCGGCAATATGACGTGGCCGTAGAGAACTGGGAACTATCGGCAAAGCTCAATCCCCGCTTCCCCATTGTCTGGCGCAACCTCGCCTTGGCATGCTTCAATAAAAACCTCCCGCCATCCTCCTCCGAGCAGAAAGGGAGTAAGGCCGTTGAGTACATGGAACGCGCTTTCCACCTCGATGAGAACGACGAGCGCATGCTCATGGAGCTCGACCAGCTCTACAAGCGCCTGCACAAGCCTCACACCGAGCGCCTCGCCTTCCTACAACAATATCCACAACTCATCCGGCGTCGCGACGACCTCGTGCTCGAGGAAATCACCCTGCTTAATCAGCTCGGCCGCTACGAAGAGGCCATGCAGAAGCTCGATGCCCATCAGTTCCATCCTTGGGAGGGTGGCGAAGGCAAGGTGTCGGCACAGTATCAGATCTGCCGAGTGGAATTAGCAAAGGAATTGCTGAAAGCCAATCCTCAGTCAGCTAAGGCAAAGCGTCTGTTGGAAGAGTGCCTCGTCTTCCCGCATCATTTAGGCGAAGGAAAGCTCTATGGCGCACAGGACAACGACTTCCTCTACTTCCTCGGCCGCTACGAAGAGGGCACCCAAGGACCTACCGAGCCAGCCGCTGCGATGTACTACAACGATGCCAAGCCCGACAAGATATTCTATGCCGGCCTGTGCTATCGATCCTTAGGGCAGGAAGCCAAAGCCCGAAGCCTCTTCCACAAGCTCATCAATTACGGCAAGCAACACCTCTTCGACCACGTCACCATGGACTACTTCGCCGTATCTCTGCCCGACCTGCTCATCTGGGATGGCGACCTCGACCAGCAGAACCGAATCCACTGCCTGTACATGCTCGCCCTCGGCTACTACGGTATGAACGACACTAAACATGCTGAGCAATATCTGAAGGAGGTGGAAGCTCTCGACAACAACCATCAGGGCATCGGGCAGCTACGCTCGCTCATGACATTCCTGCAACAGTCATGAAGAAATATCTTCTGAGCCTCATCAGCGAGGGCGAGCATCAGCAGCAGGATTTCAAATATCGCGTGGAAGATGCCGTGAAGCTGGCACGCTCCGTATCGGCCTTTGCCAATACCGACGGCGGACGGCTGCTCATCGGCGTGCGTGACGATGGCTATCTGGCAGGCGTACGTTCAGAAGAGGAGATCTACATGATGCACCAGGCCGCCTATCGCTACTGCCGGCCAGAGGCCAGCATCAAGTTCGACACCTATCATGTCACGCCCGCTCCTCCGCCACTGGGAAATCCCCCCTCAGAAAGAGGCGGTCTGCGCACCATCGTCGTTGCCACCGTACCCAGAAGCGACAACCGCCCCGTCTGTGCCCTCGACGACGAAGGCCACCAGCGAGCCTATATCCGCATCAACGACGAGAACATCGTTGCCTCACCCGTCCACCTCCGCCTCTGGCGCGACGAGCAGTCGCCACGAGGAGCTGCTTTCACCTATGGCGAGGCCGAGCAGCGGCTGATAGCCGCCATGCAGCACATTCCCAGTGGTGCAACGCTCAGTCAGATTGTCATCCGTAGCCGCCTGCCCCGCCAGCGGGTCATCATCCTGCTGGCACGTCTCATCCGCTACAACCTTGCCTTCTGGCAGCTTCGCGACCACCAGTTCATCTTCGCCCTCGCACAATAAATCAAGGAGAGAAGAAAGCAGCCTGCTCGCTGAAATTAGCACGCCGCTCGTCGAAATTAGCGCGCTCCTCGATGAAAATAGCGGGTCGCTCGTTTAAGAAAGGAGGCAGCTGACCATTTAACGCAAATTTGGAAAAATTAAAAGATTAAAACACAAAACCTAAATAGGAAGGTGAACCAGGCTGTGGGTGCACAGCCTAGCAAGAAGAACACGTGGACTGAGCGCAGTTTATAGTGGCATATCGGGTTTCATCACGTCGTGACACTCAACCGTGTGCTGCTTAGAGAGCGTGAAGGGCGCTGTGGCGCGGATATCCTCAACGCTTGCTCCGAAACCAATGGTGTATCGGCCGGCTGCCGTCTCCCATGCCTGGGTAGCCTCATTAAAAGATGCCAGATCATAGAGCGAGAGGTGCATCGTGAGCGTCTCACGCTGGCCAGGCTGCAACTCACACGTCTTGGCAAAGGCTTTCAGCTCGCGGGCTGGTTTCTCGAGTCCACCAGCAGGAGCGCTGACATAGAGCTCAACGACCTCCTTACCCACACTCGCACCGGTGTTGGTGACGATGACAGAGGCGGTGAGTCCATCGTTAGTGGCCTTGACGACAGGCTTGCTGTAGGAGAAGGTGGTATAGCTGAGGCCAAATCCAAAGGGATAGGACACTGATGCCTGGGTAGTAGTGAAGTAGCGGTAGCCCACGTTAATTCCCTCCGTATGCTTGGTGTAGTCCTGAAACTCAACCTTGTTGTCGTTCCCTCGCCTGCGGGGGGCAGCCGTAGCGGGACGGACATTGGGAAAGCTGGCACTGGACGGGAGGTCGATGAGGTTGTTGGGCCACGTCATCGTGAGCTTGCCGGAAGGATAGGCCTTGCCCGTAAACACGTCGGCTACAGAACGGCCGCCCTCCTGCCCGGGCTGCCAGGCAAGGAGGATGGCATCTGGCATGGATTTCCAAGAAGCCGTCTCGATGACATTTCCCATATTGAGCACCACCACCACGGGCTTGCGTGCCTGATGGAAGGCGTTGCAGACATCGGTGATGAGCTGGCGCTCCACGTCGGTCAGGGTGAAATCGCCTTCCTCCTGACGGTCGGAGCCCTCACCTGCCTGACGGCCTAGGGTGATGATGGCGACGTCGGACTCCTGTGCCTGAACGTTGATGATGTTACGGCTGACGGCCATCTCGGGCAGGACGGCTTTACCCCAGAACCAGCCGCCACGTGCAGGCCCCGCTGCGGTGATGCTCTCCTGATAGTTCTTGTAACTCTGATAGAGGTTGGCGAGCTTGGTGTTCACCTTCAAACCTGCCTCAGTGAGACCTTGCATCAGGTCGATGGTATAAGCCTTATTCACATCGCCGGAACCGGTGCCGCCGGCAATGAAGTCGTAGGAAGTGATGCCAAAGATAGAAACGGTCTTCGTGTTGCTCATCGGCAACGTCTGTCCCTCGTTCTTCAGTAGCACCATTCCCTCAGTGGCACAACGGCGTGTCACCTCGGCATGGGCCTTCAGGTTGGGCTTGTTGGAGTATTTATAGGCATGGAAAGCGGGTGTCTTGACGAGATACTGCAGGATGCGCTTCACGCAGATGTCAAGGTCGGCCTCTGCCAATGCGCCACTCTTCACCTTATCAATGATATCCTTGATCTGTGATTCATTGCCTGGCTCCATCAGGTCATTACCGGCCTGAATCTGGGCTGCGGTATTACGCAAGCCTGTCCAGTCAGTCATGACAATGCCGTCGAAGCCCCATTCATCGCGCAGGATAGTGGTGAGCAGCTCGCGGTTCTCCTGAGTGAAGGGACCATTGATGCGGTTATAGGACGACATCACCGTCCAGGGAGCAGCCTCGCGGACAGCTATCTCGAAGCCCTTCAGGTAGATCTCACGTAGGACACGTTGCGACATCACCTCATCTACTCCCATACGGTTGGTCTCCTGCGAGTTGCCGGCAAAGTGCTTGACCGAGGTGCCTACGCCCTGGCTTTGGATGCCTCGCACGTAGGCAGCAGCAATCTTACCTGTCACAAACGGGTCTTCGGAATAATATTCGAAGTTACGGCCACAAAGCGGTGAACGGTGAATGTTCATGCCTGGAGCGAGCAGCACGTCGCAACCATATTCCAGCACCTCGTTGCCGATACACTTACCCACCTCCTCTACGAGTTGCGTGTTCCAAGTACAGGCCAGTGCTGTGCCAACAGGGAATCCCGTGCAGAAATAGGTATTCTGGTCGTTGTCGCGCCTGGGATTGATTCTCACACCGGCAGGACCATCAGTGAGAACAGTAGAGGGGATGCCGAGACGAGGGATGGCCTGCGTCATGCCAGCAGCACCCGGCACACGCTGGGCGTATGAGCCAATCATGCCATTACCATCTGTCGATACAATCTGGCGGTTGCCTCCCACCACGAGCATGGCTTTCTCCTCAAGCGTCATGGCTTTGAGCACCTCATCCACATTATCCGGCTGCAGTTTCACTTGTGCCGTCAGCATGCTGATACTCCCTAAGAGAACAGCACAGGTAGTTAAGATCGTTTTCTTCATAATAGTATCATTTAGTTTAATTGGTTGTTTTTATGCTTCAGCTTCATTTGATTTGGCGTGTTCACTTATGCTCGTTAATACGATTCTGATAGAACTGTCTCAGATTCTTCCACTTGTAATAGGGGAAACTATCAGTGGCTATGGGCAGACGGGCCTCTTTGCCATTGAGGAGAAGCTTCACAAGGATGTCGTCAGTGCCCTTCTTTCCACGATAGAACACCAGCTGGATGTTCGACGCCTTGCAAGTCTCCCAGTTCTGGTAGCAGTTCTTTACCTCGTAGGGGTCTTCGGGGTCAAGATCGGCACCGTTGATGCCCATCAACACCGTCAGAGGTCCAAGACAGGTATCATGTCCGAAGCGCAAATCAGAGATATGGTCGCTACGGCCTTCAATGACGGCATCGGCCTTCTTGATGATGTCTTCCAGAATAGGAATCATTTCGTACTGCGGTCCGAACACCCAGGAATAGGAGCCGAGGTTCGACTGTTCCCACTGAGCGGCTATCTCGTCGTCTGTAATCAGATGGCCCATCATGCCCTCATGTCCAATGTTGGGCAACGAGGTATAAAGGTTGATGAGGTTGCTACCAATATGATGAAGATTGCCAGACAGGCTGTCAGTGTTGGTAAACACCCGTTTCACCACTTTGTCACGCAATGACTCGTCGAACGGGAATTTGTCACGGTTCTTTTCCCAGCGAGCTGTGTCTCTCGGAAATTTACGCTTCAACGGGTTCTGATTGTCAGTGGGCACCACGCCGTCGAGAGTCTTTCGCGCCGACTGTTCACGAATCTCAATCTTCGGATTGCACTGCACCAGTTCCTGACAGAAGGACGACATGCTGAGCACGCAACGACCCGTAAGTGAGGAAACGGCCGACACGTTGCCGCCCTGCTTGAACACCTCAGGGAAGTTGTTGTACATCACCCTGGCTATGCGCTGGTGCTGCTCCCATCCCAAGTCACTCAGTTCGCTGACACCAGCCGTCAGCTCGTCTTTAGCAGCCATGAACTTCTCGTAGAAAGCCTCACCCTCTGGGGTCAGCACCTGCTTCTCCTTGGCTGTCGTCAACAATTTTGAAAGCTCTTGATAGAGCTGCGCATTCCAGTAGTAGCGCGAACCGTGACGGCCATAGTGGCTGATGTAGAAAGGCTTGTAGCCCTTGGGAGCCTTTGTCAGCTGCTGGGTGGTAAACGTGTACGGATAGTCCATTCCGTACGATTTCCTTGGGTCGGACTTGAGCTGGTCAAGTGCAGAACTGTTTTGTGCCCACGACGTGACAGCCATGAGCAAAGTAACTAGTAACAGGATTGTCTTTTTCATCACTTTGTTAGTTTTTGTTCATCTCGGAGAAGTACATGTGCAAAGTTACGTTTTTTTTTGTAAAGTGCAAAGAAAAAAGAAGAAAAATAACAAAAGAGGTACAACTATCATAGCTGTACCTCTATTATCATCAAGTATCTTGCCTATGGTCTAGCCTTGCACTTTACTTCACCTCCTCAAAGTCGGCATCCTGGATGTCATCCTGAGGATTGCTGCCTGAGGTCTGCTGACCACCCTGGAAGCCTGCACCGCCGGCCTGCTGACCACCCTGATAGGTGTCACCACTAGGCTGACCCTGGGCACCCTGATACATTTGGGCGCTGGCAGCCTGCCATGCGGCGTTGAGGGCTGCGATGGCTGTGTTGATGGCAGCAACGTCGCCTGCCTTGTGGGCATCCTTCAGCTGCTGGAGAGCCTGCTCGATAGCGGGCTTCTTGTCAGCAGGAATCTTGTCGCCAATCTCGTTCAGCTGATTCTCAGTCTGGAAGATCATCGAGTCGGCCTGGTTCAGCTTGTCGATGCGCTCGCGCTCCTTCTTGTCAGCCTCAGCAAACTGCTCGGCCTCAGCCTTCATGCGGTTAATCTCATCCTGCGATAAGCCACTGGAAGCCTCGATACGGATGGCCTGCTCCTTACCGGTAGCCTTATCCTTGGCACTGACCTTCACGATACCGTTAGCATCGATGTCGAACGTTACCTCAATCTGAGGAATACCGCGACGTGCAGGAGCAATGCCCGTGAGGTTGAACTGACCGAGGCTCTTATTCTGTGCAGCCATAGGACGCTCGCCCTGCAGCACATGGATGGTCACCTCCGTCTGATTGTCAGCAGCCGTCGAGAAAGTCTGGCTCTGCTTGCAGGGGATGGTGGTGTTGGCATCGATGAGCTTGGTCATCACGCCGCCAAGGGTCTCGATACCAAGGGTCAGCGGGGTAACGTCGAGTAGCACGATGTCCTGACCAGTCTCCTGATTCAGAATAGCGCCCTGGATAGCAGCACCCACGGCCACTACCTCGTCGGGGTTCACGCCCTTTGAAGGCTCCTTACCGAAATAGTTCTTCACCAAGGTCTGCACAGCGGGGATACGACTGGAGCCGCCTACGAGGATAACCTCGTCGATGTCGCTGGTAGAGATGCCTGCATCGCGAACTGCATTCTGGCAGGGAATCAGACAGGACTGGATCAGATTGTGAGCCAGCTGCTCGAACTTTGCACGGGTAAGGGTCTTCACCAAGTGACGAGGAACGCCACCCACGGGCATGATATACGGCAAGTTAATCTCCGTAGTAGTGGTAGAGCTGAGCTCGATCTTGGCCTTCTCAGCAGCTTCCTTCAGACGCTGCATAGCCATCGGATCGGTCTTCAGGTCGGCACCTTCATCGTTCTTGAACTCCTGCACCAGCCAGTCGATGATGACCTGATCGAAGTCATCGCCACCCAGATGGGTGTCACCATTGGTGCTGAGCACCTCGAACACGCCACCACCGAAGTCGAGGATAGAGATATCGAATGTACCACCACCGAGGTCGAAGACAGCAATCTTCATATCCTTGTTGGTCTTGTCGATACCGTATGCCAAAGCAGCGGCCGTAGGCTCGTTCACGATACGACGCACATTCAGGCCAGCAATCTGTCCGGCTTCTTTCGTAGCCTGACGCTGCGAATCAGAGAAGTATGCAGGCACGGTGATGACGGCATCGGTCACCTCCTGACCCAGATAGTCCTCAGCAGTCTTCTTCATCTTCTGCAGCACCATAGCGCTGATCTCCTGCGGCGTGTATCTGCGTCCGTTAATATCGACACGCGGGAAACCTCCCTCGTTCACTACCGTGAAAGGCACGCGAGAGATTTCCTTCTCTGTTTGTTGCCAAGTCTCGCCCATGAAGCGCTTGATAGAATAAACGGTGTTCTTCGGGTTCGTAATGGCCTGACGCTTGGCAGGATCACCGATCTTACGCTCGCCATTCTCCATGAAACCCACTACTGAAGGCGTTGTACGCTTGCCTTCACTGTTTGCAATCACAACCGGCTCGTTGCCCTCAAAGACGGCCACACAGCTGTTGGTTGTACCTAAGTCAATTCCAATAATCTTTCCCATAATTCTTGTATTATTTTTAATTGTTATTATTCATTTCTGAGGCATTAAGCCACTATAATCATAGCAAAGCGCATGCCAAAAGTATAATTTTTCAAAAGAAAACATCATTTGTCACGCCATTTTGTCAGAAGTTTAAAAACTTTTTATTACCTTTGCAGCGTAATTACGACAATACTTTTATAATCATGATTAGAAAAGCTATGATGATAGCAGCCGTGGCAGTTGTCTCGATGGTCAGCAGCGCGCAGGCTCAGGTTTCATCAAACCGTAACTATTTCGTGACCACCAACAATGTGAAGGAGCGTCCCCAGACTGAGGTTTCTTCTGACAGCACCCAAGCCAAGGCTGACGAGCAGAAAAAGGATTTTATCAGCCGTAACTTCCGTTTTGTCAGCATGTGTGACTGGACTCCTGGCATGCGTTTCATGGTGAAGCCCAGTCAGAAGGACTTGGTCATCAAGAGCTTTGCCGAAGCTAAGACGGGTAACATGGTAAGCACGAAAAGTTTGGAGAACAAGATTCTGGTATATGACAATCACTCGAACACGGCAGGCAGTCTGCATGAGCACGTGAACTTCCACATAGAAGGCCAGCCCAACGAAATATACTACTTCGAGGTGCCGACGGCTTCATTCGATGACTATTGCTACGGCAAGGTAGGTGTGCCGGCACTGGCTTATCTGGGTGATGTTGATATGGCTATAGACAGCCTCGTAGGTAAGAAGGTACGTGTACTGGTGCGTGACCTGTATCAGGATTCAGAAGTCTTTGGCGGTGGCATCAAGCCTGTTGATATCGGTACTGAGCGCCGCGGCAGCGTAATGACCATCACCAAGGTAGGTGTAGGCACACGTAACTTCCCCGTGAAGATTATTGTCAAGGAGATTAACGAGGACGGAAACGAGGGACAGGAATACTTCCAGTATGTCACCATCAGCCGTACGAACTGTGGCTATCGCAGCGACGAACTGGAGATGAGCGACTTGAGGCCACACACCTTCGAAGGCTCTTTCCAGCTACTGGATGACAGAATGGCAGTCAGTCAGGAACTTTATAACACATACATTGGCAAGAAGGTCTATACTTTCTTCAACACCAAAATGCGCAACGCCAAAGATCAGAGCGTCACGGTGGTGCGTCTTTCTACCTTCACCATCAAGGATATCTACCGCTTAGGCGACAGCAATACTGTCATTTTGACACTGAAGGGTGAGAAGACTGGCGAGACCTACACGAAAGAAGTTGCCCTGGCTAGTTCGAGAGGTGTTAACAGCGAGGACATGCTAAGCGAGCTCTTTGTTGAGGGTGATCCTGAGGCAATCCCCGGTATCGATAAGAAGAACCTGCCGCTGATTCAGCGCCAGCAGGTAAAGAAAGGATTTACCGAAGCTGAGGTACGTCTGGCACTGGGTGAGCCTACTGATGTGTCGCGCATCACGGCTGACCACTACCAGTGGCTATATCAGGCCAAGGATGGCAGAAATCCATTCCGCACGGTGAAATTCAGCTACAGGACGAAAAAAGTGGCAGAAGACATGAAATAAAAAAGAGAAGTGGGCTGTTCAAACAAACAGCCCACTTCCTTTTATTCATTCTCTATTCATTATTGATCGCCTCCATGATTTTGGCCTCCAGTTCCTCGCACAGCTCGGGATTGTCTTTCAGCAGGGCCTTGGTGGCGTCGCGGCCTTGTGCCAGTCTCGATTCTCCATAAGAGAACCAGGAGCCACTTTTCTTAATGATGTTGTACTCCACACCCAGATCGACAATCTCGCCAACCTTCGAGATACCTTCGCCAAAGGTAATCTCAAACTCTGCCTTGCGGAAGGGAGGTGCCACCTTATTCTTCACCACCTTCACGCGCACCTGATTACCAACGGGCTGATCACCATCTTTCAGGGTGGTCACCTTACGGATGTCTAAACGCACAGAGGCATAGAACTTCAGAGCGTTGCCACCCGTGGTGGTCTCAGGATTGCCGAACATCACACCAATCTTTTCGCGCAACTGGTTGATGAAAATGCAGGTTGTGTTGGTCTTAGAGATGGTGGCCGTCACCTTGCGCAGTGCCTGACTCATCAGACGAGCATGCAGACCTACGACATTCTCGCCCATGTCGCCCTCAATCTCTTTCTTCGGTGTCAGTGCTGCCACTGAGTCAATGACGATGATGTCGATAGCCGACGAGCGAATAAGCTGGTCGGCAATCTCCAATGCCTGCTCGCCATTGTCGGGCTGCGAGATGTAGAGATTATCCACATCCACGCCGAGCTTCTGCGCATAGAAGCGATCGAAAGCATGCTCAGCGTCGATGAAAGCCGCAATGCCGCCTGCTTTCTGACACTCGGCAATGGCATGGATAGCCAATGTGGTCTTGCCGCTCGACTCCGGACCGTAAATCTCAATGATGCGCCCCTTTGGATAACCGCCCACGCCCAATGCGGCATTCAGCCCTATCGAACCTGTGGGTATCACATCTACATTTTCTATCTGCTCATCGCCCATGCGCATGATGCTGCCCTTACCGAAGTCCTTCTCAATCTTCGACATTGCGGCCTGCAGGGCCTTCAGCTTCTCCTGCTGAGGCGACAAGGCCTCTTCTTTTTCTTTTGCCATAATATTTTTATTCCTGTTAATATGTTATTATGTCTATAAACATTATACTATGTCTATAATTCCAAATCGCCGTCATGAATCTCATGCCAAGACAACCCCTGTTTGTTCAGTTGCTCCAGGAAGGGATCGGGATCGAACTCCTCGACATTATAGACACCAGGCTTACGCCACAGCCCTTTGCAGAACATCATGGCACCAATCATGGCTGGCACACCCGTCGTATAGCTGACACCCTGCATACCCGTTTCTTCATAGGCCGCACGATGTGAACAGTTATTATATATATAATATGTGTGCTCCTGTCCGTCATTGCCGATGCCGCGAATACGACAGCCTATTGAGGTCTGACCTTCGTAGTTCTCCCCGAGGTCCTGCGGATTGGGCAGCACGGCCTTCAAGAACTGCAGGGGCACAATCTTTACTTTAGCTGTTGGCTGTTGGCCATTAGCCGTTGGCTCTGCCAAGGGTGCCTCATATACCACCTCGTCAATGCGGCTCATGCCAATGTTCTGGATTACTTCGAGGTGCTTTAGGTATTGCTGGCCGAAGGTCATCCAGAAACGGGCACGCTTGATGGTGGGATAGTTGATGACCAATGACTCTATCTCCTCATGGTGCAACAGATAGCTGTCGCGAGGTCCAATCTCAGGATAGGTCAAGTCTTTGTGAATCTCCAATGGTTCGGTCTCTACCCACTGTCCGTTCTCCCAATAGAGTCCCTTCTGCGTAATCTCGCGGATATTAATTTCGGGATTGAAATTGGTGGCAAAGGCCTTATGGTGGTCACCGGCATTGCAATCGACGATGTCTAAATACTGTATCTCCTTGAAATGATGCTTGGCTGCATAGGCCGTAAAGATGCTGGTAACGCCTGGGTCGAAGCCACAGCCGAGAATGGCTGTCAGGCCAGCCTTCTCAAAGCGCTCACGATAGGCCCACTGCCAAGAATACTCGAAGTGAGCCTCGTCCTTTGGCTCATAGTTGGCCGTATCCAAATACGAGCAGCCGCAAGCCAAGCAAGCATCCATGATGGTCAGGTCCTGATAGGGCAGAGCCAGATTGACCACCAGCTCGGGCTTGTAACTGCTGAAGAGAGCCTTCAGCTGCTCCACATCGTCGGCATCGACCTGAGCCGTCTGGATGGGCATCGTGTAGCCCTTCTTGTGAATAGCCTCCACCAGCGCGTCGCACTTAGCCTTGCGGCGGCTGGCAATCATGAACTCGGTAAACACATCGGCATTCTGCACAATCTTAAATGCAGCCACCGTAGCGACGCCTCCGGCGCCAATCATTAATATTCTAGCCATTGCTGTTGTTTTTAGTTGTCTTTTGCGTACAAAGGTAGCACAAAAAGCAGATAATACCAAATTTATTTGTGCCTTTTTGGAAAATAATTTGTACCTTTGCACCTATGAACAAAGAAAAATGGACAGAGAATGTCATCCTGGCCGATGCCGACCATGTCGATAATGTGGCTTTTGACCTGACGGTGAACTTCGAGCGCATGCTGGGACGGCGCATCCCACAGGCTGACATGGCGCAATGGGCAGAATGCGTGGCGTTAGACGGCGGACTGCGTGAGGGCGAGCACGAGGTGCAGATCATCCTGATTCATAAAAACCAGAACAAGCAGATGAAAAACTTCGTGCCTAGCAACTATGACGAAGAACTGAACGGTAAGGCCTTCCGCGGACGCTTGGGCGAGTTCACCATTACCGCCGTGCAGACGGAGGAAATGGTGAGCAAGGCCGACCTGCTGCTCGATACGCTACACCTGATATGCCAGCAAAAGGAAGTGAAACGGCTGATGGTAATTGCTCCAGACGAGATGATGGACGGCGTGCGCCAGATATTGCGACGTTTGGACAGCGACAACCGTCGCACCACCGTGTTCACCATGCAACCTACGCAGGGCGGCAGCTTCCGACAGGAGCTGTTGGGCTACTCGCTCATGGCTGCACTGGGCATCTCTGCCAAGGAAATCGACGACAAACTGAACAAATAATATCAAATCATCATGTTAGACAAATTCTTCTCACCCGAGACCTACACGATGCTGGGCCAGTGGGCACTGGGATTCGTTAAGAACCTGCTGGTGGCCGTCATCGTCTATGTCATCGGCTCGTGGCTCATCAAGTGGATCAAAAAACTTTTCGTGAAAATGCTGGAGCGAAGCAAGGTCGATACATCGCTCTACACCTTCCTCACCAGCATTGTCAGCGTTATCCTGTGGTTCACACTTATCATCATCATCATCTCCATCCTCGGTATTGAGACCTCATCGTTCATCGCCCTCTTCGCATCGGCAGGCGTGGCTATCGGTATGGCTCTCAGCGGCACCCTGCAGAATTTTGCCGGCGGCGTGATGATCATGCTGTTCAAACCATTCAGGGTGGGCGACTTCATCGAGGCACAGGGCTACGCAGGAACGGTAAAAGAAATTCAAATCTTCAACACCGTTATCCGCACCAACGATGCGCAGACAATCATCATCCCCAACGGCGGGCTGAGCACAGGCTCGATGAAGAACTATTCTACGGAGAAATACCGACGCGTGGATTTGAGTTTCCAGTTTGCCTATGGTACTGATCTGGACGAAGTAAAGCAGGCCATCATGGAGATTATCCAGCGCAACAAAAGTATCCTGCAAGAGCCTGTCAGCGACAGCCTCATCGTTGCTGCCCCATGGATAGGACTGACACAATTAGGCGAGAGCGGCGTCAGCGTCACTACTCGCACCTGGTGCTTAGGTACCGACTACTGGGCCGTAGCCGGCTATCTGAACGAAACCATCTATCAGGAACTGAAAGAACGCGGCTTCATGTTCCCCTTCAACCGCATGGATGTCAATATCATTAATCCTAAAACAATATGAAAAGAATTATCGCAACACTCCTGCTGGGCACCGCCGTCATGACGGTCTCTGCCCAGACCGCAAGAGAAGAAATCGACCAGAACCCATGGCTGGCAGGTTCCAACTACTTAGACTATGACCGTCAGTTGCCCGATTTCAACTACACCAAAGCGCCGAAGGGCTACGTTCCCTTCTACTTCAGCCACTACGGACGTCACGGTTCGCGCTGGCTCATCGGCGACAACGACTATGAACGTGTCATCAAACCCCTGCGCAGCGCCCGCAAGGAAGGCAAGCTCACTCGTGAGGGAGAAGAGACGCTGCGCCAGTTGGAGATATTCAACCGCACCACCATCAAACGCCTCGGTGACCTCACTACTGTGGGTGAACGCCAGCATCACGGCATCGGACGGCGCATGACCGAACATTTCCCCGAAATCTTCAAGGCTAAAGGCGTGGCTATCGATGCCCGTTCCACCACCGTAAACCGCTGTATCCTCTCGATGATTGCTGAATGCGAAGAGTTGATGGCAGCAAACCCTACGGCACACATCCACAACGATGTCAGCGAGGCGCTGCAATACTATCTCAACGGCCCCAGAGAAGGACAAGTGAAGGAGAACGCCGGTAAGGGCGATCGCCGCCACCGCGAGTTCACCCAACAGCACACCAAGCCAGGACGACTGATGGGCGTGCTCTTCAACGATCTGCAGTGGGCAATGGACAATACCGATACCAGCAGCCTGATGCGTCACCTTTTTGAAGTGGCCATCAACATGCAGAGCCACGACAACGCTCCCGACCTGCTACACCTCTTCACCAAGGATGAGATTTACGAGATGTGGCGCATACAGAATGTCGGATGGTATCAGAACTACGGCCCGTCGCCGCTCACGGGCAGCATCATGCCCTTCTCGCAGGCTAACCTCTTGGAGAACATCATCCAGACAGCCGACACCTGCGTAGCTGCCGGAAAGACGCAGGCCACCCTGCGCTTCGGCCACGAAGTGTGCGTCATGCCGTTGGCCTGCCTCTTAGAGCTCGACAACTGCGGTGCCGTTATCGAGGATATGGAACAGCTCGACCAAGTATGGCGCAACTACCGCATCTTCCCCATGGCCTGCAACATCCAGCTCATCTTCTACCGTCCGCAGAAATGGTCGGGGGCCGTGGATGACATTCTCGTGAAAGCCCTCCTCAACGAGCGCGAGGCCACCCTGCCCGTCACCGCCGTCACCCCACCCTACTACCGCTGGAGCGACCTGCGCGAATATTACGTGCAAAAGCTACGCGAATTCAAGGAACAATAACAAAAATTCGTCGTTTTTCATTTTTTTTACGTTTTCTTGTTGTTCATTCAAAAAAATGTTGTAAATTTGCAGTCGAATAGTATCTATACAAATATAAAAAGAACTATAAAGAGCTGAATAAACAGGAATATACATTATTTCATTAATTATATAACATAAAGTATTAGCTTATGAAAATCAAGAATTTTTTCGCCGCTGCCATGCTCTTCGTGAGTGGCTCGGCAATGGCTCAGAGCACTTATACCGATGCCGAGGGCAACGAGTATGAGTTTAACAAGCACGCATTCATCACCGTGCAGGGTGGCATGCAGTACACTTTGGGCGAGGCTTCGTTCAGCGACCTCCTTTCACCCAACTTCCAACTCGGTGTAGGCTACCAGTTCTCACCGGCTCTCGCAGCTCGTCTGCAGGTGAATGGACTTAACGCAAAAGGCGGATGGAACGGACTGGGTAATCCTCCCCTTAACGAGACCTACAAGTTCAACTACTTCGCACCTGGCATCGACGTAATGCTGAATCTCTCGAACCTCATCTGTGGCTGGAATCCCAACCGTGTATTCAATGTCACCGCTTTCCTTGGTGGTGGACTGAATATCGCTTCGGGTAATGACGATGCCAATGCCATCGGTGCCCAGCTCGGCGCACGCAAAGGTGCCTATAACCTGGAGTACCTTTGGGATGGTACAAAGATGAACCCCTTCGGCCGTGGCGGCGTGGAACTGGCTTTCCGCCTGAGCGACAACGTGAAGCTGCTCGTCGAGGGTAATGCTAACCTCCTGAGCGACAAGTGGAACTCAAAAAAGGCTGGTAATGCCGACTGGTACTTCAACGGACTCGTTGGCCTGCGTTTCAATCTCGGCAAGTCATATACCAAGACTGAGAAGGCCATTGAAACTACGCCCATCGTTCCCGCAACTACCCCCGTTGTTCCCACAACACAGCCCACACAGCCCACGAAGCCTGCCGTCACAGAGCCTGTGAAGCCCGTTGTTGAAAAGGTGGAACCGCTTCGCCGTGACATCTTCTTCGTCATCAACAAATACGAGATTCGTCCCTCTGAGGAGAGCAAGGTAGCCGACATTGCCAAGTACCTCAACGATAATCCGAAGGCCAAAGTCGCCCTCTGTGGTTACGCTGACCGTGGTACGGGCAACGACGAAATCAACGACCGTCTGGGTCGTCAGCGCGTGGAAGTGGTGAAGGATATGCTCATCAAGAAGTATAACATCTCCGCAGACCGCATTTCAACTGACTCGAAGGGTGCACGCGAACAGCCATTTGCTATCAACGAACAGAACCGCGTCACTATCGCTATTGCCGAATAAGATTAGATTTCCTTAATTACATAAAATGGACCAACCACGAAATGATGTGGTTGATCCATTTTTTTAGAGTGATTCCGTTAGATTACTGATTTTCCTTCTGACGTTGCATTTGTTCGCCTTGTACATTAGCAAGAGTAATGTACCAGGTACCATTACGGCGCACAGGCTGAATGAGACCATTAATGGCAGGAGGATTGCTTGTGGTAGCAGGATCCTTTAGATAGAGGGAATAGTGAACCTCTGTGTCGGTCTCGGAATGGAAGAAGAACGACTTGATAGCATAACCCTTAATATCAAAGGCATTCCAGGTCTGGCGAAAACCCTCCTTCTGATCATCAGGAAGCGGCTTCAATTCGTCTCCATCGAGGACATACAGCTGACGTAGAGCCTCCTCAACCCTGTCAGTAGTCACCAATTCCAAAAAGTCGGTGACAAGCATCTGCACGGCTGCTGTATCGTTAGCAGAAAGAATCATATCGGTGCCATTGTTGGCAACTTTCTGTGCGGCCGGTTTCTGGCCGTCGCTGCAGCTGGCTAGCAGCAACAATGCGAAAGCGGCAAAGAACATTATACGTTTCATGATAGATTTCAATTTTAAGAGTGGAAAAGGGGTGTCAACGGCGTTGGCACCCCTTTTGGTTATTCAGATGTTATCTGTTTGTCAATTACTTCTGGCGGGCATTGATGTCCTGTCCCTGAGTTCTGTAGATAGTGAAGGTAATCCACTGCTCTGCAGTCTCACCCCAGTCGTAGAGGAGCGTGATAGGCATCTTAATTGTGAAGGTACCCACGTTCAGACCGTTGTTGGTGTACTTCACGAAGCCAAGCTGGTTGATGAAGTCAGCAGCATCAGTATAAGTACCACTACCCTCGGTCGTGAGATCCTCGAACTGCAGGAGCGGGAAGTACTTGATGTTAGTCCAACCACCATTGATGTCAGTCACAGCCTTGTCAAGGTTAGGCTTGATAGCACGGATACCATAGTAGTTAACGTAGTTCAAGCGGAGCTTAGCAGAGAACTTGATGTCACGCCAATCAATGAAGCCTGCATGTTCAGCGAGATAAATGGTAGTACCAGCATCCTTAGCATCTAAGATGTCGTGATTCTCCTGCTCGTCAACCGAGATAGGACGCAGGTAACGGATGTCGAACTTGAACGACTCGTTCTGCGAGAAATCAATCGGGAAGCAGTAGTCACGCTGGTCAAGCATCATGTGCGTAGTGAAGGTCTCACCAGCAGCCACCTCATTGTGATCATTCTTATTCAACAGGTCGTAAGCGAATGCGAAGTCATCCTTGTTCGAACCGTCGAAGTAAGTCCAACCCTGATAGGTAACAATGTTGTTATAAGTACCAGAGAGAACTACAACCGGCTGAGCATCAGCTTCAACGAGCTTATCCTTAACAGCCATCAGCACCTTAGAATCACGGTCAGCAATGTAGAGCAGATACTCAGCACCTGACATACCCTTAGCGAATGAGGTAGCAGGAGCAACACTCTTCATCTGAGCAATGGTCTTGTTAGCATCGGCAGCATTGTAGATATAGTACTTCTCAGCGTCGAAATAGACAGTAGCAAGGTCAGCATAGTTGAACTTGTGCGTGTCATAGATCAGGATAGCATCCGGATCTTCATAGCCAGTCTGTCCAAACTTGCTGTTGAAGAAGGAAGCTGCAACGTTGAAGAAGAACTCGTCGTCAGCATCAGGCTGAGCCACAACCTCCACGTTTCCGTGAATCTCGTAGCGCTCCTCTGCGGTTTCAGCAATCTTAGTAGATTCCTTATTGAACCAGTACTGCTGGATGCGCTGCGTGTAGCTGAACTCACCGGTAGGATAAATCTCGTTCTTGATGGTAACGTTCACCACAACGTCAGCAAGCTCGGGATGACCGTCCTTCGGAGTCAGGTGGATACTGGTCTTGTACTCCTTCGGAGCGGGCTTCTGGGCGCCTGTGGTATAGAACACCTCGTAAATCTCAGCCTCAGTGAAGGTCCAGCTGAAGTTATTAGCATCCTGAGAGATGATACCCTTCTTGTTGTCGGCCTTGTCAGTATTGGGCTGGAACTTATTGATGTTAGAAGCTTCATTCACCCAGTTGTAGTTGTCGAATGAACCGGGAACGCCGATAGCATCCTCAATCTTCTTCTTCACGTCGGCCCACTTCAAGCTTGTTGCAACGGGATCCGGGCACTTGATAACGAGATCAGGCATGTCGATGTTAACGGTCACCTTCGGGCTGGTGATGATGATAGAGATGTAACCATAAGCGAAGGTCTTGCCGTCGGCCTGCAGCTCAACGCGGACGTTAGCCACCTTACCAACAGAGGTATTCTCCTTCTTAGCAACGGTAATCTTCTCATTATCATTATCCAGAGCGAAGTAATCCTTATCAGTCAGGATGGTATATTTGAAGGTAAAGCCACGGTCCTGGGCATCCTTGTGCGACATCACACCATGGTCAGCCTGACCGTCGTTGAAGTGAATGTCGATAGAGGTCAGATCAACTTCAGCCTTCTCATCATTGTAAGCCATCTCATAAGAGAACACGCCAGTGGCATTCTCAGCCTTCAGCTCGCTATAAACGGTGCGGAGGTGGAACTCCTGGTTACCCTCAACGTGGGTATCTTTCTTGTAATCGTTGTTGGCGAGCAGCAGGTCCTTATAGTAAGCAGGAACGATGATAGCATAGTCAGAGGTCACAGTGTCCTTGCTGGCCACGTCAGCGTCGTTGCGGATAGCCTGCAGAGCAACGGTGGTAATCCATGAGTACTGGCTACCTGTCTCGGTATCAGTATAGGTCTTAGCGTCGTTCACGTTGCTACCGTCATTGAGCTTCAGAGCAACAGAGAGAACGCCATTCTTGTCAACACCAAGAACGTTGGCACTTACACCAGCCTTCTTCGTATCCTGGTTGCCACGAGTAATCAGGTTCTTACCAGCCACCTCATCGAAAGTCCAGTTGTACTTCGTAATGTCGGTGCTGCTGGGGTTGAGCCAGTACTTAGCCACGATGTCGAACTGCTTGCTGACAGAGCCAGAGCTCTTAACAACATCATTGTCGGCAGTATAGGTGAAGGTGAACACCTCCTGGGGCTGGAGCAGAATAGCACGGATGACGGGGAAGCCATAGAGGTAAGCCACATCGCTATCATCACCTACTACGTCAACCTCAGGACGATAGACGAGGCTGGTGAGGTTCTTGGTGATCAGAAGAGTGATGTTGTCAATCTCGGTCTGTACACCAGCGAGAGCCTGATCCACATAAGCGTGGATGTTCTCAATCTTCTCAGACATGGTCTTCAGCAGCTTCACGAGAGCGTCGATACCGCTGCTTGCAGTAGCACCTACAGAAAGCGAGCTAACAGCACCACCCTCTTCTCCTTCGATGTCGAAGTTCTCAAGAGCGCCGAGTTCAGCAGCCAACTTGTTCAGTTCAGCAGCCATACCAGCGAGTTCGCTCTCCACGCTACCGATACGATTAGACAAACCGTTCATTGCGCTGTTGATACCGGCCATAGCACCGCTGAGTTCTGCGAACTGACCATCATACTTCTTGGACAAGTTCTCGATGATGCCCAACAGCGTGGTGTTATTATTATCAACCTTGGTCTCTAAAGCACCGATCTTGCCGAGCAGCTCGTTGTTCAAAGCAGCAATCTTAGTCTCAATAAGAGCACGGAGCGTATTCTCCAAAGCACCGATATTCACGCCGAGGTCGTTGATCTGATTCTGGAGAGCCTGCTGAGCATCAGCCAGTTCTTCCTTCGTAGCAGCTTTTGCCAACTTAGCATTCAGCTCCTCAAGAGCAGCGGTGAGCTCGCTCTTGGTAGCATAGTTAGCCTTTATCTCTGCGATAGCAGCAAGGGCAGCATCCAAGGCTGACTGATCGGCCTTCTGGCTGATAGCGTTCTCGAGGAGCACCTGCAGTTCCTGCAGCTCACTCTTCAGAGCCATCTTTGCCATCTCTTCGCTGAGTTCGTCGTTAAGAGCAGTAATCTTGCTGTCAACATACTCGATAGTAGCGTAGTTGATCTGAATCTGGTTCAGAGTCTGCTGCAGAGCAGCGATAGCACCCTCGTTAATCGAAATGCGCTCCTGATTGCTGTTGGCCAGTGTTGTAACGGTAGCCAGAGCGGGCTCTACGGCAGCAATGCGTGCCTCGAGGGCAGCCACAGCAGTCTTCAGGCTCTCAAAGTCGCCCTTCTTCACGTAGTTGTTATAAATCTCGGTGAGACGTGCATCGATGGCCTCAACGGTGCTCTTGTCAGCCTTGGTAGCCATCAGATTCTGCAAAGCAGCCACATCAGCGAGGATGGGAGCAAGTGCGTTGTTCATCTCTTCCTTCGAAGCCAGCGTAGCAATCACAGCCTCAATGTCTGCAATCTTGTTGCCATTGGCAGCGATAGCGGCGTTAAGGGTATTAACGTCGTTCTCCAGCTTCTCTAGGATTTCAATCTTGGCAGCAGCGGCGGCGGCAGCAGCTTCCTGCTTTGCCACTTCCAGTGCGTATGCCTTAGCATTAGCCTCAGCGGTATCGATGCGCTTCTGAGCCTCATCGATGGCAGCCTGC
This sequence comes from uncultured Prevotella sp., assembly GCA_905233825.1. GTDB lineage: Bacteria > Bacteroidota > Bacteroidia > Bacteroidales > Bacteroidaceae > Prevotella. The sequence continues at coordinate 121,699 of CAJOFE010000006.1, read as the reverse complement.
TGTGCAGCGTTGATGGCATCCTGAAGATCCTGCTTAGCCTTAATCAGGTCAGCAGCAGCCTTGTCGGCAGCAGCCTGAGCAGCAGCAATTGCCGAGTTGGCAGTAGCCAAATCGGTCTGGAGTGCAGACTTAGCCTGCTCCAGCTTGTCCACTTGGGACTGCAAATCCTTAATCAACGCGGTGTTGGCGTTGATATCGTCATCGTAGTCCTTACAAGACGAGAACACACCCATGGTAAGCACCACGAGTGCTCCCATCAGGAATTTACTCATTAATCTTTTTTTCATACGATTAAAATTAAAATTAATAATAAAAATAAGTTTATTTAACCTTTCTTCTTTATTTCACTTCATCACATTTTTCTTCTCAACCTCTTTTGTATAGCTACAATTCGGGTGCAAATATAGGCATAATTCCGTAATCTTGCAAATAATTTTGACTTTTTTTTTGAAAAAACGTAAAAATTATATCTTTTGCAGGACTATTTATGCTATTCTACCCATGTCAAACACCCGTTTCAGCTTCTTTTTTCGGATGCTGACGGGATGCTGATACTTGTAGATACTAGCGTTTTGAACTACGTTTCTAACCATATATCTCCTTTCTTTTACGTATTTTGCGTGCAAAGATAGTGGTTTTCTTTTAAATAAGCAAATTTTTTGCCCCTTTTTTTAGAAATCAGCACTCTTGGGAGTACGCGGGAAGGGAATGACGTCGCGAATGTTCTGCATGCCCGTGACGAACAGGATGAGACGTTCGAAGCCCAGTCCGAAGCCAGCGTGGGGGCAACTGCCCCAGCGACGCGTGTCGATATACCACCACAGATGGGTCTGGTCCATCTGGCGGCGCTCGATCTCTGCCATCAGTTTGTCATAACTCTCCTCACGCACCGAACCTCCGATAATCTCACCAATCTGCGGGAACAGCACATCGGTACCCTGCATGGTGGGACCAGGAGCAATGGCACCCTTATAGCCGATAGAGCCCTCTCCCTGTGCCTCGTTCTGTTTCATATAGAACGACTTGAAGGCGCGTGGATAGTCGGTCATGATGACAGGCTTCTTGAAATGCTCTTCCACCAGGTAGCGCTCGTGCTCGGAGGCGAGGTCATCGCCCCAGTTGCAGGGGAACTCGAACTTCTTACCATTCTTGATAGCTTCCTGCAGGATGTTGATACCTTCAGTATAGGGCAGACGCACGAAGGTCTCTTTCAGCACACCCTCCAAACGGGCAATGAGCGTCTTGTCAATCATCTGGTTGAGGAAAGCGAGGTCATCCTGACAGTTGTCGAGTGCCCACTTCACGCAATACTTGATGAAGTCCTCCTCCAGATCCATCAGTTCTTCCTGGTCGAGGAAGGCCACCTCGGGCTCAATCATCCAGAACTCTGCTAGGTGACGAGGGGTGTTACTGTTCTCGGCACGGAAAGTTGGGCCAAAGGTATAGATGGCACCAAGGGCCGTGGCTCCGAGCTCACCCTCTAACTGTCCACTGACGGTGAGGCTGGTTTGCTCGCCGAAGAAGTCATCGTCGTAGATAATCTTCCCCTGCTCGTCCTTCTTCAGGTCGTAGAGGTTCTTCGTCGTGACCTGGAACATGTTTCCGGCACCTTCGCAGTCACTGGCCGTGATGAGCGGGGTGTGGAAATAGTAGAAGCCATGGTCGTGGAAGTAAGTGTGGATGGCCATCGCCATGTTGTGGCGGATGCGCATGACAGCCCCGAAGGTATTAGTGCGCAGACGCATGTGGGCGTTCTTGCGCATAGCCTCGAAACTCTGCCCCTTCTTCTGCATGGGGTAGTCGTTGCCACAGAGTCCATAGACTACAAGCTTCGTGGCCTGTATCTCACAGCTCTGTCCGGCGCCCTGACTTTCCACCAGCAAGCCCTCGGCGCAGATGCATGCACCGGTGGTGATCTGCTTCAGCAGTTCTTCGTCGAACTTGGTGGGGTCGGCCACTATCTGCACGTTCTTGATGGTAGAGCCATCATTGAGGGCGATGAAATCAACAGCCTTACTGCTGCGGTGCGTGCGCACCCAACCCTTCACGCAAACTTCCTTACCATATTCTGTGCTCTTCAGCACATCAATTATCTTCGTACGTTTCATTGTCAATTATCAATTGTCAATTATCAATTATTCATAGGCTCCCATGCGGAGACGATCGACTTCCTCTTCGGTGAGGTAGCGCCAGTCGCCACGACGCAGGTTCTTCTTGGTGAGGCCGGCAAACTGCACACGGTCGAGCTTGGTGACCTTGTAGCCAAGGGACTCGAAGATGCGACGCACGATGCGGTTCCTGCCGGAATGGATCTCAATGCCTACCTGTTTCTTGTCGGTAGGTGAAGCATACTGCACATCGTCAGCATGGATCTCGCCGTCTTCAAGGGTGATGCCCTCTGCAATCTGCTGGAGGTCATGAGCCGTTACGTTATGGTCGAGATAGACATGATAGATCTTCTTTTTCAGATACTTGGGATGAGTGAGCTTAGAAGCCAGGTCACCATCGTTGGTGAGCAAGAGCACGCCAGTAGTGTTGCGGTCAAGACGACCAACGGGATAGATGCGCTCGGGGCAGGCATCCTTGACAAGATCCATAACCGTCTTACGCTGCTGGGGATCGTCGCTAGTGGTGACATAGTCCTTAGGCTTGTTGAGCAGGACATAGACCTTCTTCTCGATATTGACAGGAGAGTCGTGGAAGCGAATCTCATCGGTACGCAGCACCTTCGTGCCAAGCTCGGTGACCACCTGACCATTGACGGTGACGACACCAGCCTGTATGAACTCGTCGGCCTCGCGACGGCTGCATACGCCGGCGTTGGCGAGGAACTTGTTCAGACGGATGGGCTCGTTGGGGTCATAGTTCTGCTCCTTATATTCAATACGCTTCTTCTGCGAATACTTGGCATTGGGGTCGTAGCCGGGAGTATGCTGACGGCGCGGCTTCTGGTTGTAGCCACCGTAAGAACCCTGCTGACCACCGAAGGGGCGCTGACCATAAGGCTTGCCCCCAGGACGCTGGTTATAGCCACCCTGCTGCGGACGGGACTGGCCATAGCGCGGACGGGGCTGGAAGCCCTGCTGACCTTCGCCATCCTGATTGAAACGCGGGCGGGGCTGATAGCCACCTTGCTGACGGGGCTGGAAGCCCTGCTGGCCTTCGCCATCCTGGTTGAAGCGAGGACGAGGCTGATACCCCCCCTGCTGACGAGGCTGACCATATCCGCCCCCATTATTATTATAATTGGTACGCGCGCGATAAGGACGCTGCTGCTGGGCATTCTGCAACGAGGCACCGAAGCCTTCGGGACGGAATGCCTCCTCGTCACCGCCATGATAGGGGCGACGGTTAAAAGCAGGCCGATCGTAAGCGTTGTTAGTGGGTCGCGTGTTGGTGTGAATACGAGGTCTGGGAGAACGTCCTACGGGACGAAAATCCTTCTGAAAGCCTTCACGGCCGGTGTTGTGCTCTTCGTGGAGCTGATCCTGAGTGTTTTCTTTTTCCATTTCCATAATGTTTGTTGTTGTTAAGGGCCTCGCGGCTTGAATGAATAATTACTATAGGCTTATACCCGTATAAGTGGCGGGTGTTATTTGTTCCAATTCTTTCTTGACGTCATCGCTGACATCAAGAGTCTGTATGAAGTTCTTGATGGTTTCGTGGTTGATGCGCTCGTTGGTGCGCGTGAGCTGCTTCAGCGTCTCGTAGGGATTGGGATAGCCCTCACGGCGCAGGATGGTCTGAATGCCTTCAGCCACCACAGGCCAAGTGTTGTCGAGGTCGGCCTGCAATTTCTCCTCGTTGAGGATGAGCTTGCGCAGACCCTTGAGGGTACTTTGGAAGGCGATGAGCGCATGGCCGAAGGGCACGCCAACATTGCGAAGCACGGTGCTGTCGGTGAGATCGCGCTGCAAACGGCTGACAGGCAGTTTCTGAGCAAGGAAAGCCAGGATGGCATTAGCCATTCCGAGGTTACCCTCCGAGTTCTCGTAGTCGATGGGGTTCACCTTATGCGGCATAGCGCTGGATCCTACCTCGCCGGCCTTAATGCGCTGCTTGAAATAGTCCATCGAGATGTACATCCAGAAGTCACGGTCGAGGTCGATGATAATGGTATTGATACGGCGGAGGGCATCGAAAAGTGCTGCCAGATGATCGTAGTTGGATATCTGAGTAGTATATTGCTCACGCTCCAATCCGAGGTATTCGCTGACGAAATGGTCGGCAAACTGCTGCCAGTCGATGCCGGAATAAGCCACATGGTGGGCGTTGAAGTTGCCCGTGGCACCACCGAACTTGGCGGTAAGGGGACAATCCTTCAAGACACGGAGCTGCTCTTCAAGACGATAGACATAGACCATCACCTCCTTACCCAAGCACGTGGGCGAAGCAGGCTGCCCGTGGGTGCGAGCCAACATGGGCACATTGCGCCACTCCTGGGCATAGTCGTTGAGTTGCTCAATAAGCTCTTCGAGCAAAGGAATGTATATATCCTCCAGCGCCTCCTTTACAGAGAGGGGCACGGAAGTGTTGTTGATGTCCTGAGAAGTGAGGCCGAAGTGGATGAAGTTCTTGATGGAAGTGAGTGGTGAGAGGATATCGTCGAGACGTTCCTTGATGAAATACTCGACGGCCTTGACGTCATGATTGGTGACGGCTTCGATGTCCTTCACGCGCTGCGCATCGGCAGGTGAGAACTGACGATAGATGTTACGGAGCGTATCAAACTGGTCGTGGGGGAAGTCGGCCAACTGCGGAAGCGGCAACTCGCACAACGCAATGAAATACTCAATCTCCACACGCACGCGATAACGGATGAGCGCGTATTCAGAGAAATATTCAGACAAGGGGGCTGTCTTTCCATGGTAACGGCCGTCAATAGGCGAAACGGCTGTAAGCGCTGATAATTCCATCTTCTTCCTCTTTTAAACAAATTGTTGCGGCTTTACCCGCAACATAGTGATCACATTCTTAATGTGGGCGTTGACGGATTCGAACCGCCGACCCTCTGCTTGTAAGGCAGATGCTCTAAACCAACTGAGCTAAACGCCCGATGCTTCTTTTGCCACAACTCGTGCCCATTACACGACTTCTTGTAGCTGAAAGCGGGTGCAAAGGTAGTGAGAAAAAAGGAAACGACCAAATATTTTTGTTGTTTTTTTCTCAGCAAGGTCAAAAAAATGTGGAAAAAACGAAAAAAGGAGATTGTTCCTTTGGCTGTCTCATCTTTATTCTATACCTTTGCACCCTAGAAATGAGACGAATCTTATTCCTATTTATTATTTCCATGATGGGGACGGTTGTTACCATAGGGCAACAGCCCCTTGATTCTATTCCCCCTATGCCTCCCTCATGGAGAGAGCCTGTTCCAGAAGGCTGGCCTACACTAAAAAAAGCCTCCACCGACATTGGCAATGCCTTAAGCAAGGCTTTTAAGAATGCCTTCTACTATTGGGATATATCGGTGACAACAGGTTCAACAGGCATTGGCTTTGACGTCAGTACTCCAATGAACAGTGTCTTGTCGCTACGGGCTGGCTATGCCTTCATGCCCCACTGGAAACAACCCATGCACTTCGGTGTGGAAGTGGGCGACGACCGCTCAAAGAGCCACTCCAAGTTCGAGCGTCTGTCGGGCCTGTTGCAAGATTTCACCGGCTATCAAGTGGATGACGAGATTACGATGGAAGGCATGCCCACCTACTGGAACTGGAAACTGATGGCTGACGTGACGCCTTTCCGCAACAAGCACTGGCACCTGACAGCTGGCTTTTATGCAGGAAGCCACCAGATAGGAAAGGCTGTAAACGCCATCGAGGACATGCCCTCGCTGATGGCGGTGACGATGTATAACAACGTCTATAACAAAGCGGCCAACGACCAACCCATCACAAATATCAACGGGGCAGACATCTTCCTAGAAGACCCGACAGGCAAGATGGATCTGAAGAGCCACTTCCTGTATTATGGAATGATGAGCATACACATGGGTAACTACACACACGACGTGCTCTACGAAGAAGACGTAGTGTCGCCCTACGACCAGTTCATCGGCGACAACTACTATGCCGAAGGCGACATCATCCACCATAAAGGCGACGTGATGATTGCGAAAGGATCGCCTTACAGGATGGTGCCTGACGAGAACTCGATGGTGAAAGCCTATGCCTATGCCAATCGCTTCAAGCCCTATGTGGGCTTCGGCTATGGTGGACAGCTATTGAAAGGCGATGACAGCTGGCTGGTGTCGTTCGATTGCGGTGCCATGTTCTGGGGCGGCGTACCCAAGATAGTGACCCACGATGGCACTGACCTGGTGAACGACGTGGAGAACGTGCGCGGCAAAGTGGGCGACTACATCGATGTCATCAAGAAGTTCAAAGTGTTCCCCGTGCTGAATCTTCGCATTACTAAGCGCCTTTTCTGATGAAACAAGAAGCTCTCGCACCGGTTCCCTCATACGGGAGAACGGGTGCGAGAGCCGTTTAAAATGGTTTTTGCGTAGGCGCAAATAACCGTTTGCGCCTACGCAAACGACCGTGCGCGCCTGCGCAAAAGCTGAGCTACATTTTTCTTCATCTTACGACCAGCTTCCGACCATTAACAACATAGATGCCCTTAGGTAATCCGCTGATGGAAGTAGCCCGACTGCGTACCAGTTTTCCTGTAAGCGTATAAACATCAACGGGAACGGCAAAGGTTACCGTGCTGATACCATCGTAAGGCTTTGCCTTCACGGTAAGCTTTCCACCCTCATAGGTAAAGGCATAGTTCTGGGCCTCACCACCCTCCACGATAATGTCATAGACGCCAGGATCGCTTTCAGCAGTAGCAACGGTCGTAGCCACAGGAACAGCAATGAGCACTGAGGCATCATCACCATTGCGGAATCCCTCATAAAGAATCTCAAAGTCAGGATTCGGCTCTCCCTCCTCACGCTCATAATCGGGCACCGACACCTTCAGCGGTGCCTTGGTAACAGTCAGCGTGCCATTGACCAGTTTCAGGTTGGGATAGCTGATGGAACCACGCTCCACCACAACGGGATAGGTACCTACGGGCGAAGTGCTAGTGCCCTCGCAGGTAACGACAGCTTCACCCTCCACTTCACCACCACTGACCTTATAAGTCAACTGCGGAACCTCATCACCATAGGTCATGGTAGCATCGGAAGCCACAATCACAATCTGATCGGCATCGGTGATAATCAGACGCCCTGCCTTGTAGGTAATATCATAATTATCGGACTCGGCACCGCTGACCTCCACCACATACTCACCAGGCGTGTTGTCGTCAGGAGCATCAGTGGTAAATACTGGCTGGGCAGTAAGCACAGCTTCCGTTTCATCCAGCTTGAAACCCTGGTAGGTAGCAACGAACTCAGGGCGAGGATCAGTCTGCTTCATCGTGTAAGTACCTGCCGAGATAACCAGTGGCGCTTTAGCTATCGTGAGTGTACCATCGACAAAGACCAGGTTGGGATAGTCAATGGTGCCCTTACTGACCGTGATGGGATAAGTGCCTGGGGCGGAAGCCATCGTTGCTTCACAATGCAACTCTGGCTGTCCCTTAACAGTGCCACCAGTGATTGTCCAGGAGAACTTTGGCATCACATCGCCATATTCCTTAGTCAAGTTGGTGGCCGTAATAGTGATTGGATCAGCCTCAAGGATGGTGAGCACGCCATCTACATGGGTAATGCTGTAGTTCTGGGCCTCAGCGCCACTAACCACAATGGGATAAGTGCCAGGAGTCTTGTCAGCAGGGACATCGCAGGTGATTTGTGCCTGAGTGGAAAGAACAGCTGATGTTTCGTCAAGTTTGAAACCAGTATAATCTGCCACGAACTGCGGAAGTTCCTCGTTTTGCTTGATGGTATAGCTGCGAGCTGTAATAGTGAGCGGAGCCTGCTCGATGGTGAGCGCTCCATTAGTTGCATGGAACGTATGGTTCGTAACCGTTCCCTGAGCAACGACGATAGGATAGGTACCCACAGGAGAGGACTGCGTAGCAGTGCAGCTGACGGTAGGCGTACCCTTGAGCGTTCCCTCTACGTCATACTCAAAGACAGGATTTGCATCACCATAGGGGCGACTGTAACTACGTGCCGTTACCGTCACCACGTCAGCAGCCACGATAGCATCATACTCTTCCTGTGTGACCAACGTCATCTCATCAGGGGAGCCTTCTGGAACGACAAGGTAGGACGAGTTCTTGGGGATGTACTTCTCTGTTGATTTGACAAAGCCTAACTTTCCTTCAGAGGTGACACCCAGAAGCCGCATAGTTGCAGGGTCGTATTTCGTAGCATTAAAATGATAAGCCTCCTCATCAATGTAATCAACATCGATATTATTAAAATAAACGCCGCGCAGCAAATTTCCCGATAAAGGGGCCGCATCTTGCTTCTCCAAATTCAGACGGTTGGCAGAGTGGTCTTTTCCTGCACATGCAACAATGACAGGCGTATTTGACGGTACTGTTCCCTCTACAGGACTCCAGACAACTAACTCTTTGTCAATCTTGGTCACCGTGTAGGCCTTCATACCTGCTGAAGCGAAAGTATAGGGGAAAGCGTCATAAAACGCTGTATAATACTGGTTCCCTACCTGTATATCGCCATTAATCCCAAAATAATTATCATCATTGTCAGCGGAGACTGGCAAGAAGTACCAATAACGATATACATCGCCACTATTACCACTATTGTTGGCAGTTAAGAGACGACCTTCCTCTCCCATCCATTGCTCGTCGTAAAGATAGACAGTAACACCAGAAACAGTTGCAGAAAACCAATATGTGTTACTCGGTTTTGAAGTGACTGTAAGATAGCGTCCCGTAGTGGCGTGCACGTCAGTACCCTGAGCACGCAGATTATACTGATTTCCGCCACAATTCTCGACATAGACAACCGATCCTGCATCGGCAGCCACACGGCTGAAGGGCTTGACGGTCATCATTGCATCAAGATCGTAGGTTGTCGATGTAGCGCTGGCACCCTTGCTCTTGTTGTCAATCATAATGATATATCGCCCAGACTTGAAGTTCTGTACCCGATAATAGCCATCACCATTGAGCTGAGCCATAGAGGGGACTACGAGGCAACTTGCCAAAAGGCATAAAAGAAATACCTTCTTCATAACTATCAAGAAAAAAGAATCCTGTCTTGCAACCTGCCAGGTGAAGGCAAGCTACAAGACAGGATAAACTAACTTATTAAAGCATGCTGAGATTACTACTCGGCAATGCAAATGCTCACACGGTTCTTGTCGTTCTCAGCAAACGGCTGCTCGGTGTCGCCCTTGCTATCGGTGATGATGCGAGAAGGATCAATCTTATACTCCTTCACCAAGCGATCGGTGACAACCTTTGCACGGCTCTTACCCAAGCGTGCGTTAATCTGTGCATTACCCGTACCCTTATCGGCGTAACCAGTGATGGACACCTTAGCATTGGGATTAGCATTCAGATAATTAACGACATCAATAATCTTCTGAGTCTCGGTAGGATCGATACGTGAGCTATTGATAGTGAAGAACACGTCGCGACGAAGCGGCTCAGCCTTCTTCTCAACCTCAACAATCTTATCGATATAAACGGGCTTCTCAACCACCTTCTCAACCACCTTCTCGATGATACGAGGCTCGCAACCCTTCACCTCACGAGTGCTGTAGGTGCTACCCAGATTGATCTTCAGACCAGCCAGTGCATTGAAATACCAGTCAGCATTCCTTGCGGGCTTCGAGTTGTAGTGGTCGTTCAGCGTGTTAGCGCCGACCTCAAGGCCGAGGCTGATCTTATCGCTGAGACGGAAGTCGGCCATGATACCGGCCTGACCCACGAAACGGGTCTTCGTACCATCCCAAAGGAGTGACAATGCAGGATTCTTAGTCCACAGATTACCCTTATAGAGACCTGCAATCTGCTGCTGAGCAGCAGCTGCCTCGTCATTATCAAAAGCAATATTAGCACCGATACCAGCAAAGACACTAAAGTTGAAAACACGATTGGGATTAAAGCCATAGAAGAGGTTCGACAGATTAGCTGTGAGGTCAATAGTGGGAGCCACATACTTCCACTTCCAGTAGAACTGGCCCTTGCCTTCGTAGTCAGAACCACCCTTCGACTGCCAAGCATTCACAGCGAGACGAGTGCCAAACACTTTGTCGAACTGATAGCCAACAGCCAGCTGAGCGTTATACGAGAGCAAATCACTAAAGCCAACCTCGCCAAGCGTATATTGAGCACCCAGCGGCTGAATCTGCACGTACCAGTGAGGATTGAAGACATACTCCGTCTTCACCTCTGGTTCCTGTGCCGATGCTGAGACAAAACCCAGCATCAGCAAACAGGAAAGTATTAATTTCTTAATATTCATAATTGTCAATTCTTCTTTTCAGTGTTAGATGTTACTCGTTAACCTTCACATAGAACTTCTTTGCAGCTACCTTACCATCATAATCTACTGCAGAGTAGAGAATTTCATAAGTGTAACCAGCCTTTGCATTGAACTCAATGAAGTCGTTGAAGCCACTCTCAATAACCTTCATAAAGTTCTCCTGCTCATTAGCCTCGTCAAGAATACTCTTGCAAGCAGCATCTCCACCTTTAGCACTGAGACCATCCTTAGAAACATTGGTCACTGCCAGGAACTTCTTATAGGCAGGAGCAATGATTTCTGCATTGTAAGTGGTCGGTAACAGGGCTAAAGTAGTCTTATCGACATGAGCAGGATAGTTAGCCATTGCGCTCAGGCGAGCATAGTTATTGTTGGCCTTAATCAGCAATACAGGCTGCATGAGCTTATTGGGATTAAAGTAATGACCATAACGATTGTTAAGCTCGTCGAAGAAGGAGGTCAGGCTCTTCCTTACCTTTGCGGCGATGGAATCAACACTGATTGTATTGAACTGAGCGAAGAAATCATTCAGGTCTTCAATCAGGTCAGCTACATTCTGATAAGTAATGCCATCAACTTTATCAACATATTTTGAAATATGACACTTCAAATCAGCAGTCTTCGTAACGCCATTCTTCGTAACAGTAGCAATCACCTCAATCTCCAACGTTTCAAGATCCAGTGTCTTCAGCTCAATATTGCTAATCTCATAATCGGCGAGATAGGGGAACTGACTCACTAACTCATTGATGAAGCGGTCGGCAATATTATCGATAATACCTAAACCAGGAATCTTTTCATACGTTACGTCCTTAGCAAATGCGAACGACAACGGTCTAACGGCGGTAGCAGCGAGTGCATACTGAGAAACCACGCTGTAAGCCTTACCATCATTATCCTTCCAGGTTCCCTTCACGGCTTTTGCCTCGCAGATATCAGTCAAAATGCTATATACGTCGTTGATAAGATTCGTAACATTAATATCCTTATAATTGCGGATGTTATCTACAATATCCTTAAGTGTATTGATATCAACACCGGCATGCTCCACATTATTCACATCTGCCTGGCTCAATGTAGCCTTAGCCTCATAGAAGCCATTCGAGCTCTGCTCATTCACACCAGCACGAGTGTAACCAAAGTTAAGCACCTTGTCACTCTTGGCAAGTCCGCTGAGTACAATAGCCGATGTCTCATTCTGGCTGTTAATCAGCTCGAACTCGGTACCAGTAAAGTCGCGGTTGGTGGGATTCACAGTCAGGTATAAGGTTCCTGCATTGCCCTCAGCACCATCCTTAGCAACAATGATGCGCTCACCTGCTTTGTTGATATAGCCTTCAACATTGCTCAGGCTGCCAATCATCTCGATATCCTCATCGGTAATACCCGATTCGCCATTAGCATAATAAGCAGGACGGTTGGTGGGGAACTGAATACCATAAGCATCGGTCTGTCCATAGAAGGCAACCAATACATTCGAGCGAACGCCAACAGGCAGAGCAAAGCTACCAAACATGGGGTTGTCGGTACCATTGACTTCAATACCCGTAAGCATCTTGTTGAACAGCAGCTGCACATCCTGAATATCATCAAGAACCTCACGTGCATTATTCAACAGCTCCTGCACATCAGCATTCTTGAGAATAGCCGTCAAATCGCCAAGCGTTGCCATGTTAATATAGAGATCAGCGAGGTAATAATAGATGTCATCTATATCCTCATTGATTTCGTCAATGGAGGAGCCTAACTTATCAAGGGTCGAAACGATACCACTAATGGTCTCCAGCATTTCACGATGGAGAGCATCGGCAGCGAGCTTATCAGCAGCAGCCTGTTCCTTCATGGCAGCGATCTCATTCTTCATCGCCTCAATTTCACCCATCATAGTAGCGGAATCGTTCTCCAGTTGGCTCACGCGCTCTTCAAGGAGATCATAGCCTACCTCCAAGTTTTCAATAAGCAGGCTGTTGGCCTCAGCCTTTGCCTTGGCAGCATTGGCCGTTTCACGAACCTCATCCAGATCATTACCCAAGGTTATCAGATCACCCTGAAGAGTCTTGACGGATTCCTCCAGGCCATTAATTCTGATCTCGTTGGCCTTAGCCAGCCTAAGGGCCTCATCAGCAATTGCTTTAGCCTCACTGATAGAGTTGTTGACTTCAATCAGCGCTTTGGTAATATGCTCCTTGATGATGTCAGCACCCTTGCCGTTCCTCAGATACTCCACAACAACAGGATCGTTGATGAAGTAGTTGTTCAAAGCGTCGGTCAAGGTCTTATTCTCAGCTGCAAGCAGGTCAGCAATCGTCTTGGCAATAGCCTCGGCATCAATGTAACCCTTCAGTTCCTCCAGCAACTGGTCAACCTCTGCCTTGGTGTAGTAGCCGTCGAACTTACCATTAACGTCGCCGAACATCTTGTCGATCTCTTCCTTGGTATAGTAGCCGTTCTTCAGCTTCTCATCCACTTCAGTCTTAGTGTAGTAGATGTTGCCAAGGTTGTCCTTGAAGGTGTTGAACTCATTAATCGTGAGATAAGTCTCCTCCACAAGTGCACGGAAATCAGCACAGGTCTTCTTACAGTCGTTAAGCTGACCCTGAAGTGCATCAATCTGATCCTGCAAAGCTTTCTTCTGAGCCTCAAGCGCATCTTTCAGACTTAATTCCAAGTTGGAAAGACCACCAATTACGCCGCCGAGTTTCTCGTCGTCGTAGTCCTTACAAGAAACCATTGAGCCCGTGAAGCCCACGAAAAGGGCTGCCAAGAGCAATCCATTAATAAATTTCTTTTTCATGAACATTAAAAATTTATATTATTAATACTTACTATATGTGCAAAATCGTGGCAAAGTTAAGAATTTTTTCACAATCAAGCAAGAAAAAGTCAATTTTTCTTTCAAAAAAGGTGAATATTTCTGTTTTCTTTATCAAAATGACGCATCAAAGAGGGGAAATTACACGAAAAAACGTTCAATATCCTGTTGCGGCAAGATAGAGAGGATAGGACGCCCATCAGGCGTATAGTTGGCATTAGAGCAGGCAAACAACTCATTCACCACCCGCTCCATCTCCTCATTCGTAAGCACTTGCCCATAGGCAATAGCAGTGTTACGGGCCATGCTAAGCGCTAATGAAGTATGCAGTTCTCCCTCATTTCCGATACTCTTCTCTCCACCATCCGTTACCATATTGCGTAAGAGCGACAACGGATCAACAGCATCTATGCCCACTGGTATTCCTGCTATGCCATAACTTCCGCCACCAAGATTACTGATATCGAATCCCATGGAACAGAGGTCGGGAAGGAAACGCTCCATCAGGACAGTCTCCGACGGAGAGAACTGTATCATCTCAGGAAAAAGGAGCCGCTGCGTGCTACCCTGCCGCTGGGCAAGCCGTTCCATATTACGCTCGTAGCAGATACGCACATCGGCACGATGCTGGTCAATAATCATCAGCCCCGACTTCACGGCAGTCATGATATAGCGTCCTTTATATTGATAATGAATGGGCGACATTTCCGAGGTAGGCAGTGTTGAAGGAGTCTCATCACCAAAGAGTCCCAGTTCCCTGTCGGGCATAACAGGAGAAGACGGAATAGAAGAACCACCTGACGAAAGAGGAAGAGTAGAATTCTTCTCAAATGGATTATAAGCCGGATTATATTGTACTTTTGGAGTACGTATGGCATCCCGCTGAGGATCAAACACCGGAATATCGGGGCGCCCTTCTGTGTTAAAATCAATGGTAGGAATATCACAGAAACGCCCGAGCGCATCTTTCACGGCAGCAGAAAGTACCTGAAAGATTCCCTGCTCATTCTCAAACTTAATTTCTGTTTTAGTAGGATGGATATTGACATCTATTTCAGCAGGACTAACGTCGAAATAGATGAAATAAGGAGGCTGCATACCTTCTGGCACCAACCGTTCGTAGGCTCCTACCACGGCACGATGGAAATAGGGATGCCGCATATATCGGCCATTCACGAAGAAGTAATCATGCCCTCCCTTCTTACGGGCAGCCTCGGGCTTGGCCACAAACCCAGAGATACGGCAGAGGACTGTATCTACATCTATGGGCAACAGTTCCTGACCTGCTTTCTTCCCAAAGACATCAACGATACGCTGCCGCAAAGAGCCAGCCCGGAGATTCAGCAGTTCCTGCTGATTACTATAGAGTGTGAAATGAATGTCTGGATAGACCAAGACAATCCGCTCAAAGGCCACCAGGATATTGTTCAGTTCCGTGGCATTGGACTTCAAGAACTTCCTACGAGCAGGAACATTAAAGAAAAGGTTATCAACCCGGAAATTACTGCCCACCGGACAAGCAACAGGCTCCTGCCCTACAACACGAGATCCCTGCAACATCAGTTTTGTACCTATTTCTTCCCCCTCCATACGAGTGACAAGTTCCACCTGTGACACGGCGGCAATCGAGGGAAGGGCCTCACCGCGAAAGCCCATAGTATGTAATGCGAAGAGGTCGTCAGCCTGACGTATCTTCGATGTAGCATGTCGTTCAAAAGCCAAACGGGCATCTGTTTCAGACATACCGCAACCATCATCAATGACCTGGATAGAGGTGCGTCCAGCATCAGTCACCATGACACGAATGTTACGTGCTCCAGCATCGACAGCATTCTCCACCAGTTCCTTAATCACCGACGCAGGTCGCTGAATGACTTCACCAGCGGCTATCTGGTTGGCAACGGAATCGGGAAGAAGTTGAATAATGTCTGACATAGTAATAATACATTATATCGTAAAAGCAACGAGAAGAGCAGTAGCAAGGAAGATAAGGAGCAGCGAGAGCAACATGGGAATACTGAGGCGAGGCACACTACCCTTTTGCAGCTGATTCCTGCTGAAAGAAAGGCGGTTGGCTGCCACACCATCAGCAGCAGTACCGTTCATGCGCCGTTCTGCCTGGCGGATACGCTCCTGCCGCTCGTCGATATAGATGAGCTTATGGTTGAACGGACGGGGCTTCTGCATCTTTTACTCCTTCCCTTTCTTTTCCCCTCCAGATGAAGATATCCTCTTTGGAGAGGGGACGCACATAGTCATACCAAGCAAAACCCTCCAGATAGCGTTTCTCTGGCGGTATCTGTGACATAGGATACATCGTGCCGTCGGACTTCGGTGCCCAAATACGACTCAGCTTCCCTATACTATCCATGAACATGCGGAGCTCACTGGTCTCCAGATAGACCATCCCAACATAACTACTGTCGCTTTTCTCCTCTGGATAATAGACCGTGATGACATTGTCCTTCGCCTGTGCCTCGTGAACATGTCCATCAGTGAAGAAGGCAAACATCTCCTTCGACGATACCTGATTATAACATTTATCCTCATGCAACTGCTCAATAGAGAACGCATTATCTATCACATGGGCATGGTCAATGACCGAGTCTTTCATAAACACTTGTATTTCGTCGCCTACCAGCTGCTGGTTCATATTCCAGGTAATCGGGTCATGATACATCGTCATGCACGAATCGAGCGACGAATACACCAGCGAGTCGCATACCGCCTGTATATCAATACGGTACGCGCGTACCTTATTATATGCATGCATGACACGATAGACAGAATCAGTATCAATATTGTAAGTAAACACTTTGATGGTGTCGCCATGTACGAAAAGAGAATCACGCTGCGAATAGTCGATAGCCATGGCATTATCCGTGCACACGGCATATCCTATGCTATCTTCATAATGACCATAATCACATTGCAAGATACTCTTGTTCACGCTATCAGTAAAGATCACATTGACATAAGCCTCACTGACACCCGTCTTACCGTTGTGCCACAGACTGTCACCCACCAGCTTGCGTCCCTGATTGTCCAGCGTCGAACGGTTCAGCAACTCAGCCTCTTCCGTGACGGTGTTATAATAGCCTAACTCCGAATAGATATGACTTTTACCAGAGAGAATGTCAGAAGGGCCAACGATATGTGCTTTCTTCACCTGTGTGTCATAATAGAGCGAGTCCGTGGTCAGCTGAAACTGCTTATCGACCATTTTCACATCATAGTAGAAGATGGCCATCTTCGAATCAGTATGATACTCTCCCCAGTCGCTGGTAAGCACCGTACCGTTATCTATAAGGCGTCCCCCGTTCTGAAAGTACCCCTGACTCCAGATACGATCGTAATACAGCTCATCGGTATAGAGTGTAGTAGTACGATGACGCAGCACCACATGGTCGTGTGCCTCCATCATCTGCTGATTACCGTCATAATAGCCCCGGTCACTGGTCAGCGAAAGTGTGTCGCCCTGCACCATACGCACATGTCCCCACGCCTCGAACGAATTGCTGGATTCAAAGAAATTCGCACTATCGCAATAAAGCCGCGCCCCATCATGCTCAAACTGCACCGATCCCGTGAGCACCTGTGCATCATTATTCTGCCAACGGTCATAACGCAACTCGTCAGCATGAATCAGATAAACACGCTTGGGATCGTTACGAGGAGGAGCTGTCTGCCTTTGTGGCAAAACCGCTGCACACACAGACATGCTTAGCACACAGAAGAACAACTTCATCTGATCCATCCTTCATACTCAAACTTGCAATCGCGATATTGCTCATTCAGTCTGACGTATGTACTCTTAATTTTCTTCACGACCCAATCATGCAAGAAGTCCATACGCCGTTTGTTAAGTACCAACTCCTTCATCACCTGGAAGTCCTCGGTAATGTCTGCCTTATGTCCTGGTATCCTGTTCTTCAGCTTCGCCACGACACAGACTGTTTTTCCCGTCGAATTGATCATGGTGAAGGGAGCCGACATCTGTCCCACCTGCAGCGTATCAACGACGCGGGCCACCTCAGGAGGCAGTTCCTGCATCTCAAAGCGCGACGATTTCAGCTGTCCGTCCTCTCCCTTGTTCGCCATCAGGCCATAGTTGCTGCGTGTATCTTTATCGTCAGAAAACAGCGCCACCGCATCCTCGAAAGTATATTTCCCCTCAAACTGCGAGCGCAACGGCAACGGCGGCAGACCGGCACGGATATCGGCAGCAATCGTGTCCAAACGTGCCAGCGAAGCCGTGATGGCCGAGTCGCCCACAACCGGCTTGCGCAAGATATGACGCACCTTCACCTTATCGCCACGCTTGTCGATGAGCTGGATGATATGGTAACCAAACTGCGACTCCACAATCTTCGACACCTTCGTGGGGTCTGTCAGGTTAAAAGCCACAGCAGCAAAAGCGGGATCCAGAATGCCACGCCCCACATAGTCCATCTCACCACCATTACGACGTGAGCCCGGGTCTTCGGAATACAGACGTGCCAATGTCGAGAACGAGGTCTCGCCTTTATTGATACGTTCTGTATATTCGCGCAGCTCGTCCTTCACACGGTTGATCTCTTCCGGTGTTATCCTCGGCGTCTGCGTCAGTATCTGCACCTCCACGACCGTGGGAACAAAGGGTATGCTGTCCTCCGGCATATCCTTGAAATAACGGCGCACCTCTGCCGGCGTCACGGTGATGTCCTCCACCAGCTTCTGCTTCATACGCTGTATGAGCAGCTGATTGCGAAACTCGTCGTGCATCGACTGACGGATCTCACTGAGGCTCTGCTTGCGATATTCCTCCAGTTTCTCCCGCGAGCCTATCTGCTCCACCATATATTCGATGTTGTCCTCTATCCTGGCGGCAATATCGTTCTCCGTGACATCTTTATCGACACTATCGATGACTGCCTGATGAAGAAACAGCTTCTGTACGGCTATCTGCTCAGGTACTATACAATCAGGATCACCGCCCCAGCGCACGCCTTCCATCGAGGCCCGAATACGTTCCACCTCAATATCGCTCTTCAGAATGGCTTCGTCGCCCACGACCCATACCACCTCATCCACGATATTGGCTAATGAGTCCTTATCATCGGCATGCAGAGGCAGCAAGGCTACGAGCAAAAAAAGAGAAATGATGATCCTTTTCATTCGTGATGATTTACTGTCTTTAGTACATCCTCGTTTATCTGGAAGGAATACTTGCGGCGCAAGTCAGCTACCCACTCCTTCTCCAGCATCTCCTGATAGTCGGCCACGACCAGCCCGCGCACATCGGTATAGTCCTCAGGTCCTTTCTTCAGCAACTTGCCAAAATGGGCGTCGATGGGATAGTCCTTCAGATGCGTCACCACCGTATCCTTCTTGAACACCGCACTGTCAATCAGCGCATTGTCACCCTGCTTGAAGATACCCTTCTCCACACGGATACGTATCACGGAGTCGCTATTGAACGTTGTGCGCAGTGCCTCAGCCCACTGGTCGAACGGCAACTTCTTCACGCAGTCGCGCACCGCCCTCACATGGGCCTGATCCTTCACATGATAGGCAATGCCCTTGAAGCGCGGCTGGTCCCACTGGTAGTTCTTCTTATGCTTCTTGAAATACATGGCCAGCCCTGCCTCGTCCTTGGCAGCCTTGTCCCACACCAAGTTATTGCTGATCTCATAAAGCAGCAGACCGTCGTGGTATTCCTGAATGAGATAGCGCAGGTCCGTGTCGCTCTGGGCCAGCTCGTTGGCTTTCTGCTCCATCAGCGATGTCATGGTAAGCTGTCCCTTGCTCTCCTCCACCATCTTCTCTATTTTCTGTTGCCCGATCTGGTCGCGCATGTTACGCTGTTCCATGAACTTCAGGATGGCATCATGATGAAACTCGAAGGGCTCCAGCTGCTTGCGCTCTTTCATCAGGATGATATGATAGCCGTAAGCCGTCTTCACCACCTCCGACATCTCGCCGGGCTGCAAGGCAAAGGCAGCATCCTCATACTCCTTCACCAGCTGACCGTGCTGCACGAAGGGCAACTCACCGCCCTGCTGTGCCGACCCGGGATCCTGCGACACCTTCTTCGCCAGTTCGGCAAAGTCTGCACCGGCCTTCAGCGCCCGATAGACGGAGTCGATACGCACCTTCACAGCATCCCACTCGGCCTGAGGCGCCTGCTGGTCGGCACGCAACAGGATATGTGCTGTCTTGATCAGTCCGTCGGGGCCAATGCGCTCCACCGTCTCATCGTAAATATGACGAGCCTCGGCCTCCATGTCGGCATCAGTGACCAGCATGGGCAGCACCTGCTGGTCGCGATACTGCGCAAATTCCTTCTTAAACGAGGTGAGCGTGTCGTAACGGGCATCTATGGCGGCAGCCACCTTCAGCTTGTAGTTGATGAACAAATCAACATACTCCTCCACCGTCTTCTTGTCAATCACTCCCTCCGAGTTGTTCTTATTGTAGGAATACTCAAACTCTGAACGCAGCACAGGCTGACCATTCACGGTCATAATAACAGGATCGCTTTGCGCCGATACGCGGCTAAAGAATAATGAAAAAACAATTAACAACAAATACTTTGCTTTCATCTCAGTCTCACTTATCATTCTTCCTTAATCGTTTGGTCTTGAATAGTTGGGAGCCTCACTGGTGATAGTAATGTCGTGCGGATGGCTTTCCATGATACCGGCATTGGTAATGCGGGTGAACTTCGCCTCGTGCAGACGGTCGATATTGGCAGCTCCGCAATAGCCCATACCCGAGCGCAGTCCGCCAGTGAGCTGATAGATCACCTCCTGCACCGTTCCCTTATAAGGCACGCGACCGGCTATGCCCTCCGGCACCAACTTCTTCACGTCCTTCGTGTCAGCCTGGAAATAGCGGTCTTTCGACCCATGTTCCATCGCCTCTAACGAGCCCATGCCACGATAGCTCTTGAACTTTCTGCCGTTGTAGATGATGGTGTCGCCAGGACTCTCCTCCGTGCCAGCCACTAATGAGCCTATCATCACGCTCGAACCGCCAGCTGCCAATGCCTTGACAATGTCACCTGAATAGCGCAGACCGCCATCGGCTATCAAAGGCACATCCGTATCCCTCAGGGCGCTATACACATCATACACAGCACTCAGCTGGGGCACGCCCACGCCAGCCACCACACGGGTAGTGCAGATAGAACCTGGCCCTATGCCCACTTTCACGGCGTCGGCACCGTTCTCTACCAGCAGACGGGCAGCCTCGCCCGTAGCGATGTTACCCACCACGATGTCAATATCCTTGAACGATGCCTTTGCCTCTCGCAGTTTCTCCACCACGCCCTTCGAGTGTCCATGCGCCGTATCGATGACGATGGCATCGGCACCGGCATTCACCAACGCCTGCATACGGTCGAGCGTATCGGCAGTAACACCCACGCCAGCGGCTACCCTCAGACGGCCCTTCTCGTCCTTGCAAGCCATCGGCTTGTCTTTCGCCTTCGTAATATCCTTATAGGTGATGAGGCCCACCAACCGGTTGTCCTTATCCACCACGGGCAACTTCTCAATCTTGTTCTCCTGCAGAATCTGGGCAGCATCCGTCAGATTCGTCTGCTGATGCGTCGTCACTAAGTTCTCCTTCGTCATCACGTCCTCCACAGGGCGATCCAGCCGGCGTTCGAAACGCAGGTCACGATTGGTGACGATGCCCACCAGGCGCTTCTGGCCATCCACCACGGGGATGCCACCGATGTGATACTCCGACATGATGTCCAATGCCTGCGCCACCGTCGAGCCAAGGGGAATGGTCACGGGATCGTAAATCATGCCGTTCTCGGCACGCTTCACGATAGCCACCTCACGGGCCTGGTTCTCTATCGACATGTTCTTGTGGATGACGCCAATGCCTCCCTCGCGGGCGATGGCGATGGCCATCTGGCTCTCCGTCACCGTATCCATAGCAGCCGTCACGAAGGGTACGTTCAGCTCAATATGTCGCGAGAAGCGCGTTTTCAACTCTACCGTCTTGGGCAGTACTTCCGAATAGGCGGGAATCAACAGGACGTCGTCGAAGGTCAGTCCGTCCATCACGATTTTGTCTGCAATAAATGAAGCCATAATGATGATATTTTTAATAATGGCTGCAAAGGTACAAAAAAAGAAATGAAAAGTTGCTCGCGACAAGTGAAAAGTTGCTTTGCCTTGTTATTTTTTAACGCTTCCTTCCTGTCTTTTCACCTATCATGTGCTGCTGACGATTCAAAAAAGCCCGCCACCAATTAAGGATGCGGGCCTTTGTTTCTTCTTCGCAACTACTACTATCAGAACTTATAGCGCAGGCCGATGAGGGCGATGCCCTGTTCGCCGGTACCCAGCTCTAAGAAGCCGCGCAACTGCCGGCTGCCAGCCTCGAGACCAAGCAGCGACAGCTGCCAGTTCACATGCAGGGACGTGTCGTCGTGGTCATCATAATTGGCACTGTCGTAGTCGATCTTCTCATTGCGTAGGGTGGCACCGATGGCAAGCTTTGAATAGACACCGAAATGCGACTTACGCAGCCAGTCGAACTTCACGGCGGGCATGAGCGTGGTGTAGTGGTTCTTGATCTCGCCATCCTTGCCGTTTTTCTTGCCCGCCAGGAAAAGATCCTGGCTCATCTGTCCGTAGGCGATGATGCCGCCCACGCCGAGCCAGGGATTCAGGTGGTAGAAATACTCTACGGAGACGGGGCCGAAGAACGATTCGTTGTCGGTGGTGACTCCCACCATGGCGCCTCCGATGGTCTCGAAGGCATTGATAATGTCGGAATTAGACAGGCCGCCTAAGCTTACTGCTACTTCCTGCTTCGTATCGTACCCGTTCTGGGCGTTCACGCTTGTTGTAGCCATCATGGCGGCTACTACCATTAACAGTATTTTCTTCATAATGTTCATTTTACTACCTCTCCCTTCCCCTTTAAAGGGGAGGGGTTGGGGGCGGGGTTCAATTTTCAATTCTCAATTTTCAATCTTAATTAGCCATATCGCTGATGAACTTGATGCGCACGAGGCGTATCTCGTCTTCGGAGAAATCGGAGCCGAACTCACGGTAGGCGGCCTCGAGGTCGTCTTTCTCTTGCTCGGCAAAGAAATCGCAGATGTCGGCAATATCGTCGGGATCCATGATTTCGTTAAGGAAATAGTCGATGTTGATCTTGTTGCCGCTGTAGAGGACGATGCCTTCCAGCTCGTCGAGCATCTCCTCGAAGTCGATGCCAAGGGCGTTGGCGATGTCGTCGAGGGCGATGCTGCGGTCGATATTCTGCAGGATCTTCAGCTTGCGCATGGAGTCCTTGGCCTTGGTACGCACGCGCAGGTCGGCCTGCCGCTCAATCTCGTTCTCGTCGCAGTAGCGTCTTATAAGATCCACGAACTCCTTGGCATAGGGCTGGCGCGTCTTACCGTCGCCCACGCCCTGGATGTTCTTCAACTCTTCGAGATTCACAGGATAGTAGGTTGCCATCTGCTCGAGCGATACATCCTGGAATATGACGTAGGGCGGACGCTCCAGTTTGCGCGACCATTTCTTGCGCAGGTCGTGGAGCATGGCCGACAGTGTGGGATCGAGGGCACTGGTACCACCCTCGCCGGTTGCCATATCATCGTCGTCGCTGAACTCATGGTCTTGCACGACCATGAACGACTTGGGGTTCTTGATGAATTTCTTTCCGGCAGAGGTGACTTTGAGCAGTCCGTAGTTCTCGACTTCTTTCTTCAAATAGCCCATGATGAGTGCCTGACGAATGACGGGGTTCCATATCTTGGCATCCTCGTCCTCGCCCATGCCGAACTCCTCGAGGTCGTCGTGACGGTGGGCCTGTATCTCGTCAGTGTCGCGGCCAGTAATGAAATCGATGACATAGTCAGCACGGAAATTCTCCTTGATGGCAAGGACGGACTTCAGAACGATGACCAGCTGACGGCTGGCCTCGATCTTCGTGCCAGGATGGAGGCAGTTGTCGCAGTTGTGACAATTGTCGGACTTGTACTCCTCGCCAAAATAGTGGAGCAACATCTTGCGGCGACACACCGAGGTCTCGGCATAGGCTGCCGTTTCTTGCAGCAGTTGGCGGCCAATATCCTGCTCGGCCACAGGCTTACCCTCCATGAACTTATCGAGCTTCTGCAAGTCCTTGTAGCTGTAGAAGGCGATGCAGAGGCCCTCGCCGCCGTCACGTCCGGCACGTCCTGTCTCTTGGTAATAGCCTTCCAGCGACTTGGGAATATCGTAATGGATGACGAAGCGCACGTCAGGCTTGTCGATACCCATGCCGAAGGCGATGGTGGCAACGATGACGTCGATTTTCTCCATGAGGAAGTCGTCCTGTGTCTGCGTGCGAGTTGCGGTGTCAAGACCGGCATGATAGCACTGCGCCTTGATGTCGTTGGCTCGCAGCACCTCGGCGAGGTCTTCTACCTTCTTCCGCGACAGGCAGTAAATGATGCCGCTCTTGCCCGGATGCTGCTTGATGAAGCGCACGATGTCCTTGTCGATGTCCTTGGTCTTCTGCCGCACTTCGTAGTAGAGGTTGGGACGGTTGAAGGAGCTCTTGAACTCCTTGGCATCGAGGATGCCAAGGTTTTTCTTGATGTCGGTACGCACTTTATCGGTAGCGGTGGCAGTAAGCGCGATGATGGGTGCCTTGCCTATCTCGTTGATGATAGGCTTGATGCGCCGGTACTCAGGGCGGAAGTCGTGTCCCCACTCTGAGATGCAGTGAGCCTCGTCAATGGCATAGAACGATATCTTCACCGACTGCAGGAACTCGACATTGTCCTCCTTCGTAAGCGACTCGGGAGCCACATAGAGCAGCTTGGTACGTCCAGAGCGGATGTCGTCTTTTACCTGGTCGATGGCTGTCTTGTTGAGCGAGGAGTTCAGGAAATGCGCCGTTCCCTCCTGTTCGCTGAGGTTGGCAATGAAATCCACCTGGTTCTTCATCAGGGCGATGAGGGGTGAGATGACGATAGCCACACCGTCCATGAGCAGCGACGGAAGCTGATAGCACAGCGACTTGCCGCCACCCGTCGGCATGAGTACAAAGGTGTCGTTGCCATCTAGCACATTCTGGATGATGGCTTCCTGGTCGCCCTTGAATGTATCGAAGCCGAAATAGCGCTTCAAGGCTTCGTTTAGATTAGTGTTCTTGGTCATAGGCTCCTTTCAATTTTCAATCTTCAATCACTCCAAGTGTGACTTTCCGAGTTGCTCGGTCACATAGTCCTTGGTCACTTCAAAATTCTTTACTTTCTTCGACGGTATCTCGAACATAGAATCCATCATCACACTCTCCACGATAGAGCGCAGTCCACGTGCTCCGAGCTTATATTCCACGGCCTTATCAACGATGGCCTCGAGCGCATCATCGGTGAAGGTCAGCGTGATGCCGTCCATCTTGAATAGCTTGGTATATTGTTTAATAATGGAGTTCTTCGGCTCAATCAGGATACGGCGCAGGGCTGGACGGTCGAGCGGGTTGAGGTAGGTAAGGATGGGCAGACGGCCGATGATCTCGGGTATCAGTCCGAAGGACTTCAGGTCTTGGGGCTGCACGTATTTCATTAGGTCATCCTTATCTATCTTCCTTACATTCTGCACTGAGTTATAGCCCACGGTATGGGTGTTCAGGCGCTGGGCAATCTTCCGTTCAATGCCGTCGAAGGCACCGCCGCAGATGAATAGGATGTTACGGGTATCAACGGAGATGTATTCCTGGTCGGGATGCTTACGACCTCCTTTCGGCGGCACGTTCACATTCGTGCCTTCCAGCAGCTTCAGCAGTCCCTGCTGCACACCCTCGCCGCTGACGTCGCGGGTGATGCTGGGATTATCCTGCTTGCGGGCTATCTTATCAATCTCGTCGATGAAGACGATGCCGCGCTGCGTAGCTTCCACCTTGTAGTCGGCCACCTGCAGCAGACGTGTCAGGATGCTCTCCACATCCTCGCCCACATAGCCTGCCTCGGTGAAGACGGTGGCATCGACGATGGTGAAAGGCACGTCGAGCATCTTGGCGATGGTACGGGCCAGCAGAGTCTTGCCGGTTCCCGTCGGGCCTACCATGATGATATTCGACTTTTCTATCTCCACGCCGTCCTTGTCGTCCTTAGGTTGCTGCAGGCGCTTATAGTGGTTATAGACGGCCACGCTGAGATAGCGCTTCGCTTCCTCCTGACCGATGATATACTGGTCGAGGTATTCCTTGATCTCCATAGGCTTTGGCACACGCTGGGTCGCCACCTTCCCGCCACTCTTCTTGGAGGCTTCGTCAGCAGTACTAGCTTCGATGCCCGACTCCTTCACGATCTGGTATGCCTGCTTGGCACAGTCCTCACAGATGTACCCATTGACACCCGAGATGAGCAGTTTCACCTCGTGTTCGTTGCGCCCGCAGAAATTACAAGTCTTCTTCATCCTTCAGAATTTTAGAATTTAGAATTTTGAATTTTGAGGTATTGCCCTTGGGCAAGTAAAAGGGAAGATGTGAGAAGTACTTCCTACTTCATAATTCTTACTCGACCGCTCGACCTCTGGTCGCTTGCCGCTCGGCTTTGCCGCTTTCATCAAGCGAAGCGACTGAAAGAACCAAAGGGACGCAAGAAAGCCGATACCTCTTAATTCTTAATCCACAACTCTTACTTCTTTATTAACACCTGGTCAATCATTCCGTACTCACGAGCCTCCTCAGCAGTCATCCAATAGTTGCGGTCGCTGTCCTGCCACACCTTCTCATAGTCGGTATGCGAATGGTCGGCAATGATGGTGTAGAGCTCCTTCTTCAACTTCTGAATCTCGCGCACCTCAATCTCCATGTCACTGGCCTGACCCTGCACACCACCCAGAGGCTGGTGTATCATCACACGGCTATGAGGCAGTGCCGAACGCTTGCCCTCCTGTCCGGCCACAAGCAGCACGGCAGCCATAGAGGCAGCCATGCCGGTGCAGATGGTGGCCACATCGCTGCTGATGAACTGCATGGTGTCGTAGATACCCAGTCCGGCATGCACGCTACCGCCAGGGGAATTGATATAGATGGAGATGTCCTTGCCAGGATCGGCAGAGTCCAGATAGAGCAGCTGAGCCTGCAAGGTATTGGCGGTGTAGTCGTCAATCTGCGTGCCGAGGAAGATGATACGGTCCATCATCAGACGGCTGAAAACATCCATCTGCGTCACGTTCAACTGGCGCTCCTCCAGAATATAGGGGTTCAAATACTGGGCCTGAGCCTTCATCACGTCATCCAGCACAAGGCTGTTCATGCCCAGATGCTGCGTTGCATATTTCCTAAAATCGTTCATATTTTTTGCTCTGTTTTTCGCTTGAAGATACAAAGTTAAGAAAAAAAGTTCGGAACGCCGAACTTTTTAAGATTTTTTTTGCGAAAATTTTTTGTTGGGGGCCTCAGTCGGGGTTGTAGCCGAAGTTGTCGAGCTCTTTCTTCGACGAGCGCCAGTCCTTATCCACCTTGACGAAGCACTCCAAATAGATGTGCTTGTCGAAGAACTTCTCTAATGCCTTGCGGGCTTCGGTAGAGACTTTCTTCAGCGCCACGCCCTGATGGCCGATGATGATGCCCTTCTGCGAGTCGCGCTCCACGTAGATGACAGCATTGATGTGAATCTGCTTCTCGTCTTCCTTGAAGCGTTCCACCACCACCTCTACCGAGTAGGGTATCTCCTTGTCGTAGTAGAGCAGAATTTTCTCGCGGATAATCTCCGAGACGAAGAAGCGGGCGGGCTTGTCAGTCAGCTGGTCTTTGTCGAAGAAGGCTGGGCTCTCCGGCAACAGCTCTTGAATACGCTTCAGCAGCAGGTCGGTGCCGAACTTGTTCTTTGCCGAAATAGGAAGTATCTCGGCGTTAGGCAACAGCCCATGCCATTTCTCTACGATATCGCCCAACGTCTTTTGGTCGCTTTCGTCAATTTTATTAATAAGGAGCAGTACGGGGATGGTCATCTTCTGCACCTTCTCCAAGAAGTCCATGTTCTTCTCGGGGTTCTCTACCACGTCAGTGACGTAGAGCAACACATCGGCATCCTGCAAGGCGCTCTCCGAGAAAGCCAGCATCGACTCCTGCAGCTTGTAGTTGGGCTTCAACACGCCAGGCGTGTCAGAAAAGACGATTTGCATGTCAGGGGTATTGACGATGCCCATGATGCGATGGCGCGTGGTCTGTGCTTTGAAGGTAGCAATGGAAATACGCTCACCAACCAGCTGGTTCATGAGCGTACTTTTTCCGACGTTGGGATTGCCAACGATATTTACGAATCCTGCTTTATGCATTTTCTTTGCTTTTAACAGCTAACAACCGTCGTAAGCCCAGCGCACAAAGTTGGCTCCATGCACGAAGCCGGCTCCGAAAGCGGTCATGATCATGTTGTCGCCCTTGCGCAGCTTCGGCTCATACTCCCAGAGTGCCAGGGGGATGGTGGCTGCCGAAGTGTTGCCGAAGTGCTCGATGTTCACCATAACCTTCTCCATAGGCAACTCCAGACGCTTGGCCACAGCCTCTATGATGCGCATATTGGCCTGGTGGGGAATGATCCACTGGATGTTGTCTTTTGTCAGTCCGTTGCGCTCGGCAATGAGTGCGCTGTCGGCCGACATGTTGGTCACGGCATAGCGGAACACGGTGCGTCCCTCCTGATAGGTGAAGTGCATGCGATGATCTACGGTGAAATGGCTGGCGGGACTCACGCTGCCTCCTGCTTTCATGTGCAGGAAAGGCAGGCCGATGCCATCGGTACGCAGATACGAATCCCGAAGACCGTACTCCGTATCCTCAGCAGCCTCTAAGAGCACGGCTCCTGCACCGTCGCCAAAGAGCGGACAGGTGGAACGGTCCTTATAGTCAGTGGCCGACGACATCTTGTCGGCACCAATGAGGATAATCTTCTTGTAGCGCCCGCTCTGAATCATCGACGTAGCCACGTCGAGCGAGTAGATAAAACCACAGCAGGCGGCCCAGAAGTCGAACGCCATAGCGTTCTTCAGGCCCAGCTTGCCGATAACGATGCTGGCTGTTGAGGGGAAATGGTAATCGGCCGTCGAGGTGGATGAGCTGCTTGGCGGCCTTGCGCGCCATATAGGAAGTGCCGAGACCCTCTTCCGTGAGGATTCGGCGCTCCTTGATTCCGACACGCGTCATAATCCATTCATCGTTGGTATCTACCATGCGCGACAGCTCCTCATTAGTGAGGACATAGTCGGGCACGTAGCCGCCGATGCCAGTGATGATCGCGTTTATCTTTCCCATTATTCAGCCACTTCTTCGTCCATCTTGATAGCTACCTTACCGCGATAGTAGCCACAGCTGGGGCATACGGTGTGGTAGATGTAGTAGGCGCCACAATTGGGGCAAAGTGCCAGCGTGGGGGCTACTGCCTTGTCATGAGTACGACGTTTAGCGGTACGAGTCTTTGACTGTCTTCTTTTAGGATGTGCCATAATTCTTAAATATTTTAATTCTTAAATTTTTAAATTCTTGAGTGCCGCCCATCGTGGGTCAATAGCTTCTTCAGCGTCCGCATCACTGCTTCGGGCAGTCGAGAGCTCCTGTAGCTTCTCGCTCATGGCCACGTTACAATCGCCAGGTTGATGAACGTGACGGATGGGTACCGCCAAGGCTATTGACTCGTAGATGAGCCACGCCGTGTCGAGCACAGGTCTTGCCTCGTCCACGGTGATCACCTCTTCGTCTTCAGTGTATTCCGCACCCAGCTTCACAGTCAGATGGAGGTCAGCCTCTATGGGCTGGCTCATCATGTCTAAGCAACGGTCGCAGGGCACCTCTACGGTACCTTCGCTGTGCAGCTGCAACTCAAAAAAGCCGACGGCCTTGCGTATAGACCCCGACACATGCAACGAGCCACGCTGCAACTGTGCGCCTTCGAGCTGGCTGAAGAACTGGTCGTCAAGCTCCCACTGCAAGGGCGTTACGTCTTCCGTCAGCGCCTTCAGATCAATCTTAAACAGCTCTAAGTTACACATATACACTTTCTAACGGGCTGCAAAGTTACAAACTTTTTTCCAAATACCACCAACTTTTCGCCATTTTTTTTCATTTCTGCACACTATCACCTACCGTGTGCAAAAGCTGCACCCCAATGCCTAAGCACCAGCATGCAGCCACACAGAAGCGAGAGATTTTGCTATTTCTTCAGTTTGATAATTACCACGCCGTTCTTGCCCTTCTCGCCATACAACTCCACAGCGGTTTTTTCTTTCAGCACGTCGATAGACTCTACCTTTTGGGGGTCGAGGGCCTCTACTACGGTTTGCGTGACCTCTTTCCCGTCAATGATGAAGAGAGGGTTGGGCAGGTTGCTGTCACCAATCGTTCTGATGACGATAGGGGTGGTGCCGGTGGGTTCGGCTTTATCCTCTGGTAGCCTGAACGTAACGGGTACGGTATATTTCATGCGCACGGCCTTTCCTTTCTGCATGCCAGGCGTCCACTTAGGCATCAGGCCAATGACACGCAAGGCTTCTTCGTCGAGGCTGGGATAGACGCTCTTCACAACGGAGGGTTCCACCACCTGACCATCGGCATCGACCACGAAAGTGACGACGACGCGGCCTTGCTTCTTAGCCTCCTGTGCATCCTTGGGATACTTCATATTCTCAGAAAAGAACTTCATCAGCTCAGCATCGCCGCCAGGGAACTTGGGCATCTGCTCTACCACTTCGAAAGTCTTGGTGGTGTCGGCAGGAGCAATTGCAACCACCTCGGCAGGTTGCTCGCTGGGAACAGACACGGCCACAGGAGCTGCCACAGGCTCAGACACAGGTTCTGGCGCCACCACAGGCTCTGATGCGGTCACAGGGTCAGGAACAGAGACAGGTTCTGGCGCTTCCATCGATGCTACCACCTGCTCCTCCATCTCCTTCACTTCGGGCTGTGCAAAGGCCACGAGGGCCAGTGCCGCCACAGGCACGACGGTCAGCGCGCGAAGCTGCTGCCATCGGCTACTTCTTTTTGTTGTCATCATACGGATTCGTTTTTTAAGAGATTGATAATTGAAATTGTTTGCCATTGAGAATAGCTGGTTCCCAACGGACTTTCTTATCAGCAGCAACTGGTACTGCCGGGCATCGATACCTCGTTCCAAAACGGCCTCATCGGCCTCATATTCATGCACCTGCTTCAGCTCGCGGCGCAACAGCCAGGCGGCTGGGTTCCACCACTGCAGCACTATCAGCACATCTGTCAGCAGCACATCCCACGAATGGCCTAGGCGGATGTGCGCCTGCTCATGGGTGAGAATCTGCTGACCAGCCTCTGCCAAGTCCTGCTCGTTGATGACGATATGGCGGAAATAGCTGAATGGAGCCACGTCGCCCTTCAGCACGTGCATCACGCTACCGTCGGACAAGCGCTCTACCCTGCCCTGGCGCATCGTGCGCCAAAGCATCCAGAGCGACCAGCCTCTCCACAGCAGCATCACGCCCACACCTATTAAATAAATAATGTATATGTAGCGCGCTATGTTCAGAGATTCCTCCTGGGGTGTCTGCACCACTTCTGCCGACACCGCAAACAGCCCCTCTATGTCTATCATCCCTTCGCTCATGGGCGATGCCTGCTCCAACGTAAGCTTCACGAAAGGCAATGCAAAGGCCAGCAACGTCACCAAGAGTAGCACCACTCGATTGAAGCGATGCAGCGTCTCACGGCTGAGCAACAGCTTCCACACCAAGTAGAAGGCGATGAGGCAAAGCCCTACTTTCAGTTGATATATAGTCAGCATAAACACTCTTAATTCTTAATTCTTAACTCTTACATCTTAATTCTTACCTCCAAGCTCCACTTCCCTGATGAGTTCCTTCAGGTCGTCAAGGCTTATCTGTTCGTTTTTCACCAATGCCGAGACGGCACTGAGGTAGCTCTGTCCGAAGAACTTGTTCACTACACCGCTCAGCAGTCCGCCACGATAGTCGTCACGGCTGATGCGGGCAAAATACTGGAAGCAGCGCGCCGTCACCACCTTGTGACCCAAGAAGCCCTTCTCCTCTAAGATCTTGATAAACGTAGCCAGCGTGTTCACGTGTGGCCTCGGCTCAGGATAAAGCGCCTGCAATTCGCGCACCTGCATGGGCCCGTGCTCCCATACGCGCTCCATAATCTCCTCTTCTTTCTGTGTCAGTTGTTTCATCTTTTTCTGCGTTTTATCGTTTTTACGCTGCAAAGATAACTAATATTTTTAGTTTAAACGAATCTTTTTAGTTAAATAAACTAAAATGATTAGTTTTCTCATAAAATCTACTATCAAATGTGCCATCTGTCTGTCCTATTAAATAAGACAGGCAGTAGACACAAAGACAATAGATACAGTAGTTTTTCTAAAAGTTATCGCGTACGTATGCACGCACGTACGCGAAAGGTTTCCCAAAAACCACTGTATCTACTGTCACTGTCCCTCCACCGCGTCGCATCGCCATGCATTTGTATTTGCAAAGATACAAAAAAACAAGAGCGATTCCAAGGAAACGGCGAACTTTTTTCAGGCGTTAATAATTATTAGCAAAAGCCCATTTACTTCGCTCTGAAAACAAATGCCGTTTCCAAGGCAAAAAGGTGCCTTCTATTTGCCAAAAAGGTGCCTTCTTTTGGGGCAAAAGATGCCTTCTTTTTGGCAGAAAGGTGCCGTTTCCAAGACCTGGGAACGGCACTTCTTCGCGATGATTAAAATCACCTTTCTGCACTGAATTAAGGAGATAGCAGAACTCATCAGTCTTCATATCGCCACTCCGTCCAGTACAGCCAGATACAAAGCAGTGTGCCCAGCCCTGAGAACACCCCAAAGATAAGGAGTGTTGTGGCAAACGACACACACAGCCCCGTCAGCCAATGGGCCACGAGCATCAGCATGCCCGTGACGACAGTCACGAGAACCAGCATCACGAGCATGCGGCGGATGAAAAGATGGGTATTATGCATCATCAATATGAATCAATAGAACTTGTAAGATTTTTCTATTTTTTTATTATTAGACGAAAAATTCCTTCTAAAACAGACCAAATAACAACAAGAACGACGAACCATTTCAGAATATCATTCACTGAAGTCTTCTCATCAAAAAGGAAATAACCCATCAACTCTGTTAATGTGACTATGATTAATATCTCAATCAGACTTTTGAGAATGCGTCTTTGACATTTCATAATCCAAAGAAATCACAAATTGCATCAATACATCTATCTACAAAGTTATCACGAGCTAAAAATGAAGCACAAGCAGTAATTAGGCTACCTCCGACCCATCCATACACACCGTATGCGCTCAGATATTTAATCACTGTTTTCCCTACTACATAATCGGTACCAGCAGCACTCTTCCATGCTCCCATATACAATCCGCCAGTAGTTCCATGTTCCTCCCAATAACTAAGTGAATTAGCTGCAATAGAGGCCACAGCGAGTAACATGTTTTTTTGCGGACTCGGGTCACAAGAAAGTATATCTGACTGAATAGTAGATATTCTTCCCAACAAGGACGTAATACTTAAGTCGTCGTCTGAAACCACAAGGTTTAGTCCATTTAAACTTTTTACTAGTTTAGCCTTTGAAGCAGATGGTGCCATTGAGTTTAATGCATCTACAAGAAAAGTAGAAGTCCTGTGGTTTACAATAACATCATTGAAGCAGTTTCCATACTGAACCGTATCCATCAATACGTCTCCAGAATTGGCATACTCTTGGATAGTCTGACTACGCACGGATAAGCAATAAGCTATAGAATCCTCAAGAGTCCCACTCCTTGTATATTCAGACTTATCAGCTGTTGCCATCAGTACATCAACGAAATCATTGTGCGCAATTCCATAAGAAGACATCGGGTTGCTTTCATTAAGATGTTTCAACATCTTCTGAGGAGTTTCCCTTTTTTCTTGTACATCTACTACATCGTTCTCGTCAGAAGAACAAGAAAACAATGTAACACTGAGCATCATGCTCATCACAAAACAAATCTTTTTCATAATGTTTAATTTTTAAGTTGTTAATAAAAAAGTTAATAACACTAAGGATATATTAATTCCCAAATGTGCTAAAGACAAAGCCCCTGTCATCTGCAATCTCCAACATATAGCCAGTAGGCAGGGTAGAGGGGTCGAAGTTTAAGATGTCATAACTTGTAGCAGGGAGGCAACACTGTTGATGAACGTTCCCCTGAACATCCTTTAATGACAAATAAATAGCTGTAGCATTAATAGCAGGATCTACAATCAAAGTGTCACACAAATTGCCTTCTAATGGCGTAACTTGTGTATTAGTATGCGTATTTGCCGTCCCTCTTACAATGATTGTAATTTCTTTTGCAAATACAAGCTGTGCTATAAACAAAGCAGTCACAATTAAACAATTCTTTTTCATACCTTTTTATTTTGTTTGAATTACACATTGGGTTGATTTTCGATTGCAAAGTTCGGGAGGAAATAGCATATAATACAAACTTTCTCGTTTACAAGTAGTTTACAAACGGGAAAAGTAAATTAATTGTAAGCATCTGTAAACTGATGTAAACTAATTTTTTTGTTTTTATTTGGTCATTTAAATAAAAATAAGTACTTTTGCATATTAAAAAGCAGGACTATGAATATAAAACTATTAAATAAAATAGCTTCCAAAGTATTTATTCTATTGGTAATAGAAGTCGTTTGTGCCTGTGGCCATGAAAGTTCTTATCCTCAGGAACTTACGATGGCTGACAGTGCCTTCATGCAAGGAAACTATGAGTTAGGTGACGCATTATTAGAAACTGCGAAGAAACAAATTGTCACCTATGATAGTGAAAACAAGAATTACTATCAACTCCTTAAAATTGAACAAAAGTATGTATCTGGGAATATATCAGGTATGGATTTCTCTTTAGCTGATAGTCTTTATAGGTACTATACTTCAAACAACCAATCAGAGAAAATCGCAAAGACTCTTTTTTTAATTGGAGCAATCCATGCCAAAATAAAAAATTATCCTACAGCTATCAGCTATTATCTTAAAGCCCTAAAAACCGCAAACAACTGTCTCGATAGCCGATTAGTATGTTTGATTTATAGAAGAATAGGTAATCTATATTTTGATGAACGTATATTAAATGAATGCGTTCCGTACTATCGGAAATACTATCAATTGGCTAATACCCTAAAGGACACTCTACAAATGGCATATGGAGCAAGTTTTATGGGAGACGTATGCATTATTAATCAGCAAGTAGATAGTGTTATATACTTCTACAACAAATCTATTGAATTAGGCAAAGGCTTGCAACAAGAAAAAGATATCGTTCCCATTGTTAAGTCAAAACTTTGTGACATTTACATCCAATTAGAGGAATACGATAAAGCGTTGGAGATTATGCCTCGCGATAGCTTGAACGAAGCCAACTGGGCTTACTGGCACTATGGACAGAACCATGTGGATTCAGCCATCTACTATTTCCAAAAGACGCTGGGCAGATACAAGTGGCAGGGAGAAGTAGAGGTGCTTAGGGTGTTAGCCCAACTGGAAGAACAACGGGGCAACGTGAAAGCCGCACTCGACTATCACACGCGACTGGCCGAGGCCGAAGACTCGCTGAAAGCACAGCAACAAAAAGAAGAGACGCTGAGGATAGAGGCACAACACAACTACAACAGTATGCAGCAGGAGCGAAACCAGCTGGAACAGAAAAACAAGGAACTGAACCTCCTGCTATGGCTCATGGGCATTATTGTCGTGGCAATCTCCATAGTAGCCGTACTGCTGTGGCGAGCACGCAAGCAGCGGAAAAGGGCCGTCGTCATGCAGCAGCACTTGATTGAGAAAGAAAAGACAGAACAACAACTGTTGGGCCAACTGCAATCAGCTCACAAAGAGGCATCGCTACTGGAATTCAAGAAGACTGCCCTCTACCAACGACTGAAAGCACCTGCTAAAGAGGGAACCAAGAAAATGACTGAGGCAGAGTGGCACCAGCTGGCCAACAGCATCGACGGCATCTACAACAACTTCACTTCGCGCTTGATGAATCTGGCTAAGCTCTCCGAGACGGAATTGCGCATCTGCTATCTCCTGAAAATCAACATGCCACCCTCGGAGATTGCCGACATCCTTTACAAAAGCAAGGGCGCCATCACGCTGGCACGCAAGCGCATGTACAGGAAGCTGACTGGCAGAAACGGCACAGCCGAAGAACTGGACGGCCTTATTGCTGAGCTGTAAGACGTATTGTTCTATGTGTTAAATCCATTACGCGACTTCGTAGAACACCTGCCCAACTCTGTCGATGTGGTCACCTATGGGAGTACCCTTTTTCGTCTGGTAGTCCAACAGGTCAACGGAATAGAGAAGCTCCAAATCATCTATCTCACAAAGGATATTGAGTAGCTGATCATAGTCAATCCCATTACCAACAACAGCTAAGTCGATGTCGGAACCTGCACGGTAATTGCCTTTTGACCTAGAGCCAAAAATCAGAACCTTCTCAATGTTCGCATGCCGATGGAACACATCCTGAAGTTCCTTGACAACCGTGTCGCTTAATCCGAATTTCATGCCTGCTGATAGTCTTGGTTCCGAGACAACTCACCTAATGATTGATCCAATTGCTTAAGTATTGGAGCATAATCGCTATATATCAGACGGACAATCGGAAGAACCTCTGCCTCATCATATACGTGGCTTAACGTATTTCGTGACTTAGCCATCTTCCGCCAGTTATCATGGTCAGATATCAAACCGTCTTCAAAAGCCATCTTCATTGTGCTGTTCCATACTTCACTTTTTTATGTTGGCAAAGATAAGCATTATTTCCGAAACACGCAAGAAAAAGTCTAAAAATTTACCTCTCGATGTCACAAAACAGGGTGCCCGTTCGTTATTAGGATAGAATGAGAGCAGAAGAATTCAACAAAAAGATGATGCCTCTGCGGGCGCAATTACTCAGACGGGCCTGTGAGCTGACAGATGGCAACGATGCCATCGCCGAAGACCTTGTGCAAGAGACGCTGCTACGCATGTGGGAACTACGCGACCAACTGGATCACCACCCTAACCCTGAGGCACTTGCCATGACTATTCTGCGAAATAAATCAAGCGACCACTGGCGACGAAGCCAACGCATCGTAAACCAAGAAGAATCCTTAGCAAACAGAACTGCAACTACTGAGCTACACGATGACATGGAGGTCATTAAGTTTATCATCGACAACCTGCCACCCTTACAGCAAAAGATATTCCGCATGAAGGAAATAGAAGGCTATGAAAAGGAGGAAATCATGCTATTGACTGGCTGCACCGATGAAAGCCTGCGCCAGAACCTATCAAGAGCACGAAAAAAGATACGCGAACAATTCATTAAAATGACTGCACAATGAAA
Organism: uncultured Prevotella sp.; assembly: GCA_905233825.1. Lineage (GTDB taxonomy): Bacteria > Bacteroidota > Bacteroidia > Bacteroidales > Bacteroidaceae > Prevotella. Next base: position 85,118 of record CAJOFE010000006.1, on the reverse strand, counting down.
CAAGAACAAATACAACAACTGCTGAATCGCTATTTAGACGGCCTGACCACCAACCAGGAAGAGAGACAACTGCGCCATTACTTCCGCAAGACGCAGATAGTACCTCCCGAATGGCGCCCCTACCAAGTACTCTTTGTCTGGGAGCAAAGGGAAGACCAGAAGCAACGCAGTAGTCGTAGAAACTACATGAAATACGGAATTGCAGCCAGTCTGACAGCTATGATACTGGTAGGTGCAGGCTTGACAGCCAAACTGCTCATCACTCACCAGTCGCCACATACCACTCAGCAGAACTATGCCGTGATAGACGGCCAACTCATTACCGACACCGAACTCATCATGCAGGAAGCCGAACAGGCTCTGGTGATGGTATCGGCTACCGATGACGAAACTTTCGACGCACTAAACAACATACAACTATGATGAAACGAACCATTGTCATTATGTTCATGCTGCTGACTTTCAGCACTATGGCCTCGGCCCAAGAAGGATTGCAAATAGCAAGCGCCTTCAGCCGTTTCGGACACGAACGGGGATGCAAGATGGTAGAGATGCACGATACCCGCTTACGCGGCTACAAGCTGAAGACCTATCAGAGCCTGACCTATCGTACACAAGGAGACGCCATCGCCCCGTTACTGGACGAAGACCGACGTACAGCACAGAAGATTCGCGAAGTGGTGAACGACGGAAACGTCACCAGCGGCTACTACATCATGCCACCTACGGACAACGGGCTTAACCGTTATATCCTCTACACACAGAAAGAAGACAAGAGTGGCACTGTCATCTACATCGAGGGTACCCTGCAACCCGATGATATTCTGAAACTATGCTACCAGCGAAAAAACTGATTAATTAACAACTTAAACACTTGAAGCAATATGAAACGCATTCTATTATCTTTATCTTTTGTCATTTGCCACTTGGCAACGAGCAGTGCAACTGCACAAAATGACACCACTGTGGTCTATCACGGCAAGCAAGTCGTAATCAGCGAAGATTCGCTGGAAACCCACGTCAGCATCCTCTCGTCAGATGGAACCCAATGGAAGAAGTCCAAAGAGAGCACCTTCGTCAGCAACCAAGAAGTGGAACGGTTCTATGTCAGCTCTCCCATTTTCAGCTGGGGAACCAGCCACCGCTACACCCCTACCACACCACGATTCTATATTGGTTTTGCTGGCTTCAGCGGCAGTGCCCTGGGACTAGGCAGCACCAATGGAATGCCCGTGAAAACATGGCGCAGCAGCGAAATGGGTGTAAACTTTCTTGAAGGAGGTGCCTGGCTGAACAAGCGCAACACCTGGAGTCTGTCAATAAGTGAGAACACTTTCTTGTCACAATTCAAGCTGGACAACCACTCCATTCTGATGAAAGATGAACAAGAACACACCTGCGCCAGTCCAACGGATGAGAGCGGTGTACGCAACAGCCGTCTGTTCTGTATGGGAATGAACATAGAAATACTGATAAAATGGTACAAATACTTCAACGACCCCAACAATGACCGCTTGAGCATCGGTGGTGGTCTGAGCTGGGATCTCTATAACAAGCAGATTAATTACAGTTCATACAAGAAAGACAGCTACACCCATGCCGCTGCTGCCGAACACAAAATGCAAAACACTCTTGACATTAAACTACAAGTGAGCTATGACGGTCTGATCTTCTATTTCAAGAAAGCTGTCACACCCTTATTCCAAAGCGGCAAAGGTCCCAAGTGCTATCCATTCAGCTTCGGCATGGGCGTCGTGCTCTGAATAATCATCGCTTCAGCTCGATGCGGAAAGTGGTGCCTCGTCCTACCTCACTCTGTTTCACGAAGATGCGGCCGTGGTGATACTCCTCGACGATACGCTGGGCCAGCGAGAGGCCGAGGCCCCAGCCGCGTGCCTTCGTGGTGAAACCAGGACGGAAGACATTCTTCACGTTCTTCTTGCGGATGCCCTTGCCCGTATCTACCACCTCCACAGCCACAATGTCGTCTTCCTCCAAGAGCCAAAGGTCAATCTTTCCTGCCTGACCTTCCATCGCATCGACGGCATTCTTACAGAGGTTCTCGATAACCCACTCAAAGAGCGAGGCATTGACCTTCACCACAACGGGATGGCTAGGATAGTGGCCCTTGATGCTGACCTTCTGCGACGTGCGCTTGTCCATATAGGCAATGACATGATCCAGCACCTCGTTCATCGGCGTATCGACAGGCTCGGGCAGAGATCCTATCTTCGAGAAACGTTCGGCAATACGCTCCAAGCGACGGACATCCTGCTCGAGCTCGGGGATGAGCTCGTCGTTCGGATAGTTCTCTTTCAGCATCTCCGTCCAAGCCATCAGGCTACTGATGGGGGTACCCAACTGATGGGCCGTCTCCTTCGATAGGCCTACCCACACCTTGTTCTGCTCGGCACGTTTGCTACTGAGCAAGGCAAAGATGGCCACGACGACGAAGATCATAACGATGCCCAACTGCCAATAGGGGTACTGCGTGAGACGCTTCAGCAGAGTACTCTCGTCGTAGCATACCAGCAGGTAGTCGCCACCGCCAATGTCGATGGAAATGGTGTCACCCGCCTCGCGCATAGAATGGGCATAGTCAGCCACACCAGTGGAATCTTCGATGTTACGGTATTCCAACACGCTACCCTGCGCATCAGTGACGATGACGGGAATGGTGGTGTTACCCTCGATGAAGGCCAGGGCCAGCGACAGGTCGGTCTCACCGTCGGCCTCCTGCACGAAGTTCATGGCTTTAGCCCAGAGATCCATCTTCGTACGTTCCTCCTGCTTCAGGTCGCTGACCAGCTGATGACTGACAAAGAGCGAGGCCGCAGCAATAAGCACTGCCGCCACCACCAGCCATATCTTCACCTGGCGTATCCTGTCTGTCCATTGTCTCATCTTAATACTCTCTCAGTATATCTTCATGACGCTTACGCCGCTGCTCTTTCTTATAGCCAGGTCGCCACTTCTTGGGCAGTAGCTTAGCTAGCATGCCCAGTGGAATAGTAGCGGGCTTACTCGGATCGGCAGCCAGCAACTGCGCCTCAGTGCGCTGAATACGCAGGCTCTTGCGCAACTCATCGAGTCCATCTTCCTCGTAGTGTGCCTTGCCGAAAACCACCACCTCTTTCAGATTAAGCAGTTTGGAGATGATATAGACGGTGTCGCCCGCCAGATCATCCATGTTTACGATGCGACTCTCGTAGTTCACATGCGAGAAGACCAGCGTGCGACTGCTGTCGGGCACGAAGAAACGACCCAGCGAGTCTGTAATGACAACATGCTCCTTACCTTGCACGCTGGTACCCGCCACTGGGTTCAGCGTTTCAATGTCGGCCACCACGAGCTGTCGCTGCGCAAAAGCAGCCGACACGCCCATGGAGAGGAACAAGATGATAAGCAGCTTTGTCTTCATCACTGCAAAAATAGGCAGAAAGCAACGCACCAACAAATTCTTTATGCAAATTTAAGCACTATTCGCACTCGTTTACAGAAAAAATGACTACCTTTGCACCAAGAATGACTTTCGAAAAGATACATCTGGAAGAAACCGACTCCACCAACCATTGGCTGAAGGAGCACGACGACGGGCGAGACTTGGTAGCGTGGACCGACTACCAGACGGCAGGTCGCGGTAGCGGTACGAACACATGGGAGAGCGAACGGGGACAGAACCTGCTGTTCTCGATGCTCATCCACCCCGTCAGCCTGAAACCCACGGAACAGTTTCGTATCTCCATGGCCATCTCGTTAGCCATTGTCCATGCCCTGCAGCCATTGACGTCGCTCACCATTAAATGGCCCAACGACATCTACTGGAACGACCGTAAGCTGTGCGGCATCCTCATCGAAAACAGCCTGACGGGACATTACATCCGCCAGAGTATCATCGGCGTGGGACTGAACGTGAATCAGACCGTGTTCCTGAGTGATGCCCCAAACCCTGTGTCACTACAACAGATAACAGGGAAGAATCACGATTGCGAGGAGCTGCTTGACAGCATCATCAGCAGTTTCACGCTCGACATCAACCCCTTCGACTACCGCTCGCTGCTCTATCGGCAAGAGGGTTTCCACCTCTATCGCGACAGGCAGGGCGACTTCGAGGCTCGCCTCAAGACCGTGGAAGACGACGGCCATCTATTACTGCAAGACCGCCAAGAGCGGCTGCGACGCTATGCCTTCAAAGAGGTTGAGTTTAGGATTCTTGGCAAGCCGAGCGAAGAAGTAAAAGGTGTCGGCATAGCCGAGTATAAAGTATGAAGTAAGAAGTAAACACTCTAATGTAAAATTGTAAACAATCATGGCAAGATTTAAAAGAATTCTACTAAAATTGTCGGGCGAGAGCCTGATGGGCAAGCAGGGTCACGGTATCGACCCTGAGCGGCTGGGCGACTATGCCCGCCAGATTAAGGAAGTACATAACTTAGGCGTGCAGATAGGCATCGTCATCGGCGGCGGCAACATCTTCCGCGGACTGAGCGGAAGCAAGAAAGGCTTCGACCGCGTGAAAGGTGACCAGATGGGTATGTGCGCTACCGTCATCAACTCACTGGCACTCTCCTCAGCACTCGATGCCGAAGGTGTAAAAAACAAAGTGCTCACCGCCATCCGCATGGAGCCCATCGGAGAGTTCTACAGCAAGTGGAAAGCCATCGAGGCGATGGAACAGGGCATGGTGTGTATCTTCAGTGCCGGAACGGGACAGCCCTATTTCACCACTGACACCGGCTCATCACTACGTGGCGTGGAGATAGAGGCCGACGTGATGCTGAAGGGCACTCGTGTGGATGGCATCTACACTGCCGACCCCGAGAAAGACCCCACGGCCACGAAGTTCGACGACATCTCTTATAATGAAGTACTGAGCCGCGGCCTGAAGGTGATGGACTTATCAGCCATCTGCATGTGCCAAGACAACAATCTGCCCATCTATGTGTTCAACATGGACGTTGTGGGTAACCTGATGAAAGTGATACAGGGCGAGGAGATTGGAACACTGGTACACCCTTAACGAATTAAGAATTAAGAGTTAAGAATTGAGAATTAAGAATTGGAAATTAGTTCTCAGTGAAATCCACATATTCGCCCTCATCCTGGGCGAATATTTTTTTGCGGGCATTGGGATCACGGTCGTCGATGATAGTAACACCGCCTGCAGTACGTGTAGTGCGACGTGTCTGCTGTTGTTTTTCCTGTTGCTGCTGTTGCCTCTTGCGGCTGCCGTCAGGGTCTCCCTTGAAATAGTCGTCAGCAAAAGGAGGGGTATCATCGCGATGCGTACGATAATAATGCTTGTCAGCCATACGACGGAAAGCTTCGTCATTCATATTGTCCTGCATGGCATCGCGCAACTCTCGCATACGCTTACGTACCTTCCACACAACCATGATAAATCCTAACGTGAAAACGAGGAAGATAAAACCAATGACTGAAAGGAAGAACTGCATAGGCGTCAAGATTTGGTGAGTGGTGAGTGATGAGTGGTGACCGACAGCAGCAGATACCACGCAATGATGATGGCCAGCGACCCCAGACCGAAAAAGAGGATCAAGGGGATGCAGGTAACGAGAAACAGCCATTTCACCTCATTGCCTTTCCAGCCCCACGTCTTGAACTTCAGGGCAAACATCGGGATCTCACTCACTAACAGGTAGCAGCTGAGCAGCATCAACACCACTACGATAGGAAGAACAGGGGGGAAAGTGAGCAGACGATCGCCCCACCCTACGATGAGACTTCCCCAGAACAGGGCATTGGCAGGAGTTGGCAGTCCAATGAAGCCCATCGCCTGACGCTCGTCGAGATTGAACTTAGCCAATCGCAAGGCTGAGAAGGCCGCCATCAGAAAAGCTACGAAAGGCACATAGAGAATCCACATTCCCACAGAACTCGTCCCAGGTCTGTCGATACCTGCCATCAACGAAATGTAGCTGATGTCTGACATATAGCGGAACAGCATCATAGCTGGTGCTACTCCGAACGTCACTACATCGGCCAGCGAGTCCAGTTCCTTTCCAATGGGCGATGACACATGCAACAGGCGCGCCACCATACCATCGAAGAAGTCGAACACAGCACCAGCGATAATGGCCAGCAAGGCCACCGTATAATTATGACCCAGAGCAAACATTACAGCCACGCAGCCTGATATAAGGTTGCAACAAGTAATGGCGTTAGGGATATGCTTTTTCAAGATTTGAGGTTTGAGGTTTGATATTTATGGCAGTTTGGCAATGACGGTGAGGTCACCAGTGGTACTCTGCCCCATTTTTACGCAGGGAGTGGAGCCCAGCGGCAGATAGACATCAACACGCGAGCCCAGCTTGATGAAGCCCAGATGCTCATCGATGTAACATTCTTCCAAGTCCTTGGCATAGGTAACGATGCGACGCGCCACGGCTCCCGCAATCTGGCGTACCAACACCTGCTGACCGTCAGGCGTCTCTATCATCGTGTCGGCATGCTCGTTCTCTTCGCTCGCCTTCGGTAGCCAAGCCTTGTGATAGTTGCCCTCAAAATGGCGCACAAACTTCACCTGCCCATCGACAGGGAACCAGTTGGCATGCACATTAAGCGGGCTCATGAAAATACTGATCATGAAGCGACGCTCGTGGAAATAATCGTTCTCGTCGGTCTCCTCAATCACCACGATCTTGCCGTCGGCGGGAGCCACCACTATTTTTTCCGTATCGCCAGGGAAATAACGAATAGGGCACCGATAGAAATTCAGCACCAGCAGCCACACCACACCAAAAACCAGCAGGAATGCAGCAAAGGGAATCCAAGTATCGAATGAGCGCCAGAGTATCACCGCAATAGCCACAATAGCAAACATGCTGTATAGCAGCTCATTGGTGCCTTCACGGTGAATCCTTATCTTCTTCAGTTTCTTTATTCTCTTTCCCATGTTAGTTTTTTGATCTACTTTCGCAAATCACCTGCAAAGGTAATGCTTTTTTGTCAATTAACAAACTTTTTGTATAATTCTTTTGGCTTTTTCAACTTTTTGGCGTAACTTTGAGGCTCAAAACTGGCAAAATGGAAGATTTCATACATCTACACGTACATACGTACTACTCAATTCTTGACGGACAGTCGAAGATCAAGAGCCTTGTTAACAAGGCCCTGAAGGACGGCATGCGTGGCATGGCCATCACCGACCACGGCGACATGTTCGGCATCAAGGAGTTCCACGACATTGTGAACAATGTAAATAAGGATCGCAAGAAAGCCGGAGAGGAACCTTTCAAACCCATCTTCGGCTGTGAGATGTATGTATCGCGCTACGGTTCGAAGTCACTCCGCCGCGGCAAGGAAGACCAAAGCGGCTACCACCTCATCGTACTGGCCAAGAACTATCAGGGCTACAAGAACCTGATCAAGCTGGTGTCGAACTCGTGGACAGAAGGTTACTATATGCGACCACGTACCGACCGCGAAGACCTGGAGCGCTATCACGAAGGACTCATCGTATGCTCAGCCTGTATTGCCGGCGAGGTACCTAAGAAAATACTGAACGGCGACATGGCTGGAGCACGTGAGGCCATAGAGTGGTACCACAACATCTTCGGCGACGATTACTATCTGGAATTGCAGCGCCATGAGGTGAAAGACCCCACCATTCGTGCCAACCGCGAGACCTTCCCCATGCAGCAACGGGCTAATAAGGTGCTTATCGAACTGGCCCGTGAGTACGGCATCAAGCTCATCTGCACCAACGACGTACACTTCGTGGATGAGGAGAACGCCGAAGCCCACGACCATCTGCTTTGCCTCTCCACTGGCAAAGACCTCGACGATCCCTCGCGCTTGCTCTATTCCAAGCAGGAGTGGTTTAAGACGAAGGCTGAGATGAACGATATCTTCAGCGACGTGCCCGAGGCGCTGTCGAACACGCTGGAGATTCTCGACAAGGTGGAGATCTACGGTCTCGACCACGACCCCATCATGCCTTTCTTCCCCATCCCCGAGAATTTCGGCACCGAGGAACAGTGGCGGCAGAAGTTTACCGAGGCCGACCTCTACAAAGAGTTCACCAGCGACGAGAACGGCGAGAACCAGCTGTCGCCCGAAGAGGGAGAAAAGAAAATCAAGAAGCTGGGCGGCTACGACAAGCTCTACCGCATCAAGTTCGAGGCCGACTACTTAGCCATGCTGGCCTACAGAGGCGCTAAGCGTCTTTATGGAGAACCGCTTTCAGATGAAGTGGAGGAGCGCATCCGCTTCGAACTGCACATCATGAAGACGATGGGCTTCCCTGGCTATTTCCTCATCGTGCAGGACTTTATCAATTCGGCACGCGACGAGCTCGATGTCATGGTGGGACCAGGCCGCGGCTCGGCAGCTGGCAGCGTGGTGGCCTATTGTCTGGGCATTACGAAAATAGACCCGCTGAAATACGACCTGCTGTTCGAGCGTTTCCTTAATCCCGACCGTATCTCCCTCCCTGATATCGATACCGACTTCGACGACGACGGCCGAGGGCGCGTGCTGAAATGGGTGGAGGATAAGTACGGCCACGAGAACTGCGCGCATATTATTACCTACGCCTCAATGGCCACCAAGAACAGCCTCAAGGACGTGGCCCGAGTAGAAAAGGTGCCTTTGGCATTGTCGAATGCCTGGTGCAAGGCCATCCCCGACCGTCTGAAAGACCCACAGACGGGTGAAGACCTGAAGATGAACCTGCCCAACGCCATCAAATGCACACGCATGCTGCAAGAGGCAGAGGCCAGCAGCGACCCTGCAGAGTCCAACACCATCAAATATGCCAAGATGCTCGAAGGCACGGTGCGTGGCACGGGCATCCATGCTTGCGGCTTTATCATCTGCCGCGACCCTATCAGCGACTGGGTGCCGATATCCACTGCCGATGACCCTGACTTCAAGGATACCAAGACCAACTGTACGCAGTACGACGGTCATGTTATTGAATCGACAGGCCTCATCAAGATGGACTTCCTCGGGCTGAAGACGCTGTCAGAGCTGAAAGAAGCCTGTGCCAATGTCAAGCAGACGCTCGGCATCGACGTCAATCTCGACAACATCCCCATCGACGACCCCAAGACCTACGAGCTCTACCAACAGGGGCGCACCGTGGGCACCTTCCAGTTTGAGTCGGCAGGCATGCAGAAATATCTTCGCGAACTCCATCCCACCGTGTTCGAGGACCTCATCGCCATGAACGCCCTCTACCGACCAGGGCCTATGGACTATATTCCCTCCTTCATCAAGCGTAAGAACGGCAAGGAGAAAATCACCTACCCCATCTCCTGTATGGAGAAATACCTGAAGGACACCTACGGCATTACCGTCTATCAGGAACAGGTGATGTTACTCTCACGCCAGCTGGCCAACTTCACCCGTGGCGAGAGCGACAAGCTGCGCAAAGCCATGGGTAAGAAACAAAAGGCCATCGTTGATGAGATGAAGCCCAAGTTCATCGAGGGTGGCAAGAGCAACGGCCACGACACCGCCATACTTGAGAAAATCTGGTCAGACTGGGAGAAATTCGCCTCCTACGCCTTCAACAAGTCGCATGCCGCCTGTTATTCGTGGGTGGCCTATCAGACGGCCTACCTCAAGGCCAACTACCCCGCTGAGTTCATGGCTGCCATTATGACACGCCGCCGCGACCAGATCACGGAAATCACCAAGCTCATGGACGAGTGCAAGGCCATGGGCATCGCAACGCTGGGCCCCGACGTCAATGAGTCGTACCTGAAGTTCGGTGTGAACCAGAAAGGCGAGATACGCTTCGGACTGGCCGCCATCAAAGGTATGGGCGACGCTGCTGCCAACGCCATCATCGACGAGCGCCAGAAGAACGGCCCCTACAAGGACATCTTCGACTTTGCCCAGCGCATCAGCTATGCCAACGTCAATAAAAAATGTTTCGAGAGCCTGGCGCTCAGCGGCGGCTTTGACAGTTTCGGCATCCGTCGTGAAGATTTCTTTGTGCCCAATGCCAAGGGCGAGCTGTTCCTCGACACTCTGGTGCGCTATGGACAGATGTACCAGCAGGCAAAGGCCGAGGCTCAGAACTCGCTGTTTGGCGATGACGATATAGAGATAGCCACGCCGCCCATCCCCAAGAGCGAAATCCGTTGGAGCGACATCGAGCGTCTCAACAAGGAGCGCGACCTCGTAGGTATCTACCTCTCCGCCCATCCTCTGGACGAATACAAGATCGTGCTCGACAACATGTGCAACGCCACCTGCTCCGAACTGGCCGACCGTGGCGCTGCCCTCTACGACCGCGAGGAAGTGGCGCTGGGGGGCATTGTCACCGACGTGCAGACGCGTCAGGGCAAGAACAACAAACCATGGGGCATCATCACTCTCGAAGATTTTGACGGCTCGGGCGAGCTGGCTATCTTCGGCGATGACTGGCTCAACCTCAACGGCAAGTTCATACAGGGTGCTGCCGTCTTCGTCAAGGGAAAGATGCAAGCCCGCTTCCACAATCCCGAAGACAAGGAGCTGAAAGTCACCAGCGTCGAACTGCTGCAGTCGGTCAAGGAACGTGCCATCGACCGCATCACCATCTCGCTGAACAGCGATATGCTCAACGACGAGATAGTGACCGAGCTCACCGAGCTGGTGCGCGAGCACCCAGGGAAGACCAAGCTCTTCATCCAGCTACGCGACTCTACTGGCAAGAACCACGTGCTGCTGCGCTCACAAAACCAGTTCATCGACGTGAAACACCACCTCCTCGACTATATCGAGCGTACAGAGGGTGTGGATTATAAAATCAATTAGGAGTTAGGAAGTAGAAAGTTTGAAGTAAGAATTGGCACACTATTTGCATGTAGAAAAATAAGAATATTGTTTAACCCGGGGCAATGAACGTCTGTTCATACCCCACCCCCTCGCTTAGGGGCAAAGAAGAATCACATTATGGAAGTAACAATCACAAGCGAGAATTTTGAGGCTCTGAAGAATAGTCAGAAGCCTATGGCCATTGATTTCTGGGCAACGTGGTGCGGCCCCTGCCGCATGGTGGCTCCTATCATCTCCGAAATGGCTGAGAAGTACGACGGCCAGATCGTCGTGGGTAAGTGCGATGTAGAAGAGAGTGAGGAACTAGCTGCCCTGTTTGGCATCCGCAACATCCCCACCGTCGTCTTCCTGAAGAACGGCGAGGTGGTCGATAGGCTTGTCGGTGCCGTGTCAAAGCAGAAGTTCGAGGAGAAATTCGAGGCCCTGCTCTAACCCCTCACCACTATGAACATCGACGAAGAGCTGCTCCTCGACGAGCAGGAGACGCAACGCGAGATGCAGTACATCCGCCAGCAGCTGCCCATCGACATGAAGGACAGCTACCCCGACCAGCGCCTCACGTGGGTGCTTGATGCCATCGCCACCTACTACTATGAGAGTGGCGTCTTAGAGAGCCAGGCCGAAGAGATAGATATCGACATGGACGAGGTGGCTCGTTACGTCTGCTCATTAGCCGAGCAAGAAGGGCAGTCCCCTCTCGATGCTCAGGAGGTGCGCCTCATTGCCGAGGCCGACCTCGACTTTCAGGAGCAGAACCTGTAAGCCATCTTTTATTTGGGCTCGGCTTTTTCAAAGACACGGTCTACTACTCTATAGTAGTAAGCCGTGTCTTCATATGATAAGGTCAACTTGATGCTATCCTTCGCATCACGCTATAGACAAAATAAATGGCATTTCTTTATCTATTTCGCCCATTTTCATTTCTATTTCAAACATTTTTCGTAACTTTGCAAGCAAAAAGCAACAATTAACAATTATTGTAAAAATAACAACATTATGAAAAAGGCAATCAACTACCTGCTGGCCATTGTCCTGACCACTGCGTTTGCACAGACAGCAAATGCACAAACCACCGACCATCAAGAAACGCTCGACATCACCGTCACCACTCCAGGCACCATGGGCGACCTCGTGCTGGCAAAGACGGAAAACTTCAGCGACGTGAAATACTTCACCGTCAGGGGCCCTCTCAACGATGACGACCTGTACACGCTCTGCAATCGCATGACCAGCATCGTGACCCTCGACATGAACGAGGCCATCGTCGAGACCATGCCCGACTATGGCTTAAATAAACGTGACGCTCTCCAGACGGTCGTGCTGCCCAAGACGCTTACCGCCATCAGCAACGGCCTCTTCTCAGAGTGCAAGAATCTCACCAGCGTCACCATGCATACAGGTATCAAGACCATCGGTACCATTGCCTTTAGGGATTGCACTTCTATTACCAGAATAGACCTCCCCGAAACGGTCGAGGAACTGGGCAGCGGTGCCTTCGGCAACAACACCTCCCTGAACGAGGTAAAAATGCCTACCCACATGACAAAGTGGTCGGAGAGTGTTTTCAGCGGCTGCGAGCAACTGAAGAGCTGCTACGTGCCCGATGGCATTGAGGAACTGGGCAGCAGTACGTTCTCGAGCTGTAAGAATCTGACCAGCGTCCGGCTGCCATCCACACTGAAGAGTATCAAAGATTATGCCTTCGGCTCCTGTGAGAAGCTGACAAGTATCAGCCTGCCCGAAGGACTGCAGGACCTGCACAACGACGCCTTTGCCTATTGTCATGGTCTCACCTCCATCGACCTGCCCTCTACCACTCGTCGCATCTACTATAGAACCTTTTACCCCTGCAACAGCCTGCGCGTGGTGCGCTGCTACGCCATCAACCCGCCTGTGTTCGACGAATATTCCACTATGGGCGGTTATGCCGACAATGAGCAGTTCTATGCCGAGGTCTATGTGCCGGCGCCCAGCCTGAATGCCTACAAGCAGAAGGTAGGATGGGACAAGCACAACATAAATGTCCTCGACAAGCTGCCAACGTCGCTCACCTTCTATACCGACATGACGCTCAACGTGCCTGCCTCGCTGCCCGCCGACTACAAGCCCGCCATGCGGCTCGAACTGTCGAACACCGGTGACAGGGCCATCTACCCCGCCGTCACCGTGAACGGTACGACCACCCTCTCGCTCAGCGACTATCATGCCTTCTACGACCTGCGCTACTATAGAGGCAACGACACCTACTCAGGCATCAAGACAGAGAAACTTTTCGGCAGTCTTATCAGCAATGCCCCCATCCGTGCCGACCGCGTATCGCTGACCTTCTATACGAACTACTACAACTCTTGGACCTTCTGGAACTTCATCATGCTACCCTTCAATGCCCGCGTATCTGAGATTGAACTGGCCAATGGCAGCGATTTCGTCATCTACGAATACTCCGGCGAGAAGCGTGCCGCCAGTGAGTTCAACGACACCTGGCAGCGCGTCGCTGACAATGCCGTGCTGCAGGCCGGCAAGGGCTACATCATGAAATGCTCGAACACACCCGAGGAAATAACCTTCTACGCCATCAACGACAACCACAAGAACGACATCTTCCGCAATACCGAGGCCGACGTGCCCTTAGAGGAGTACATCGCCGAAGACAAGCACAACCGCTCGTGGAACCTCATCGGCAACCCCTATCCTACCTATTACGACACCCGCTTGATGCAGCACGACGGCCCCTTCATCGTTTGGGACAGGTTCTATCGCCAGTATGAGACCTACAGCCCGGTTGACGACGACTATGTGCTGGCACCCAGCGAGGCTTTCTTCGTACAGCGCTCGCTGAAACAGGCCTCCATCATTTTCCCATTAGAGGGACGTCAGGAAAGCCATGCTGTCATTGACCGTTCTACGTCACGCTCCAGAAACGCAAGTGTCTCACCTGCACGCACCGTCTTCAACCTCTCGCTCAACGGTGGTGAGGGAATGACCGACCGCACCCGCTTCGTGCTCAACCCACAGGCCACTATTGCCTACGATGAGGGTTACGATGCCACGAAGTTCATGAGCCTCGACGCAGACGTGCCCCAGCTCTATACCATAGAGGATGGTGCCCGTTACAGCATTAACGAGCGCCCCTTAGCTAACGGCATCATCCAGCTGGGTATGACGCTGGCCGACAAGGGCACCTTCACCCTCTCGCTGGCAGCTCCCAGGAGTGGCAATTGGCAGCAGGAACCCGTTACCCTGGTTGACCACCTCACTGGCCAGCGCACCCTGCTCACCGATAACGCCTATACCTTCACAGCTGAGTCTGGCACGCATAACAACCGCTTTACCATCGAAATAGGTAATGGCGTGACTAACATCACAAACGTCAACGTCAACACCAACGATAACGACATCTACGACCTGCAAGGCCGCATCGTTGAATCTTCAACGTTAAAGAAAGGTATATATATAATAGGTGGAAAGAAGCACATTGTGAAATAAACGAGGAGGACGAACTATGATCAAGAAATATCTGTTTTTGACCATTGCCTTGCTGACGGCTTTGGTCTGCCGGGCCCAAGACGGTCCCACCTATACACTCACGGTGAGCGTGAACAACGAGCAGGGCGCCACGCCCAATGGCAGCGGCACCTATGAGGCCGGCCAGACTGTATATGTCTATGTGAACCTCACGACCGACTACAAGTTGGTGAAATGGACGGAAAACGGCAATGACCTCGAGACCGACGTCCCGAGGACGAGCTTTCAATACGTGATGCCTGACCACGATGTGGAACTGAAGGCTTACGTCAGCTACAATCCCGAGACCCCTGAAGACCCCAACGTTGACGAACGCGTCTTCCGCACCCTCACCGTCATCACCTTGCCTGCCAACACGAATGTCGCCGTGGACACATACCAGCTGGAAGTAGGGAAGACACAGACACTTAGCTATCCCTCCCCCACCGACTACCGATTCCTGGGCTGGTATCTGAACGGAGAACTCGTCTGCGAAACTGGCAACTACCTGATGACGATGCCCGACCATGACCTCACTCTGGAACGTCGCTACGTCTATGACCCCACCGTGCCCGCTAACCCTGGAGCCAATACGTGGTATCTGATAGAGGATGGCACCGTGGAGCTAATTATTGATGACTTCCAGCCTGGTGGTGTCTCTGGAGCAATAGATAATGCACTGCGTTTGTATAAGTTTGATAATGACAATGTAACCAGCATCATTGTGAAGGGCAAGGTATATGAGAGTGACTTCTCTCCATTCTACCTTTTGAAGAACCTGCAGAACATAGACTTTACCCGCACCGATCTGGAGCATGTCAGATCCCAAGCCTGGTACAATACAGGTATCACTACCGTGAAGTTGCCGTCTTCGTTGAAATCTATTGGAAATAATGCTTTCCAAAACTGCCTCAATCTGAAGAACATCGTCTGTCTGGCACTGACACCGCCAGAAGTGAACCGAAATGCTTTTACTGGTGTTCATGAGGGTGCCTTCCTATATGTGCCTGCCGCATCGGTAGAACTTTATCAAGAGGCTGACGTATGGAAGGACTTTATCATCTATCCCCTTACCGACGAGTTGACCAGCCTAAATGTCACCCTGCCGTTGGCCTGTGCTGACGGACGCTGTAAAAACATGCGCCTCGAAGTGATGAATGCCAAGAGCGGCGTGCGCCAGAAGTATATCATTACTGATCGCATGACCTACACCTTCGACCTCATCCACGACTGCACCTACAATATCTACATCGTCAGCCAGAAAGGCGAAGTGCTTAGCCAGATGGAGAACATCGAACTGGGCACCGCACCCGTCAACGTCACCCTGCCCGACCTGAAAACGCTCTACGACGTCACTCTCAACGTGGTGCTGGACAATGGTACCGACGTTACTGATGAGGTAACAGCTAAATGGTACGATGCTGACGGTAACTATGTTACCTCTGGTCAGCAAGTAACGCAACTCACCGAAGGCTATCAGCTCTCAGTTGATGTTACCCTGCCCGAAGCCTTGGCACGTGTATGCCAGATGCCGGAGCGTGTGGAGCACACCGTAGCCGCTACTAACAACAAGATTTCCGTCACCCTACAGCCATTGGAACAGAAGGCACTCTGCGCACTAGTAGTCAACGACGAAGACGGAACCTACCTGAACGGTGCCTGGTTACAGGCCACTCAGACCCTGAACGGGCACTACAACCACAACGCATCAGGAACCACCGACACCTACGGCTCCTGTGAGCTGACACTCTTCAGCGGCGTGCCCGCTACCCTCACTGTATCGCTCGACGGTTATTACACCGAGAGCGTCAACATTGATAATATTGCCGATATGGAGGCTCTGCCCACCGTGCGTCTGAAGCCCTTCAAGGGCACTACTGTCACCCTGCTGATGGAGGGTTACGACGACTATAAGGATCTCTATGTCGATGTTTATAATAACACGAAGGAAGGTAACGTCAGTGGCTTCCGCTTGCAGTACCCCTACCTCGTACTGCCTGAAGGCATCGGCGAAGACGACGTGCTGGCCATCACTGCCCATAGCCAGCAGCATCGCTTTGCCGACGTCACCCAGACCATGACCGTGAAAGATGGCAAGCTGATACTTAGCATCGTGGCCAAGGGCAGCGTAGAAGCAACGTATGGCGAGAGTAAAAACGAAGCTGTGCGCGCCATGCTCTACAATGCCGAAGGACGGCTGGTGGAGGCGAAGAAGTGCGAGATTCGTCAGGCCACCTTCAGCTACCTGCCTGAAGGCGACTACACTGTGTTGATGATGGGTAGCAGCCAACTCTTCGAAGGCATCAGCAGCCTCAACGACTTCAACCATCTGGGACTGACAGAGGGAAAAGACTTCGTGAAGCAGACCGTCAGCGTGAAGCTGGGCGAAACAGCCGAGGTTGATTTCGCCGCAGTACCCCTGTTTGTGGAGGGTAAGTTCTCGTATGTCAGCAACAACGCATCGTTTATCTGCACCACACCCCATCCTCGCAACGGCTATGCTGCCACCTTCCGTGCTGACATTGATTTCAAAGAAAACTATCGTGATGGTATTAGTAACCTGCGCTTGATTGTGGACTATGATGATAAGACGGAATTCGTGAAGAGCTCAGTGATACTCAACACCAAGTTGCACGACTACGCCCAGGGGGAACAGACCGTGGAGATTGATGACCTGACTAATGGCGACGAGGTGAAGTTCTGTCTTATGCCAATTGAAGATGGTCTGATGATCACAACAGCTTACGTAGAGTTCGATTACGACGGCCAGCACCTGCGTCAGCCATTGGGAACAGTGAAGATGGAGGTAAGCAGCGTGGTACTCGTCGTGCCGGAGGTGACGCCACTGCCGGAGGTGACCCTCAATCTGAAGAACATTCCCTATGGCAAATACGATAAGGTGGAGTTCTACGATAATGGTGTGCTTATAGGAACGATTCCCGACCTGTCATCAACGGCATCCTATATTGTTGATGAGACAGATACGCGTTATTCTGCAAAGGGTAATCGGGCTACGTTTCGCTGCAAACTGCACGATCCTTATTACTATTCCTACCATAACATTCAGGCTAGACTGACCGACACGGACGGCAAACTGCTGCTGACGGAGATCAAGACGGTTCAATATGACCCATTCGCCGCCGTATTGTCTGACATGGGTATTTATTGTTCGGATACTAGTGATGGAATCAATCTGGGAACGATCACTCGTACCAATTCGAAAAATAGAGTTTATTGCGGACGTCCCCACTGGTCTAATGGTGATGGTTATGTTAACCTGTCCTACTATGGCCATTTCCTGCACAGCGAGTATCTTCCTAATTTGGTGAAAAACGTAAAACTGACTAAGTTTATATCAAGTGACAAAACGGAGTCATGGTATATGGGATTATGGTGCGACTTACCTAATGACAAACTCGGCCTGCATGATGATGTAGCCTATGACCAGCGATATTTGAAATACGGAGAAACGCATATCAATGACCGAAAGGTGTTCTTGACAGGAGAAAGCTGCCGCTTAGATCACACACCCAGTAATATGGCAATCACCTTTGACTATAACGAAGACTTCGAAAGGCCAGAAGATACGGAAAGCAACAATCGTTTTGTGAAGGGAATAAAGGCTGCTATGGCAGAATATGATAAGCAGATGCTACTGCTTAAGGCTGTGTATCAGAAGATGGATGAAGAACTGGCTAAGAGTAAACCAGACTGGGACTACTTTGAATCATTGGTAGAAGAGTCTGGAGAACTTGTGAAGAAATTGACTGGTGGAGTAGAGGTGACACTGAGTGATGAACAAAAGCAGCTGGCTCAGGCTTGGTTAGATGCCACCAGCGATACTGAACGCGATCAGATATGGAATCAGTTGTTCACAGACCCAACCCAGATTCCAGAATATCAAGAGATAGAACAGTGGAATAATGAATTAATGATGAGCGATTTCTATATTCCTGCTCATGATCTGGGAAATGGCATTTGGACACCCTCATACACCTACATCGTAGGCACGCCTAACACTGGCAACATTCTTGAAGACATGAGTGATGGCAATTGGCATCTTGACGAATCTTCAAATGTAGATGTTTATAAATATGTGTTTGTCAATGACAAGAGTGGTGACCGTTTTATTATCGACTTTAGTGAACACCTGAATCCCAATATGGCTACTAGGAGGGTAAACAGGAATAGTAGTGATCCTTCTGGCGTCGAGGACTATATGTCGGCATATTGGGATGCTGTTTATTCTGATGCCTCTTGGGGTACTTTGGGCTTGTTTATGGGAAACACATGGGATTATGCTTTCGGTCAACTGGCGAAAAGTGCTGCGGTTAATCATGATTTGGCATCATGGCTCTTTGGGACAGAACTGGCTCAGTATAAATGGATTGGAAGTCCTGCAGCTCCTACTGATGGACTAATGGAAACTGGAAAGTTATTTAGCAAAACAGGAAATGCACTGGATAAGACAAAAGCGATGTCACGATGGGGAACTGGCATTGGCATTGCCGTTTCTGCTCTTGCCCTGGGAAGAACCAACTACAAGAACTTCAATGAGTATTATGCCGATCAAGATAATTGGGATAATTTGATTCACTTTGTAGAGAATAACTGTGGAAATACAGAAAGAGGTAAGGAACTCCTACAGGAGTTAAAAGACCTTCAAGAATTGAATAAAAAGAATGACTGGTGGAATGCTGCTGGTAACATTACCTCTGCTAGCTGTGCAATAATAATATCAGCCATTACGCCTGAAACCCCAATGACAGGAATGATTGTTTCTGCAGTTGCGGCAGGCATAGATGGAGAGTTAGCTCGGAATCATGCTGAGATACAAAACAATTTTAAACATGCAAGGAGCATGATTGAAAAGGAACTAAGTCACACTGATGGCTGTCAACATCTGCCCACCGTTTTTACTAATCCAGACTTCACGGTTCAATGGCTGGCGGATCCATCAGGCTACGTCTATGAGGCTGTTCCTTCGAACCGCATTGAAGGTGCCACCGCCACTTGCTACTATAAGGACAGCATTCAGAACAAGTATGGCGACTGGGAGGTAAAAGAGGTGCTTTGGGATGCTGAGAACTACGAGGCTCAGGTGAACCCGCAACTCACCAATTCCGAGGGTCGTTACGGTTGGGACGTGCCACAGGGTATGTGGCAAGTACGCTACGAGAAGGACGGCTACGAGCCTACCCGCTCTGAGTGGCTGCCCGTGCCGCCACCACAATTAGAGGTGAACATCCCGATGGTGCAGCGCTCAGCACCAGAGATATCGATGGCCCACGTCTACCAGGACGGCATAGAATTGCTGTTCAGCAAGTATATGCAGCCTGAGACGCTGACACCAGAACAGCTGAAGGTGAAGGTGATTCGTGGCGGCAAGGAGACGCTGCTCAGCGACGTCAAGGTAGAACTGCTGAACGAGGAGGCAGAGGCCAAGAATTCTACCACGACCTTCGCCAGCTACCTGAAATTGACTTCAGAGACGGGTTGGAAAGATGCCGACGAGGTGATGCTCATCGTAGACCACCGTGTCAAGAGCTACTGCGGCGTACCCATGCAGGAGGACTATATGCAACGCTTAGACGTGGAGATGCGCATCGAGCAGATTGAAACGGAGGAGAGAGTGGAAATGGCACTGGGCGATAGCCAGGAACTGAAGGTGGCCGTAGTACCTGCCGAGGCAGGAGCCGGCAAGACGCTGCGCCTGACGCCGTCGTTTGCCGAACTGATGGAACTGAGTGCCGACGAGGTGGTGCTCAATGCTGAAGGTAAGGCCACCGTCACCGTAACGGGTAAGGCCATAGGCTCTACAACCATAAGGCTGACCATCGACGATGAAACAACTGAGGAGATGGTAATAGTTGAGGTGCTTGACCCAGAAAACCTGTTTGTAAAAGCACCTGAGGCCTCACTCGCATCGGGTTCTGTGCTGAAGGCTGGAGAGAAGGTAACGCTCACCACCGACACCAAGGATGCACAAATCTACTATACCACCGACGGCTCATGCCCCTGCGACGAACAGGGCTCACGCCGACTCTACACCGAGCCCATCGTCATCACCGGCGAGACCGTGCTAAAGGCGATGGCCGTGAAGAAGGGTTGGTACGACAGCGACATTGCCACCTTCATCTTTGTAGTCGATGGCGAGGCTGAGGGCATTGTCGAAACGCCTTTACAGCCTGCAACCAACACGGTGCAGATCTACGACCTGCAAGGTCGCCGCGTCAATGCCAGTCAGGCTCATAAGGGCATCTTCATCGTCGTTGGAGAAGGAGATATGAAACCCCGCAAGACCGTGATCAAATAGTCTTCAGACTGAAGCATCAAAAAAACAAGGAAGTAGTGCTGACTACTTCCTTGTTTCTTTTTTCCCTCCGTAAACTACATCTTCGAGATGATGCCGAGATCAGTGGCACGGATGAACTCGATGATGTGGCGTATCTCGGGACCGTCGGGCACCTGCTGCTCTATCTGCAGGACAGCATCGAAGAGCGATGTCTTGCCGTGGAACACGAGGCGGTAGGCATTGGCGATGTGCTTCAGCACTTTCTCATCTACGCCATAGTACTTGCCCATGGTGAAGTTCACGCCGCCATACATCGAGCGCTTGGTGCAGACGATGTAAGGAGGCACGTCCTTCGAGAAGGTGGTGCCAGCCTGGATCATCGCGCCCTGCCCCACACGGGTCTTGGCATTCTCGATGACGCTGGAAGAGAAGATGACGCCATCCTCAATCTCGCAGTCGCCAGCTATCTTCGTGCCGTAGCCGAAGACGCAGCGGTTGCCCACCTTAGTGTCGTGGCTGATGTGGGCACCCTCCATGAGCACGTTGTCGTTGCCAATGACGGTCTTGCCGCCAGTATGGGTGGCACGGTTGATGACCACGTTCTCACGGATGATGTTGTTATCGCCGATGATGCACTCCGACTTCTCTCCACGGAAGTCGAAGTCCTGCGGCAGGGCACCGATGACGCTTCCCTGATGCACCTTGTTATGGGCACCCATGCGGGTACCGTCGAGGATGCTGACGAAGGGGAAGATGATGCAGTTGTCGCCTATCTCCACGTCGTCCTCGATATAGACGAAGGGGAATATCTTGCAGTTGTTGCCGATTTTCGCCTTAGGCGATATTTCAGCTCTTGGACTTATTTCGCTTGCCATAATAACTGGTTTAAAGACATAATAACATCATAACAAATCTGTCTCATCGGCTGCCCCCGCCAAGTGCCTGATAGAGCGTCACCACGGCCTGCATCTTGGCAAAGTCGTCGCTGACCTTCGAGATGCGGGCGTTGAGGAGTGAGGACTGGGCCTGAATGACCTCCAGATAGCTGCTGCCACGCGAGACGTAGAGCTTGCGGGTGTCCTCCACATTCTGTGTGTATAGCTCCACCTGCTTCTGGTCGAGCTGGCTCTTCTCGTCGCTGGTGCTATAGGTGAGCAGGGCGTTGCTCACCTCGTTGCCAGCCTTCAGGATGGTGTTCTGCCAGGTGTTGTAGGCCTGCTCCTGCTTAGCTTTTGCCACCTTCAGGCCAGCCACTATCTGTCCGTGCTGGAAGATGGGCTGCGTGAGGCTGCCTACGGCAGAGAGTAGCCACTTGCCGGGATTGACCACAGCACCGAGGTTGTTGGTAAACGCTGCCGTGCCGGTGATGGTGATGTTCGGGTAGAACTTCGAGCGGGCCGTCTCCACGTCGTAGAAGCACTGTGCCAGTGCCATCTCGGCAGCGTGCACGTCGGCACGGTTCGAGAGCAGCTGAATGCCTACGCCGGCGGCGAACTTCTCGGGCAACGACTGGTTGTAGAACGAGCCACGGTCGATGCGGTGGCCAGCCTCGTTGAGCAGCAGCGAGAGGGCGTTCTCCATCTCACGTATCTGCCGCTTCAGATCGACGGCGTTGGCCTGCACCTGATAGTAGCTTGCCTCAGCACTCTGCACGCTGGTAGAGCGGGCACGTCCGAGCTGCATCTGCAGCTTCATCATGTCCCACGTCTCCTTCGTCAGCCCTTCCATGTCGTTGAGGATGGCCAGTTGCTCGTCGAGCATCATCAGCGTGTAGTAGAGGGTTGCAACACCACAGATGATGCCCGTCTGGGCAGCCACCTGATAGTCTTTCATCATGAGCAGCTGCACCTGTGCCGAGCGTTTCTGCGAGAGGATATTGCCGAAGAGATCGACATTCCACGATGCCGAGATGGGCAGCTGATAGGTCTTCGAGGTGGTGGCACCGTCCATCTGCACACGGCTGATGGTGCCGCTGGGAGCGACGGCCACGCCAGGCAGGAAGGCCAGCTTGGCCACCTTCAGCATGTCCTGCATCATCTGCACGTTCAGCGCAGCATTGCGCAGGTCGGTATTGTTCTCCAAGGCCGTCTCAATGAGTGCCTGCAGCTGGGGGTCGGTAAAGACCTCTCGCCAGGGCAGCTGGCCGAAGTTCTCGTCAGTATTCGTGACAAGGGTATCGACGTCGCTCACCACATCGCGGATCAGACCCTGCGTTTCCACGTCAGGCCGCTCATACTTATTGTAGAGTCCACAGCTGGCCAGCAGGAGTAAGCCTACCCCAACCCCTCCCCAATGGAGGGGCTTCAATATGCTTTTAACGATTCCTTTTATATTCATATCTTCTTTCCTTATTATCATGTCAAGCCTCCTCTCCCCTCCTCTCTGGGAGGGGGCGGGGGGTAGGCTCTACTTTTCAATTTCATATTCCACAGGTCTCTTTGCATACTGCTGCAGCTCGGTGGTGACGTCGGGATTCTCCTCGTCGCCCTCGAACTTCATGGGACGGAACTTCTCCTGCAGCGACTGGAAGACGACGAACAGGGCGGGCACCACGAAGATCTGGCAGAGCGTACCGATGAGCATGCCGCCCACGGCAGCAGCACCCAGCGTCTGGTTACCGTTCTTGCCTACGCCCGATGCAAACATCAGTGGCAGCAGACCGATAATCATGGCCAGCGACGTCATGAGGATAGGACGCAGACGGGCTGCGGCACCCAAGACGGCCGACCACGAGATGGCCATACCCGTCTGACGGCGCTCCAGTGCGAACTGCACAATCAGGATGGCGTTCTTGGCCAGCAGACCGATCAGCATGATGAGCGATATCTGCATGTAGATGTCGTTCGCATGGCCGAAGAGCATGGTGAACAGGAAGCATCCTGCCAGTCCGAAGGGCACTGAGAGCAGCACTGCAAACGGCAGGAGGTAGCTCTCGTACTGGGCAGCCAGGATGAGGTAGATGAACATGAAGCACAACAGGAAGATCATGGCCGTGGAGTTGGTCGATTTTGCCTCCTCGCGCGTCAGACCGCTGTAGTCGTAGGTATAGCCCGTAGGCAGCATCTCGGCAGCCACTTCCTGTGCCGCCTTGATGGCCTCACCCGTAGAATAGCCGTTGGCCACCGTTGCCGTCACGTTGATCGACGTGAAGAGGTTGAAGCGGTTGATGTTCGTCGGGCCATAGACACGCTCCAGCTGGCAGAACTCCTGGATGGGCGCCATGCCTGCCGGTGTGCGTACATAGATATTGTTCAGGCTCTCAGCCGTCATACGTGTCTCAGGAGCGCCCTGTATCATCACACGGTACAGCTTACCGTAGGCGTTGAAGTTCGAGGCATACAGACCGCCATAGTAGCCCTGCAGCGTGGAAAGCACGATGGTGGGCGAGATGCCTGCCTGCTTACACTTGGGCACATCCACATGAATCATATACTGCGGATAGGAGGGGTTGTAGGACGTCTGTGCCATCTGAATCTCAGGACGCTTGTTCAGGGCAGCGATATAGTCGGTCACAATCTGGAAGAAGCGATCCAGCGAGCCACCCGTACGGTCCTGCATGACCAGCGACAAGCCGCTGTTGGCCGAGAAGCCGGGAATCATAGGCGGAGCGAACGCCAGGATCTTGGCATCCTTGATGTGGGCCGTCTTGATGAATATCTGGGCGATGACACCCGTCGATTCCATCGGGTTCAGGAAGAAACGGTAGATACCGTCGCCCTGCCACAGTCCGCTGAGCTTCCACCAGAATCCCTTCTGGCGCTCCTTAAAGGGCTTCAGCTTCAGGATGAACGTGGCCTGGTCGGAACCGGCACCGGCAATGAAGTTGTAGCCCTGAATCTGCTCGCGGCTCTGGATGGCGGGGTCGGCAGCCAGGATGCTGTCCACCTCGTTGATGATCTGACGCGTACGGGCCACAGAGGTGGCAGGCGGCATGGAGATGGTGCAGAACAGCGTTCCCGTGTCCTCGTCGGGCACCAGACCTGACTTCGTCACCTGCATGGTGCCAGCCAGCGCAGCAATGCCCACCACGACGATGATGCCGATGAGCAGCGGCTTGCGCACGCTCTTCTCCACACGAGTCTTATATTTTGCCAGAATCTTGTCGTAGCTGGCGTTGAACGACGCATGGAAACGATCCACCAGCGACATCTTCTTCTCCTTGCCGTCCTTGTCGTGAGGCTTCAGGAAGATGGCACAGAGAGCCGGCGACAGCGTCAGGGCGTTCAGTGCCGAGATGAAGATCGAGACTGCCATCGTCACACCGAACTCGCGGTAGAACGTACCCGTCGTTCCACCGAGGAACGACACGGGGATGAACACCGAAGCCATCACCAGCGTGATGGAGATGATGGCGCCCGAAATCTCGTTCATGGCATCTATACTGGCAGCCAGCGGGCTCTTGTAGCCCTGATCCAGCTTCGCATGCACCGCCTCGACCACCACGATGGCATCATCGACCACGA
Organism: uncultured Prevotella sp.; assembly: GCA_905233825.1. Classification (GTDB taxonomy): domain Bacteria; phylum Bacteroidota; class Bacteroidia; order Bacteroidales; family Bacteroidaceae; genus Prevotella. Next base: position 60,062 of record CAJOFE010000006.1, on the reverse strand, counting down.
TGGCGATGGCGAGCAGCAAGGCGGATAGCGTGAGCAGGTTGATGGAGAATCCGAAGACGTTCAGGAAGAAGAACGTACCGATAAGCGACACCGGCACGGCAATCAGCGGGATGAGCGTCGAGCGCATGTCCTGCAGGAAGATATACACCACGAGGAACACCAGGATGAGCGTCATCAACAGGGTGAACACCACCTCCTCGATAGAGGCATAGAGGAACTCCGTGACGTCGTAGTTGATCTTGTAGAACATGCCCGGTGGCATCAGCTTCTGCTGCTCCTCCAGCTCCTTCTTCACCTGCTTGGCAATCTCGTTGGCGTTGGAGCCGGCAATCTGCTGCACCATACCCATCACCGACGGCACGTTGTTGTTCTTCATCGACACCGTGTATTGCTGTCCGCCCAGCTCGATGTCGGCAACGTCCTTCAGCTTCAGCGTGTTACCCTCGCTGTCGCTGGTGATGACGATGTCGCCAAACTCCTCGGCACTCTTCAGGCGACCGGTGTAGCGCATGGAATACTCAAAGGCCACTTCGCTCTCCTGTCCGAAGTTACCCGGAGCAGCCTCGATGTTCTGCTCAGCCAGCAGATTGCTGATGTCAGAGGGCATCAGGTTATACTGCTTCAGCACCTCCGGCTTCAGCCAGATACGCATGGCATAGGTCTTCAGACCAGGGCTCTGCACGTCGCCCACGCCCTGGATACGCTTGATGGCAGGGATGATGTTGATGTTCGAGTAGTTCGTCAGGAACTGGTCGTCGTAGCGTCCGTCACTCGTCAGGGTGAACATCATCACCTGCGAGGTCTGACGCTTCATCACCGTCACGCCGATGCGCGTCACCTCGGCAGGCAGCAGGGCCAGAGCCTGCTGCACGCGGTTCTGCACGTTCACGGCACACATGTCGGGGTTCATGCCCTGACGGAACATGATGGTCATGCTGGCCGAGCCGCTGGAAGCCGACGAGCTGATATAGTCCATACCTTCCACACCGTTGATGCTCTCCTCCAGCGGTGCCAGCACGGAGTTCTTCACGGTCTCGGCATCGGCACCAGGATAGCTGGTATGCACGACAACGGTAGGCGGTGCAATATCGGGATACTGCTCAATAGGCAGCGAAAAGAGCCCGATGAAACCCAGTATGACGATGAGAATTGAGATCACCGTCGAGAGCACCGGGCGTTTGATAAAATTGGTAAAAGTCATACTTCTGCAATTTAAAATTTAGAGTTTAGAATTTAGAGGTGTTGCCTTTGGCAAGTAAGATTTTAGAATTTAGATTTTAGAGGTCTTGCCCTTGGCAATTTAGATGTTAGATTTTAGAATTTAGAGGTCTTGCCTTCGGCAAGTGCGATTTTAGATGTTAGAAGTACTTCTTCCTTCTTAATTTATACTCGGCGCAGCCGATACCTCTTAACTCTTAATTCTTAATTCTTCCTTCCTACTCGGCAAAGCCGATACCTCTTCCTTCTTAATTCTTAAATCTTAACTCTTAATTCCTACTTCTTCCTTCCTACTCGGCGAAGCCGATACCTCTTAATTCTTAATTCTTAATTCTTAACTCCAAAATCTTATTTTTTCATCGCATCCACAATATCACCGGCGCTCATGGCCTTAGCCTGCTCCTGGATCTTCTCCTCGTAGCGCTGAGGCGTGATGGGCACAATCTCCATCTGGTCCTGCAGCTTGGTGATGCCGTTGGTCACATACTTGTCGCCAGCCTTCAGGCCACTGGTCACGATATAGTTCATGCCGTCGGTCTGCGGGTCAACGGTAATCTCGGTATATACCACCTTGTTGCTGTCGTTCAGCAGATACACGAACTTCTTGTTCTGCACCTCCGATACCACACGCTGTGGAATGACGATGACGCCCTCGCTGGCACGCGGAATGATGATGGTGCCGCTGCCACCGCTCTTCAGCAGGCTCTCAGGATTGGGGAAGCGGGCCTTCAGCTGCACGGAGCCGGTAGTCTGGTCGATGACGCCACTGATGGCAGCCACATGACCCTCATAGCCATACACCGTACCGTCGGCCAGCTGCAGCCTCACGCTGGGGAACTGCTCGATGGCACCCTTCAGGCCACCCTCGGCCTTCGCCATCGCCAGCATGTCCTTCTCGGTCATCGAGAAATACACCTCCATCTGGCTGATGTCCGACACATGGGTCAGCACGTTCGAGGCGCTCACCAGCGCACCCTTCTTGTAAGGCAGCGTGCCTACCACGCCCCTAGCAGGGCTCTTCACATAGCAGAAGCTCAGATTCTCGCGAGCCGATGCCAGTCCTGCCTGAGCCTGAGCCAGCTGGGCCTGGGCACTCTTCAGCGAGTTCTCAGCCGTCTGCAGCTCATACTCGCCGATGACATGACTGTCGAACAGCTGCTTCGAGTTGTCATACGTCAGCTGGGCGGTGTTCACAGCACTCTGGGCGGTGTTCACCGTAGCCTGCATCTGGCGCACCTGAGCCTGGTACGTCTCGTTGTCAATCACAAACATCAGCTGACCAGCTTGCACCGTCTGGCCCTCAGTCACGTTAATCTGCGTCAGGAAACCCGACAGCTTCGGACGTATCTCTACGTCCTGAATACCATTGATCACGGCAGGATACTTCGTCTGCATCTCCGTAGCCGAGGTCTTCACCTCTTCCACAGGATACTCATTGTCGCCGAAGTTCATGCCACCGCCGCCGCCACCACACGAGGCAAGCGCCATAGCTACTACGGCAGTCAAAAACAATTTCTTCTTTTTCATATCGATTTTAAGCTTAAAATTAGATTCTCTCATCTTTTTTAGGGTGCAAAGATACAAAAAAGAACAAAAAAGAACACTACTTATCCCGTATTTTTACACTTTATTAGCAATCAATGAGCTGCGCCGAGGGTGACATGCGCCGTTTTCCTCATCACAGGATGTGCTTCCCGGGCAGACAGGATGCGTTTTCACACTCAGGAGGTGCTTTCTCGGTGGAAAACTCTCAAGAGAATTTAGCGCCGAGCGCTGCGCTAAATTCATTTAGGAGCGTGCTAAATGGATTTTGATGCGCCCTCCTTTCGTTTTAGTGCTCGTCAAAAATGCAAGAAGGAAGAGGATTAATCCCCTTCCTTCAGCCAACTGCGATCATTTGCAATTCAACTTGGCCGGCTGCCGCTATATAAAGCGGCAGAGCCCGGCACTTTACTTCAACATTTTTCCAGATATGGTATTGATTGGCTATACGAAACTGATGACACCCTGTACGGCATCTGACGGGGAGTCGTTGCGCTGCTGGGGCTCGCTGGGCTCAGGCTCGTGGCTGCCTATGCTGGCGAGTATCTCCTTGGTGCGCTTATAGGTGGGCGTCGATTCGACGGCGCTGATGACATCGTCGTTGTCGAGGTCTTCGGAGTTGAAGATATAGATATTGGGACGACGCTTGTAGCGATGGTTCTTGTCGGCACCGTTGTAGTAGTGGCTGCGACGCTCCTCGCGCTTGGCGGCACGCTCCTGTTCCTCTGCCAGACGGGTGGCCTCCTCGCGGCTCTGCTGCTTGAGCATACGCTCTTCCATGCCATCGACATTCTGCATGCCGAAGCCTGTGGCGAGGATGGTGACTTTTACGCGCTTGCCGAGCTCGGGATCGACGGCGACGCCCCACTTGAAGACGAAGTCGGAGCCGAACTTATCCATGAACTCGTGGACGTAGTTCATCTCTTCCATCATGAAGTTGTCCTTCGACTCTTTCTCGTGCGAGAAGGAGAGGTTGAGGAGTATCTTCTTCGAGTTGAAGATGTCGTTGTCGTTGAGCAGGGGCGAGTTGAGGGCGTCCTCGATGGCTTTCTTCACACGGTCTTCACCCTCGCCGTAGCCTGTGGACATGATGGCGACGCCACCGTCCTGGAGCACGGTCTTCACATCGTTGAAGTCGAGGTTCATGGTGCCGTGGAGGGTGATGATCTCGGCGATGCTCTTTGCGGCGACGCTGAGCGTGTCGTCGGCCTTGCCGAAGGCATCGAGGAAGGAGAGGTCGGGATAAATCTCGCGCAGCCGCTCGTTGTTGATGACGAGGAGTGCATCGACATGCTTGCCCATCTCTTCTACGCCGTCGAGCGCCTGGTCGATCTTGCGGTTGCCCTCGAAGCGGAAGGGGATGGTGACGATGCCTACGGTGAGGATGCCCATCTCCTTCGACACCTTGGCGATGACGGGTGCTGCACCGGTGCCAGTGCCTCCGCCCATGCCAGCGGTGATGAACGCCATGCGGGTGCCGTCGTCGAGCATGTTGCGTATGTCCTGCAGGCTCTCTTCGGCGGCTGCCTTGGCTTTCTCAGGACGGTTGCCGGCTCCCAGTCCCTCGCTGCCGAGCTGCAGCTTGACGGGCACGGGCGAGTCGTTGAGTGCCTGATTGTCGGTGTTACAGACTACGAAGGTCACATCGTGTATGCCTTCCTTATACATGTGGTTCACAGCGTTTCCACCACCGCCACCTACGCCGATGACCTTGATGATGCTATGACGCTCTTCGGGTACGCCGAAATCGAGTATATCGATGGTATTCATAATATTTACTCCTTTTCTACTTACTACTTTCTACTTTCTACTTACTCCTTACTACTTTTCTACTTATTACTTACTCCTTTTCTCCTCACTCCTCCTTAGTGATGTCGTCAGCCAATTTGCCGAAAGCACGCTTGAATTTGTTCCAGCGGCTGTTCTCCTTCTTCAGGCGACGGGCTTCGGCTTCCTCGGCCTCGCGCTTCTCACGCTCTATGCGCTCCTGCTCTGCCTTCTGCTGACGGGCAATCTCGGCTGCCTTCTCCTCTTCCTCAGCGGTGCGGATGGTGCCTGTCTCCTTCTCGTAGGCCTGACGAGGCTTGCGGTCGGGAATGACGGGGGCATTGTCCTGCTTGTTGTCGCCGAAGAGGTTGCCCTGCTGGTCGATGCCGTTGCCGGCGCAGTTGATGTCGCCCTTTGCCAGCAGTCCGAGCAGGGTGTTGTACATGCCGTTGTGGTTCTTCAGCTGCTCGTTGCTGGTGTTGATGGTCATGGTGACGAACTTTGCCACGCGCACCTTGTCGATGCGGGTGGAGTTGGTGATGGCGCGCTCGATGTTCTTCATGTTCGAGCCGCCACCGGTGAGGATGATGCCACCCAGCAGCTTGTCGTAGTACTCATCGGGAAGCTGATAGCGCACATTTTCGATGATCTCCATCATGCGGCCCTCGACAATCTCGATGAACTTCTGGCTCTCCACCTGGCGGTCGATGTCGATGGAGTATTTCAGGGCGGGGTCAATCTCGCTGTTCTCGGTATAGGCGGAAGCATATTTCAGCTTCATCTGCTCGGCATCGCTCTCTTCCATCTGCAGCGAGGCGATGTCCTTGGTGATGTTGTTCGAGCCGAGGGGGATGACGGCGAGGTGGCGCAGCACGTTCTTCCAGAAGACGCTGACGGTGGTGGTGTCGGCACCAATATCGACGAGTGCGCATCCCGAGCGCTTCTCTGCCTCGGTGAGCACGGCGTTGGCGAGTGCCAGTGGTGCCAGGTACATCTCGGCCACCTTGATGCCTGCCTGCTCGAAGCAGCGGTTCAGGTTGAGGAAGAAGGTCTTGCGGATAAGGATGTTGAGGAAGTTGCCCTCCAGACGTGTGGCACGGATGCCCACGGGGTCCATCTGCAGGTGGGAGTCGATCTTGTACTCCTGCTCTGCCACGTCGAGAATCTTCTGTTCGGGATAGTCGAGGTTCCAGTTAGCATCCATCAGCTCTACCACCATCTCCTGGGTGATGATGCTATCAGCCGGCAAGTCGCGCCCGATGGTGTTGCGCACCGAGCGCAGCGACTGTCCGCCCACGCCTACGAAGACCTGCACGATGCGCGTCTTCAGCTGTGCCTCAAGCTTCTTGATGATGCTCTGCAGGCACTGGGCTGTCTTGTCGATGTTAAAAACATACCCCTTGTGGATGAAGGAGGACGAGTCTTCCTTGACCATGGCCAGCACCGAAATGCTGCCATCGGGCTTCTTCTGTCCGGCAATACCGGTTATCTTCGATGAACCGAATTCAATTGCCACAATGAAATCTTTCTGTTCTGACACCATATATATTTGAATTTTAAATTTTAAATTTTGAAGTTTGATGTATCGCTTTATACATCTTCATTCTTAATTCATCATTCCTACCTCTTCTTACATACGATCTGGTTGTTGAACTCGACGCTGATGCGCTTGTACTTGTTCCAGCCGGCCTGACTGAGCCCGTACTGGTAGAACTTGCGCAGGCGTTCCAGTTTCTTCGTGAGGCCCACAGGACGGCCTATATAGATGATATGCTCGCCCACACGCGGCACCATCTCGATGGTGCTGTCGGGCAGAACGTTCACTTGCTCTATCTGACTGCGCCAGAAATCGTCGGCAAGGATGAGGCGTCCCACAGGAGCGAGCACACGGCTGGCATAGGCGCGGTCGATGCTGCCCGTAGCCACCATGAGGTTGCAGGCATAGCCCGTGTTCTTCATCACCCGTCCGTCCTTGTCCACATAGTAGTCGTCGCCATTGGCTGCCATCACGCGCACCACCGGCACGCGCTCGGTGACGGTGATATTGACACAGCCGTCCTGCGTCTTGTAGCACTCGGCATTCTCGATGAGCTCCTGTGCGTTCAGCCGCTCTTCCATCGCCCTGAGGTTGATGGCGGCGAGCGTGCGACCGACGGGATTCACCTTCTCGCCATTCAGCATGTTTCGCACATCGGTTGGAGAAAGCGACCCCTCGATGACACCACGCTCAATGGTTATCCTCACGTCTTTGCATACAGTCTCCTTGTCGGCCGACTTGTTGAAAGCCGTGATGGCCAGCACCAGGTAGATGCCGATGATGACGTTGAAGGTAATGACGAGTATCTTTTTCCAGTTCACCATGTGGATGTACTATTTTTACTTGCGTTTGAGGATATTGGCTATCTGGGGCACCTCAGCGTCGAGGTCGCCGGCACCCAGTATGATGAGCACGTCGAACGTGCGGCTTTTCACTAAAGGAATGACGTCGGCCTTGGTGATGAGCTGTTTCTCCACGCCAGGAGCCAGATTGTCGTAGATGAGCTGCGAGGTGACACCCTCGATGGGCTCTTCACGGGCAGGGTATATCTCGGTGAGGATGACCTCGTCGAGCTGGCTTAGCGCCTGTGCAAACTCCTTGTAGAAGTCGCGAGTGCGCGTGTAGAGATGGGGCTGGAAGATGGCCGTGATATGACGGTCGCGATAGAGCTCACGAATGCTGCGCGCACTCTGGTTGATCTCCTGCGGATGGTGGGCATAGTCGCTGAGGAACACAAGGTTGGGGGTCTTGATCTTGAAGTCGAAGCGACGATCCACGCCGCTGAACGACATCATGCCCACGCGCAACTCCTCGGCCGTGCAGCCTGCCAGCTGTGCCATAGCCATCGCGGCAATGCCGTTCTCGATGTTGATGGGGATGGGCTGGCCCAGCTCGATGTTCTTCACGCACTCGATGGGCGAGATGAAGTCGAAGGTGATCTCTCCGTTCTCAATGCGGATGTTCTCAGCATGGAAGTCGCCCTCGTCGCGGCTGTAGTCATAGCGTCGCACGCCAGGCTGCAGGTTCTCCTTCATTTCCAGTCCACGATGGATGATGAGGGCGCCAGAGGGCTGGATGAGCTCGCTGTAGTGGCGGAAGCTCTCCAGGTAGGCCTCTTTCGTGCCGTAGATGTCGAGATGGTCGGCATCGGTGCTGGTGATGACGCTGATGTAGGGTCGCAGCCAGTGGAACGAGCGGTCGTATTCGTCGGCCTCGATGACCACATAGTCCGACTTGCTGACAATATAGTTTGTGCCGTAGTTCTTCGTGATACCACCCAGGAAGGCGTTGCAGTCGAGATGGCTCTGGTGCATGATGTGGGCACACATGGAGCTGGTAGTGGTCTTACCGTGGGTGCCTGCTACGCAGAGGCCCCGCATCTCGCGAGTCAGCGTTCCCAGCACCTGTGCACGCTTCTGCACCTCGAAGCCGTTCTGACGGAAATACTGCAGTTCCTTGTGGGTTTCAGGAATGGCAGGCGTATAGACCACCAGCGTGTGACCGGCATTCTTGCACGTATGGGGAATCTCGTCGATGTTCTCTTCGTAGTGCAGCAGGGCGCCTTCCTTTTCCAGACGGCGCGTGAGCTCGGTAGGAGTCTTGTCGTACCCTGCCACCACCAGTCCGCGACTGATGAAGTAGCGTGCAATGGCACTCATACCGATGCCTCCGGCACCGATGAAGTAGATGGCTTTTATATCTTTCATGTCCATGTTATCGTGTTGCTAATTTGATTACTTCCTTGGCTATGATGGCTGCCGAGTCGGGCAGTGCCATCTTCAGCACGTTCTCGCTAAGGCTCTTCAGCAGTGCTTCGTCGCGCACGGTGTCGAGGGCCAGCTGTACGAGCTTCTCGGAGGCCTCAGCATCCTTCACCATCAGCGCTGCCTGACGATTGACCAGTGCCATCGCATTCTTCGTCTGATGATCCTCTGCCACATTGGGACTGGGCACCAAGATGACGGGCTTGCCCAACAGGCATATCTCACTGATGCTGCTGGCACCAGCACGGCTGATGACGAGGTCGGCAGCACGGTAGGCAGCCACCATATCGACGAAATCGGTATAGTGCAGGTTGCCGAAAGCTTGGTCTTTCATCAGCTGGTCGATATCGTTATAATAGTAGCGTCCCGTCTGCCAAATGAACTGCACACCGCTCTCGCGGAGCTGATCGAGATGCTGCTTCATGCTCTCGTTCAACGTGCGTGCTCCTAAGCTGCCGCCCGTCACGAGGATGGTCTTCTTCGTAGCATCAAAGCCGAAGGTCTTCAATGCTTCCTCGCGAGTCATCTTGGCATCGAGCAATGCCTGGCGCACAGGATTGCCCGTGAGAATGATCTTCTCCTGAGGGAAGAAACGCTCCATGCCCTCATAAGCCACACATATCTTCTGTGCCTTCTTGGCCAACAGCTTGTTGGTCACGCCGGCATAGCTGTTCTGCTCCTGGATGAGACAGGGGATGCCCATTGCAGCGGCCTTGTTCAACGTAGGACCACTGGCATAGCCACCCACGCCCACGGCCACCTGTGGTTGGAACTCACGGATGATCTGCTTGGCCATGCGCTGGCTCTCCCATACATGATAGAGCACCTTCACGTTCTTCAGCAGGTTCTTACGGTCGAAGCCCATGATGGGTAGTCCCTTGATCTCGTAGCCTGCCTGTGGCACACGCTGCATCTCCATGCGTCCCAAAGCTCCGACGAAGAGTATCTTTGCGTCGGGCTGAAGCTCGCGGATGGCATTGGCTATCGACACAGCAGGAAAGATATGTCCACCTGTGCCGCCTCCGCTGATGATGACTCTCAATTCCTTATTCATTTTCTTCTGTACGTTTAGAAGTTTTGACAGATGCGTCGCGCAGCTTGGCCGAACGGCTGACACTGAGGATGGCACCTATATAGGCACAACTGACGAGGGTCGAGGTGCCTCCTTTCGACACTAACGGCAGCGGCTGACCCGTGACAGGGCCTATGCCCACAGCCACCATCATGTTGATGGCTGCCTGCGCCACCAGCAGCACCGCCAATCCCATGACCAGGAAGGCAGGGAAGTTGTTTTCGCAACGTCCCGCTATGCGCGCTGCCCTGAAGAGCAGGATGATATATAGGAACACCACGGCGATGGCTCCGATGAGTCCCATCTCCTCGATGATGATGGAGAAGATGAAGTCGGAGAAGGCCTGTGGCAGATATTCACGCTCCTCGCTATTGCCAGGTCCCTTGCCGATGATGCCCGATGTGGCAATGGCGAAATGGGAATGGGCCACCTGGAAATTGTCTCTCACGCTGTATTCCTTTGGATCTTCAGGCCGGGAGCTGTGGTTCAACAGTCGGTTGCGCCACGTGCCAAAGCGGTGGAACACCTTGGCCACCATGCCCTCGTCCTTATCGGCTTGAGCATTGGCAGCAGCCTCGGTGGTCACAGCCTGCTGATTGTCGTCCTGATCGTCCATGCTACCCAAGGTGAGCACCAGCGTCAGGAAGATGCCCACGATGAGCACGATGCAGCCCGTGAGCTTGCCCATCTGAGCCATCGGCACGCGCCCGATGAACATCATGATAAAGATGACACCAAAGAGAAGCACCGCCGTAGAGAGGTTCTCAATGCCAATGAGCATCACTGCCGGCATCACCAGCCACAGGATATATTTCATGGCTTTCGGGTCGGCACCACTGCCATCCTCACGCTGCATGGCACTCAGTATCTGTGCCACAGCCAGCACCATCGTGCCCTTGGCCAGCTCGGAAGGCTGGAAGGTGAAGCCTGGAAGCTGTATCACACGGTTGGCACCGTTGATACTCTCGCCGAAAGCCAGCACCCACAACAGTGTGGCAAACGACAGGAAGAGCAACACCGGCGTCATCAGCTTGAAATAGCGGCATTGTATGTTGAGGATAACGATGGTGATGACCACTCCGAAGAACAATGTGCCTGCATGATAGATGATAGGCGCCATGAAGTTCTGGCTCTTATACGAAAGCGTGCTCGAAGCCGAGAAGACCTCGATGATGCTAATCAGGCAGAGGAAGAAGAACACTGTCCAGATGCCTTTGTCGCCTTTGAAAAGATTGCCTAACTTCTTGTTCATTGACTGGAGGGTTTTGACTTTAGACTATAGATTTTTGATGTTAGAGATTTCTTACTAATTCCTTGAACTGCTCGCCACGGTCTTCCATGTTCTTAAACAGGTCGAAAGAGGCACAGCAGGGAGAGAGCAACACCGTTTCACCAGGCTGCGCTAGCTCGTAGCAGGCTGCCACACACTCTTTCATGGAGTGGGTATCGCGAACGGGAAGGCCCAGAGCATCGAAATTGTCGTGCAGCTTCTGGTTGTCGGCACCTAAATAGACGATGGCGGAGCACTTCTCGCGGATGAGCGGCTTGATGGGCTCGTAGTCGTTACCCTTATCCTTGCCACCAACGATGAGCACCACACGGGTCTTCATGGAGTCGAGGGCATACCAGCAGGCATCGACATTGGTGGCTTTCGAGTCGTTCACATACTGCACGCCACGCACAATGCACACCTTCTCCAAACGATGCTCCACACCAGGGAAGTCGCTCAACGACTGACGGATGACATCTTTCTTGATGCCGGCAATGTTACTGGCGATGCCAGCAGCCAGCGAATTATATATGTTGTGACGGCCTGTGAGGCTCAGCGACTCCTGCTCCATGTTGAAAGGTTCAGGCTGCTCAATGACGTACTGGCCTGCCTCGATATAGCCGATAGACCCTTTCTCTTTCAGTTCGGAGAAGGGGTATTGCACGGCCTTAATATCATACTTCTCCAACTCACGACGGATGATGGGGTCATCGTTCCAATAGATGAAAGCATCGTCGGACGTCTGGTTCTGCGTGATGCGCATCTTGGCATCGACGTAGTTCTGCATCTCGAAGTTGTAACGGTCGAGATGATCGGGCGTGATGTTGAGCAGAACGGCAATGTTGGCACGGAAATTGTACATATTATCCAACTGGAACGACGAGAGCTCGATGATATAGTAGTCATGAGGTTCCTCGGCTACCTGCAGCGCCAGTGAATGGCCGATGTTGCCTGCCAGTCCGGCATCATAGCCGGCAGTCTTGAAAATATGATAGATGAGGCTTGTCGTGGTGGTCTTGCCATTAGAGCCCGTGATACAGATCATCTTCGACGTGGTATAGCGGCCGGCAAACTCTATCTCACTGATGATGGGGATACCTGCCTGAATGGCCTTGCTTACCATGGGTGCCGTATCGGGGATGCCAGGACTCTTAATAATCTCGTCGGCATTCAAGATGAGGCTCTCCGTGTGCTGACCTTCCTCCCAGGCAATGCCATGCTCATTGAGCATCTGCTGATAGTGTGAGGTTATCTTCGACATGTCGCTCACGAACACGTCGAAACCTTCTTTCTTCGCCAGCACAGCAGCTCCTGCGCCACTCTCGCCGGCTCCTAATACAACTATTCTCTTCATTTTATCTTATCTTCAATGTGATAATGGTCATAGCCGCCAGGATGATAGAGACAATCCAGAAGCGGATGGTTATCTTTGACTCGTGGAACGGACGGCGAGGCCATCCCTTCAGGATGTAGTGTGACGTAGCATCGAGCTGCGAGTCGAGCTTACGGAAATTGTCGTGGATAGGCGTAGCACGGAACACACGCACCCTGCGGCCCTTGCGTTTCTGTATCTTAAACCATTGTGTCTGAATGATGACGCTCAGACTCTCCACGAAGAAGATACCACACAGGATAGGCAGCAGCAGCTCCTTATGGATGATAACGGCACATACGCCGATAATGCCGCCAATGGTGAGCGATCCCGTGTCGCCCATGAATATCTGGGCGGGATAGGCATTGTACCAAAGGAAGCCAATCATGGCTCCCACAAAAGCCGCCAGGAAGACCACCAGTTCCTCAGTATGCGGGATATACATGATGTCGAAATAGGAAGCATAGCCGATATGTGAAGACACATAGGCCAAGATGCCCAGCACCACGCCTATGATAGCAGAGTTGCCGGCACACATACCATCCATGCCGTCGTTGAGGTTGGCACCATTAGAGAGGCCCGTCACCACGAAAATGGTTATAAACACGAACAATATCCATCCGGCAGCCACCTTGTGCTTGCCCACAAACGACATGATCTCGCTGTAGCTCAGGTTATGGTGCTTGGTAAAGGGGATAGTGGTCTGCAGCGACTTGTGAGCCTCTGTCTCATGGCTCACCAACTCAGTCCTATTCCGCTGCGGGGTACTGATATTCTCGCGCATCACTACATCAGGACTGAGATAGAGCGTCAAGCCCACGATGAAGCCTATCGACACCTGTCCCACAATCTTATATTTTCCCTTCAAACCTTCCTTGTTCCTACGGAAAATCTTGATATAGTCGTCCATGAAACCGAGGAATCCCAACCACACCGTAGTGGCAATCATCAGGATAAGATAGATGTTACGCATACGGCCCAACAGCAGTACGGGCACCAGCAGCGAGACAATGATGATAATACCGCCCATGGTAGGCACACCTTTCTTCTCCACTCCGAAGGGGTCGATGGAAGGGTCGCGCTCGGTCTCGAAAATCTTACGCCGCTTCATCCACTTGATGAAACGCGCACCAAACCAAGCCGAGATTCCCAGCGACAGGATGAGAGCCAGCAACGCACGGAAAGAGATGTAGCTCCAGAGGTGCGCCCCAGGGATGTTGTATTCTTCTAAGAATCGAAACAGGTAGTATAACATCTATCTAATGTACTATCTAACTATTTACAATCTACTATTTTGCTATGCGCTGATAATTTCTCGCACTACCTCGCGGTCGTCGAAGTGATGCTTCACGCCCTTCACTTCCTGATAGTCCTCATGACCCTTGCCTGCAATGAGGATGACATCGCCTTTCTGCGCCATCATGCAGGCTGTGCGAATGGCCTCGCGACGATCAACGATAGACACCACCTTCTTCATCTGCTTCGGTTCGAGTCCAGCCAGCATATCGTTGATGATGTCCTGTGGCTCCTCGAAACGGGGGTTGTCGCTGGTAATAATCACACGGTCGCTCTGCTTCACGGCCTCCTGTGCCATCAGTGGACGCTTACCCTTGTCACGATTGCCGCCTGCTCCACAGACGGTGATGACCTGTCCCTTACCTTGCAACACCTCGTGGATGGCACGCAGCACATTCTCCAAGGCATCGGGGGTGTGGGCATAATCGACGATAGCCGTAAAGCCTTCGGGCGAACGGATGGGCTCCAGACGTCCCGCTACGCTCTTCAGCGTACTCAGCACCACCAGCACATCCTCGGGTTGCTGTCCCAACATGACGGCAGTAGCATAAACAGCAAGCAGGTTGCTTACGTTGAACTTGCCAATAAACTGCACACCCACTTCACGACCGTCCATCTCCAAGTACATACCCTCGAAATGACATTCCACCAAACGTGCGCGGAAGTCGGCCATGCGCTGCGCGGAATAGGTTTTCACCGTAGCCTTGGTATTTTGCACCATGAACATGCCGTTTTTGTCATCGGCATTGATGATGGCAAAACTGCCCTTAGGCAACATGTCGAAGAACTGTTTCTTGGCGTTGCGATAATTCTCTACCGTCTTATGATAGTCGAGATGGTCGCGCGTCAGATTAGTGAAGATACCACCGGCAAACTTCAGTCCACCGATGCGTTTCTGAGCAATGGCATGGCTGCTGCACTCCATAAAGGCATACTGGCAGCCAGCATCCACCATCCGGCGCAACAGGCGGTTCAGTTCCACAGGGTCGGGCGTGGTATGACTGGCAGGAACGGGCTCGCCCTCGATGTAGTTACACACCGTAGAGAGCAGGCCGCACTTGTAGCCTAGCTTACGGAACATATTATATAATAAGGTGGCGATAGTGGTCTTGCCATTGGTGCCAGTAACACCTACCAGCTTCAGTCGTTCTGCAGGAAAGCCCTGGAAGGCTGTAGCCACAGGTCCCACAGCTGCCTCGGTAGAATCGACGATGACAACGGTTGCCTTACTGGCATCCACACCGTCGGGAATATGCTCACAAAGCACAGCAACAGCACCTTGCTCAATGGCCTTGGCTATATACTGATGGCCGTCGGTCTGCGTGCCTGGGATAGCCACGAACAGATGACCTGGCTTGACGCGACGCGAGTCGATATCGACATCGGCCACTTCCACATCGACCGGTCCCTCTATCACCTTCACGCTGATATTCCTGATAAGCTCGCTTAACTCCATATCTAAACTAATTTAACTCCTTACTCCCAACTCCAGCCTGCAGGCCATACCGTCATGCAACTGGGTACCCGCGGGGATGCTTTGGCCCTTCACGTCGCCACGGCCTGTGATGTGCACTTTCAGACCCATCTTCTCCAGCATATAGACGGCATCGCGTGCTCCCATGCCTGTCACATCGGGCATGATGCCATCACTGACCGATACGGATTCCGTCTTGACATCTTTAATTCCTAACTGCGACAGCACATAACCGGCAGCCTGCTCATCGCCATTCTTCACATCGGGCACGAACACCGAGTGTTCGTCACGAGCATTCGAGGCCACCATGCGTACGTCCTTGGCCATCACGCCCTCAGCAATATTGTGGAACACCGTTCCTGATACCAGTCCACCTGATGCAGGACCATTGGTCGTCTTCACACAGACAATGCAAGAATAGCGTGGCGCATCGGCAGGGAAATAGCCGCAGAAGCTGAGCCAGTGGCAGCGCTTGCCCGAATGATAGTTGTATTCGGCATCGCTGACCTGTGCCGTTCCTGTCTTGCCAGCCACTGCAAAGGAGCGCGAACCAGCACGTTTGCCCAAGCCCTGGCTGACCACATGTGTCAGGATGGTCTGCATGGTCTTCACAGCCTCGGGACGAGCAATCTGCTCGTTTAGCACCACGACGGGTTTGTCTTCTACTACCTGTCCCTCTTTCACAATCTGCTTGACGAAACGGGGTTGTACCAACTTACCGTCGTTGGCAATAGCGTTATAGAATGCCAGTGTGTTGATAGGGGCAATCTGAGTCTCATAACCTATGCTCATCCATGGTAACGTAGTCTTACTCCAATAAAGACTACGGTTCGAAGTCTTCGTATCCGGATAACGGATGTTGGGTGCACGGTATTCATTAAGAGGAATCTTCAGATCTTCACCAATGCCCACACGATGCAGTCCCTCTACATATTTGGTGGGATTGCTACCATAGAAATGGTCGATGACAAAACTCACGCCAATGTTGCTACTCACCTCCATTGCCCGTGCCACGTTGATAGTGCCATAGCCGCCTCGACTATAGTTATGGTCTTTCATATTGGCTCCGTGCATACGCATCAGGCCATTGCCAGTATTGATGGTGTAACTAGTGTCCACCACTCCATCGTCAAGGGCAACCAGGATGGAAGCCGTCTTGAATACGGAACCAGGCTCGCAACGGTAGCCTAAGGCATTGTTCAGGCGCTCACGGTACTCTCCATCGGCACTCTTCTCCATGTTCACAATGGCTTTCACGTCGCCCGTCTGCACTTCCATCAGGATAGCTACACCCATAAGTGCGTCACGCGTCTTCAGCTCGTCGAGAAGGGCTTTCTCGCAAAGGTCTTGCATGCCCACGTCAAGCGTAGTCACCACATCAGCACCGTCAATAGGCGGACGGGTAACGATAGACACCCGTTTGTTTCTGACCTTCTGTGTATGTGCGATGCCATAGGTACCTGCCAGTACGGAATCGCAAGCCAACTCCACACCATAGCGCGCCGTATCGCGTGAGCCAATAGTACGCTCAGCCAGCGAGCCGAAGGGATGACGACGGGCAGGATATTCCTCGCCACAGAAGCCTCCTTTGTGACGCGGCAGATTAAAGAAGGGAAGCTGCTTCACCTGACTATAGGTGGCATAATCAATCTTGCCCCTCCATACACGCCAATAGCGGCTCTTCTTATTGTAGCCTTCCATCAGGTGCGCACGGAACTCCTCTGCACTCTTCTGAGGGAAAATCTCATGCAGACCGTCGCATAGACTATCGAGTTTCTCCATCCATAACGTGTCACGCTTGTGCACCCATACCGTGTCTTCATAGAAAGTTCCGTCTTCAAGCCTCTGCAAACCAGCTCGGAAATCAATGAATATCTCATATTCAGGAATACTACCGGCCAGTAGCTGACCGTCGCAACTGAGCACATTGCCACGATTAGGCTTCTTGATGCTGTCGGCGACGTTCGTCTGGTTACGCTGTACCTCCAGCCACCAGTTCTTTTCAGCTGTCATAGTATAGGCAGCCTTCACCACGACCGCCACTCCTACGAGTGCCAGTATCACGGCTACTATCAAGTAGCGAGGCATTACCTTTTCCTTTCTGAATTTACTCACCTTCTTTATTTATGATTTGACTATCTACAATCTATTCTGGCACTTCAATAATATAAGGCGGCTGCTTACTCATCTGCAGCAGCGAGTCGCTATTGGCCTTTAGCATTGTCAACACCGTACTCTGACGACACATACGTGTCAGATTGCTTGAGCTGCTGAGTGCCTGGAATTTGGCATCGACAAGGTCTTTCTCCAGCTGGCTGATGTCGATGGCATCCTGCTGACACTGATAGCGCACTGCCACATAGGCCGTAGTTATCAGCACGACGAGCATGATGACCCATATCTGGTTGCGCACCAACGACCAGAGGTAATCGCCACCCAGAATGTCCCTAAAGCGTAGCGAACCCGCGGGAGCCTCATCGCTCTCGCTGGCATGGCGCTTCATCTTCTGGAACGTCGTTTCCTCCGTCAGAAGCTCATCCTCGGCCATTTCTGCCTGAGGCTGCACCAACTCTTCCTGCTCGTCGTTCTTTGCCATTTGTTCAATTCTCCATTTTCTCCGCTATCCTCAATTTGGCACTACGGCTACGAGGATTCTCGTTCTGTTCCTCATCGGTAGGTATGATGACTTTATTGCTGATTACACGAAACGGCGACTTGACACGTCCGAAGAAGTCCTGTTCCATGTGTCCTTCCACATTGCCTGTACGCATCACGTTCTTCACCATACGGTCTTCTAATGAGTGATAGGTGATGATGCTCAGCCGTCCGCCAGACTTCAGCACCTGACTGGCTCCCTTCAGCATGTCGCGCAGGGCTTCCATCTCGTGGTTCACCTCAATACGCAGGGCCTGAAACAGCTTCGTCACCTCTTTTTTCTCGCGCTCACGGGCGAAGAGCCGTTCGGTGGCTTCCAACAATTGTCCCGTTGTCTCTATGCGCTGCTGCTGACGGCTCTTTACCAAGGCGACAGCCACCTGACGTGCATTTCTCAGTTCACCATAAAGGCGAAGGATATCAGTCAGCTGCTCCTCACTATAGTCATTCACCACATCGGCAGCCGTTATTCCTGCCCGCTTGTTCATGCGCATGTCGAGGGGTGCATCAAAGCGGAAGGAGAAGCCACGCGTGGCATCGTCAAAGTGATGCGACGACACACCTAAGTCGGCCAACAAACCATCAATCTGATCCTCACCATAGTAGTGCATCCACTGTTTCAGGTAGCGGAAGTTGCTACGCACAAAGGTAAAGCGGGCATCGTCGGCAATATTCTGTTCGGCATCGGCATCTTGATCGAAGCCATAGAGCCGCCCTCCATGTCCTAAACGCCGTAATATCTCACGCGAATGGCCACCACCGCCGAAAGTCACATCCACATAAACGCCGTCGGGCTTGATGTCAAGCCCGTCAACGCTCTCCTTCAGGAGAACAGGAACGTGATATGTGGTAGCCGTCGTCATATTCAGTCTTCCATTTTGGCCGTCATAATGGCCTTTAGTTTTTCCGAGAAATCCTGTTGCGACATGAAGGGCTCTTCAACCTTCTCAGCCGCCCAGATTTCAATAGTATCGGTCATGCCGATGAAGCGCACCGTCTGGTCTATCTCTGCCATTTGCAGATAGCGCTTGGGAATCAGGAAGCGCCCATTGCCATCGAGGGCCAGCGTCTCAGCCTCCTTCATATACTGGCGTAGCACCATCTTCCCTTCATCATCCCATTCACTGATACGGGCACGCAACGCATCGACACGCTCGTTCCACACGCTTTCAGGATAGATCACCAGACACTTCTGGTGAATGTCCTTGCGCATGACCAGCAGTTCCTCGCCCGATGCCTGAAGCACCTTGCGGAACACAGCGGGTAAGAATACCCTACCCTTGGCATCTGTCTTTGCCTCAATATTACCCAAAAATCGCATGCGCGTAAATATTTTTCAATGTTTTATAAAACTTCGCCTGCAAAGTTAATCATTTTCCCCCACAATCCCCCAAAAATCCCCACTTTTTTTTCATTTTTCTTCATTTTTTTTCTCTCCCACCCTCTTTTATGCCTTTTTTCGCACAAAAGGAAAGTTTTGTGCAACACCTTTTTATTGTTCCCAACCAGCATCCTTACATCATTTCGTCTTAAAAAAAGTGTAAAAACGAACATTTTTACACAAAAAAGTGGGATTATTGAAAGATTTGTGTTAATTTTGCAAGCCAATACATAAAAACGGTCTGTTGATGGACACGATTACAGAAAAAACGATTGACATTGAGAAAGTGCTGCACGGCAAGCTGGGTAAGAAAGCCCGCTGGGTGCCGGGCTTCGCTGTCAGTTGGCTGAAGCGCATCGCCCATGAGGATCAGTGCAACGAGTTTCTGTGGCGTTCACGCGACCTGAAAGGCACGCCCTGGCTCGAGGCCTGCATGGAGTTTCTTGACACGAAATTAGAGGTAACAGGCGAAGAAAACCTGCCGTCGAAGGACGACGGAAAGCTCTACACTTTCGTCAGCAACCACCCTATGGGTGGAGTAGATGGCGTAGCTTTGGGAGCCCTCATTGGCCGTCACTATGGCGACAACTTCCGTTACCTGGTAAACGACTTGCTGATGAACCTGCCAGGTCTGGCTCCTCTCTGTATTCCCATCAACAAGACAGGCCAGCAGAGCCGCAACTTCCCCGCAATGGTAGAGGCGGGCTTCAAGAGTGACTACCACATGCTGATGTTCCCTGCCGGCCTGTGCTCACGCCGACGCAAGGGAGAGATACGCGACCTGCCTTGGAAGAAGACCTTCATCACCAAAAGTGTGGAGACACAGCGCGACGTGGTACCCATCCATTTTGGCGGACGCAACAGCAACTTCTTCTATCGTCTCTCGAACATCAGCGACCGTTGTATCAAGAAGGTGAATGTAGCCATGCTTTTCCTCGTCGATGAGATGTACAAGAACACCGGCAACACCTTTCCCGTACATATTGGCAAACCTATTCCCTGGCAGACCTTCACCGACAAGTCGAAGACACCTGCACAGTGGGCAGAATACGTCAAGAACCAAGTCTATCAACTATAATGGAACAACCTATCATCGCCCCCATCCCCGTAGAGGTACTCAAGAGTGAACTGACGCCTGAGCGCCAGTTGCGCATGACCAATAAGAGCAACAACGAGATTTACATCATCACGGCCCACAACGCACCCAACGTGATGCGCGAGATAGGGCGCCTGCGCGAGATTGCCTTCCGCGAGGCTGGTGGCGGCACAGGCAAGGACTGCGACCTCGACGAGTTCGACACCTGCGACAACTGCTACAAGCAGCTTATCGTCTGGAACCCTGAGGCACAGGAGATTATCGGCGGCTACCGCTACTTAGAGGGCACCAAATGGGACATCAACGCCGACGGACAGCCCCACTTGGCCACCAGCCACATGTTCCATTTCAGCGAGAAGTTCCTGCGCGAATATATGCCTTACACAATTGAGCTGGGCCGCTCGTTTGTCTCGCTGCCCTACCAGAGTTCGCGCATGGGTGCCAAAAGTCTCTTCGCCCTCGACAACCTGTGGGACGGTCTGGGAGCGCTTACCGTCGTACAGCCCAACGTACGCTATTTCTTTGGAAAGATGACCATGTACCCCAGTTATATCCGCGAGGGACGCGACATGATTCTCTTTTTCCTCAATAAATACTTCGGCGACAAGGAAGGCCTCGTCGTACCCCTGAACCCTCTGAAGATAGACACCCCCGAGGAGCAGCTTGCAGCCCTGTTCTGTGGTAAAAGCTTCAAGGAAGACTACCGCATCATGAACCGTGAGATTCGCGCTCTGGGTTTCAATATCCCACCGCTCGTGAACGCCTACATGAGCCTCTCGCCTACCATGAAACTTTTCGGCACTGCTATCAACTATGGCTTCGGCGATGTTGAAGAAACGGGCATCCTCATCGCTATGGACGAGATTCTGGAGGAAAAGCGCGTGCGCCATATCGACTCTTTCATCCGCGAGCATCCCGAAGCCATGAAAATTACCAGCGGAGCCGGTAAGGTAATCTACAAGACAGGATATTAAATGGCTATTGGCTATTAGCTATTAGCTGTTGGCTATTGGGTGTTAGCTCAGAGCCAAAACTAATAACTGTTCTTTGCAACCAAGTTGCAAGAAACTATCCGTACCTTTGCAGCCGGAAACAAACCCCTCCCCTATCCCCTCCCCTCGGAGGGGCGGCGGAAACAGCAACGGCTCCCCTCCAAGGGGAGACACCACCACTCCCCCTCCCTATGGAGGGGAGGGGTTAGGGGCGGGGTAAACGAAATAAAAATAGCAAAGATATGGCACATCAACATGAGCATCAACATTGCGACTGCTGCTCGCACGAACACCATCACGAGGAGCATGAGCATCACCACGAGCACAGTCTGAAACGGCAACTCTGGCTCATCGTCATTACGGCTGTCCTACTCGTCGGCGCCGTGCTGTTAGAACACAGCCCTCATTTTCAATTATCCATTTTCCATTCTCAATTGACGAAATGGCAATTGCTGCTCGTCTATCTCGTACCTTATTTATTAATAGGCCACGAGACGCTGAAGGAGGCGTGGGAAGGCATCACCCACGGCGACATGTTCAACGAGCACTTCCTCATGTCGGTGGCTACCATCGGAGCCCTTGCCATCGGCTTCCTTCCTGATGCCGAGACGGAATTCCCCGAGGCCGTCTTCGTCATGCTGTTCTTCCAGGTGGGTGAGCTCTTCGAGGGCTATGCCGAGGGTAAAAGTCGCCAGAGCATCGCACACCTGATGGATATACGGCCTGATGTGGCGCATGTGGGAGCCGTCGATTGTTCTCCTTCCGAAGTGCCCGTCGGCGCCACCATCATCATCCGTCCTGGTGAGAAGGTACCGCTTGACGGTGTGATTGTCGAGGGTACTTCGGCACTGAACACGGTGGCACTGACAGGCGAAGCCGTGCCACGCGACGTGACCGAGGGCGACGAGGTCATCTCGGGCTGCATCAACCTCTCGGGTGTTCTCCGCGTGCGCACCACGAAAGCCTACGGCGAGAGTACCGTGGCGAAGATCATCGAGCTCGTCGAACATGCTGGCGAACACAAGTCACAGAGCGAAGCCTTCATTACCCGCTTTGCCCGTGTCTATACGCCTATCGTCGTCTTCGCCGCCCTGGCCATCGCCATCATCCCGCCACTACTTCCTTCATCTTTCATCTTTCATTTTTCATTTAGCGAAGCGCTCTACCGTGCCCTCCTCTTCCTCGTGGTCAGTTGCCCCTGTGCCTTGGTCATCAGCGTGCCGCTGACGTTCTTCGGTGGCATTGGAGGAGCCTCGCGCCGAGGCATCCTCATCAAAGGAGCCAACTACATGGACGTCCTCTCGCGCGTCGATACCGTGGTCTTCGACAAGACCGGCACGCTGACTCACGGCCAGTTTCAGGTGAACATTGTTCACCCAATTGATCATGAACAATTGACAATTGATAATTATCCATTATCCATTACCCATTCTCAATTACTACACCTCGCCGCCCATGTAGAGCATTTCAGCACCCACCCCATCGGTGCCGCCCTGCGCGATGCCTTCCCCGATGAGGCTACCGACGGCTGCATGGTAAGCGATGTCGAGGAGATAGCCGGACAGGGCATCCGTGCCCGAGTCGGAGACCAAATCGTCTGCGTGGGCAACACGAAACTGATGGACGCCGTAGGTGCCCACTGGCACGACTGCCACCACACTGGCACCATCATCCACGTGGCTACAGCCCCTTCGCTCCTTACCACTCAGCACTCACCTTTCACCTACCTCGGCCACATCGTCATCAACGACAAGGTCAAGGACGACAGCGCCGAGGCCATTGCCCGCCTGAAGAAGCTGGGCATCGAGAAGACAGTCATGCTCACTGGCGACCGTCGCGAGGTAGCCGACCACGTAGCCCAAGAACTCGGCATCGACGAATACCACGCCGAACTACTGCCTGCCGACAAGGTCTCCATGATAGAGGCTATTACCCAAAAGCCAATCACCAATCACCAATCACCCCTCTCCGCACGGGGAGGGGACAGGGGAGGGGTCACCGCTTTCGTCGGTGACGGCATCAACGACGCCCCTGTGCTGGCACGTGCCGACATAGGTATTGCGATGGGTGGTCTGGGCAGCGATGCCGCCATCGAGGCTGCCGACGTGGTGCTGATGGACGACCGTCCCACAAAGATTGCCACCGCTATCAGCATTGCCCGCCGCACCATCGCCATCGCCCGTCAGAACATCTGGTTTGCCATCGGCGTGAAGGTTGCCGTGCTCCTGCTTGCCACCTTCGGCCTCGCCACCATGTGGCTCGCTGTCTTCGCCGATGTCGGCGTCACCGTCCTCGCCGTCCTCAACGCCATGCGGGCGCTCAGGACATAATGCGCATCACTAGTCTTTCTAGAATAAAAATAGGTACGGAGCGTGGGGCCTCCATATGCGGGGCCCGGGCTCCGTATATGCCGACCCCTCGCCCCGCATATGCCGAGCGAAGGGTCGGTACGCGTTAGAAGCCTTCTCGCTCCCGATTTAATGGGATTAATCTCCCGATTTAATGCCTCCTCCCTCCCTGACAGCGGCGTGTTAAAAGTTCACGCGACAGAACAAGTTGGCAGGGAGAGACTGGTTATATCGTTACTGTGCCACGTAGCGTCTGCACCGACGTACTTGCTCCACGAATAAGGGTGACGGCGAGTACCCATAGCTTCATGGCTGTTTCATAGCATTCTTTCTTATTGAATGGGTGTGAGCGGATAGACGATATTGACAATGAGGATGTTGGCAGCAAGGATGATGAGGTTCATCAGCAGGCCGATGCGCATGAAATCGCTAAAGCGGTAGCCGCCTGGGCCATAGACCAGCATGTGAGTAGGCGAGCCGATGGGCGTAGCGAAACTGCTGCTGATGCTCACCATCAGGGCGATAAGGAAAGAGAATGGCTCATAGCCCAACTTCTCGGCAGCCTCGTACATGATGGGGAAGAACATGGCGCCTGCTGCCGTATTCGAGATGAACTCAGTGATGAAAGTGCCCACAAAGCAGATGGCCGTCATGACGACAATGGGGTTGGTGCCACAGATATCGAGGATGCCCAGAGCCAATCGCTCGGCAATGCCCGTTTTCTGAATGGCAAGACCCAGTACCACGCTACCGGCGAAAACCATCAGGATGTCCCAGTTAATAGCTTTCATGGCCTGGTTCGCACTGCAGCAACGCAGCAAAAGCATGGCCGCAGCGGCAATGAAGGCACACTGCAGGAGCGGCATGACATTCAGCGCCGAGAGCACCACCATCGCAATCATGATGGCTGCCGACACGAATGTCTTAGTTCCAACATTGACTATCTCTTCGCCAGCAATCAAACCATGGGTCTTCGTCAGTTCCAGAAGATCCTTGATCTGTCCGGCAAAGACCATACGGTCGCCACCCATCAGAAACTCGTTCTTATCGATGGGCACCGCCACGTTGTCGAAGTGGTGCCAGCGCAACAGGCGACCGCCCTTGACTTCTTGCAGCCCGGCATAACCCAGTGTCTCGCCGATAAACTTGTTATCCGACGGCACCAGCATCTCAACGGTGTATTCGGCCGTGTCCTCGAAGTCCGACTCCGGCGCCTTGCGGTCGGGCAGCAACTTCCTCATAGCGATGACCGAGAGCACACCAACGAACAAGCAGAACAGACCAGGGATAGTCGTTGCCAGCACATTCATCACCGTGCCCGTCTTGTCGGAATAGAGACCACTGATAATCAAGTTCGGTGGCGTACCGATAAGAGTACACACACCACCCATGCCCGAGGCATAGCTTAGCGGTATAAGCAGTTTTGAGGGGGCGATACCAAGTTTCTTCGACCACATCTTGACGATGCCCACGAACATGGTCACCACCGTCGTATTACTTAAGAAAGAGCTCAGACCGGCCACAGGCAGCATCAGCCTCACTACAGCTTTCCCGTAACTCTTGGGCTGACCTAACAGATGACGTACAATCCACTGCAAGACACCCGTATGCGTCAGTCCGGCCACCACGACGAACAGCACGCCGATGACCACCACCGACGTGGAACTGAAGCCCGAGAAGGCTTCTTGGGCATCAAGCACGCCCGTAACGAAGAGCACACCGATGGCTGCAAGGAACACCACGTCGGTCCGCAACTTCGTCAGCAACAGTGTAGTAAACATGCCCAGCACCGTGATAATGGTAATCCAGGCATCAAGGCCGAAGCCTAAGAATAGGAATGAATCATCCATCTCCTTTTACTTGTTGTTTTATTTATTCACTTTTCACTTCTTCACTTGCATAAACGGCAACGTCGCAGCCTGCTCCAGCATCATATCGGCCAGCATTCCATTAGCATCGGACTTGCCGTTGATGGTGTCATAAATTGATTTCAGTCCTTCGTGCCCACCATCATGCTTTAGCACAAAGACCAGACAGAGGTACTGCAAAGCTGCGCTCGACGAGAGAATATCGAGGTCGGTGATAGCCAGTTGCGAGAGTGCCAGCTGGTGGGCATCGTCACTGTTGTCATCGATAAAGTGCTGCACGTCGCCGAGTGTCTCCAGCCCAAAGGATTCAAGCACAGGCAGGAAGGGCATCATCGAGACGGGATATATCTCGGCCTGATTGACGGCGGCAATACGCTTGTTCAGCCGGTCAAAGGGGTGCAGGTCGAGATAGCTGCGAAAAGTGTCGGCTGACAGGGGCACGTCGTCAAGTTGTCCGTTCTTTACCAGCGACTGTATCTGTCGGCGATAGTCGGTGAGCACGAGACGCAGACGGCTGAACTCGTCATCGACCAACTCCAGCATGCCAGCCAGACGGCTGAACTGCCGCAAGTACTCGCTGGGAATCTTCACATCGCCCTTGTAGCCAGTGTCGTGCTCGATGGTGGACCACACGTGCTGTAGGGCGGTGCGCATCTGCAACTCAAAGCGCGGACCACCACTGCGCAAGCGGCAGATATAGTGCAACGAGTTATAACCAAAAGCATCCAACTGGTGCAACTTGCGCTTATCGACGCTCTCCTGCCAATCGATATCGAAAATGCGCTTGGCAATGGCCGCCACCTTATCGACTTCGTCGGTGTAGAAAGTGATGACACGCAGACCCACGAGGTCGGTAATGTCGTCGATGGTCTTGTATTTTGCCCCTTTCAACTCCAGCTTACCAGCCAGTGACTTTTCTTTCTTTACCCTGTACTCGATGGCAGTGACGTAAATACCCTGCTCGCGGAGCGCCTGGCTCAGCAAGTCATAGGCCTGCTTAGCCAGTTGATTCAGCGTGGGTAATAATTCGCGGTACTGTTGCAGCAACGCCTCGCCATGCGCATCAAGTATGACATTGTTTCCCATTAGCCTACTTAAACTCGAAGAGGTTGATGAAACCCGTCATGGCGAAGACGGCACGGATGTCGTCGGAGATACCTTTGATATAGACGTGGCCACCTTTTGCCTTGGCGCTTTTCAGGATGCCGAGGAAGATGCGCAGACCGCTCGACGAAATGTATTCCAAGTCAGTGCAGTCGATAATAATGTCCTGTCCCTCGCAATCGTAGAGAGGACTCATAGCCTTTTCGGTTTCCGGGGATGCAGCGGTATCAAGGCGTCCCTCCAGAATGGCAACCATGTTGCCGTCTTGCTCTTGAATGGTTGTTTTCATTGTCATTTAATTTTAAAGTTCTATTATTTTACGATTTTCTTTCTCAGTGTAAGCACGTTGAGATTATCCATGCGCTCATAGTTAACAGAGTCCATAATCTGGCGCACTAAGTGGATACCTAGTCCGCCGATGGGACGCTCTTCGGCTGAGAGTGTTGTATCAGTATCAGCCTTGACTGTCGGGTCGAAGGGCATTCCGCTGTCGATAATGGTGAACTTCAGTCGCACGTCGTTCGACTTAGCCTCGACGGTTACCTCGCCGCGAGTGCCGGGCGGGTAGGCGTATTTCATTACATTAACCACGGCTTCCTCGATAGCGAGGTTCATCTGCATGGTGATGGAAGGGCTGAAGCCTACAACCTTGCACACCTCATCGACGAAGGCAGCCAGCTGCGGTACCTCCTTGGTGTCGTTAGGCAGTACAATGCTTTTGGTGTATTTCACATCGCTGACCTGCCTGATGTATTGTATAGCCATCATCGTCAGGTCGTCGCTCTGCTCGGCATCGCCCACAAACTGGTGGACGGCGTCAGTCATCAGGCCGATGAGCTGACGTGGCTCCTGCTGCTGGTGGGCAAGAGCCTGGATGGCCACATCGTTCACACGCTCCATGCGGAACTGCGCGTGAGTGGCATCTTCGGCCTCGGTCAGACCATCGGTATAGAGGAAGATGGTTGTGCCAGTGAATATCTGCGCCTCCTGTAGCGTGAACTTCCACGATGACATAACGCCAACAGGGATATTTGAGTCGCAGACCAGCGTGCCGACACCAGAACCTACGAGCAACGGGGCATCATGACCAGCGTTGCTATAACGCAAACGGCCCGTAGGCAGGTCGAGCACACCGACGAAAAGTGTGACGAACATGTTACTCTCGTTCATATCGGCAATGATCTCGTTCATGTTGGCCACAATATGGTCGGGCATCGACTCGCGGGCCGACACGGTGCGGAAGATGGAGCGCGTGACGGCCATAACGAGCGAGGCGGGAATGCCCTTGCCCGAGACATCGCCGATGCAGAAGAAGAGCTTCTCATCGCGGATGTAGAAGTCGAACAAGTCACCACCCACATCCTTGGCAGGTGTCAGCGAGGCGTAGAGTACCACGTCGTCGCGATCGGCCCTGGTGGGGAAATTCTTGGGCAGCATGCCCATTTGTATGGAGCTGGCAATGTGCAGGTCACGCTCTATCGAAGCCTTCTGCGCGGTGGTATTCTTCAGCTCGTCAATGTATTTCACCAACGACTGCTGCATGCCCGCAAAGGAGTGACTGAGCTGACCTATCTCGTCAGTGCGCTGGAAGTCAGGAAGTTGCGCATCGAACTGTCCCGACGCAATCGTCTCTGCCTCCTTGGCCAATCGCCGCAGGGGTTTTAGCTCGCGGGTGATGATGCGCATGAAGAAGAAGAGCATTAGCAACAAGCCGACAACAACGATGGCCATGACAGCACGGCGCAGACGGTCGAAACCGCCGAAGATATCGCTCTCGGGGCAGACGATGGCCATTGAGCAGCCCGTCTTGCCAAGAGGTTTATAAAACACGTAGCATTCCTCTCCATTCACGTTCGTATGCATCATTCCTTCCTCACCGCGCTGCATAGCGCGGCCTAAAGCAGTTAGCGCCGTGTCAGGCTGTTCGAGAGTCGCGGTAAAGATGGTCTCACGAGTAATCTTCGTTGTATCGGGATGTACAAAGTAAGTGCCGCCACGCCCTATCATAATGCTAAATGAATTGGGATAGGGCTTTACAGCCGAGATGGTCTGCGAGAGCCAATTCAGCGAGAGGCTGGTATTGATAACGCCGATCACCTTCCCCTGCTCACCCTTCCCCTTCAAGCGAGCATGCTCACGCTCGGCAGAGTCTAGGCAAGTCTGGCTCTGATCTTGCTCACCCACAATCTTAATTGCCTGACAGTAGCTGGTCACCATCTCGCTCGTATTGGTTTTCACATCGAGGTCCATATAGGGCTCCGTCCAGCACGGCTTATCCAACAGTATGGGCATGAGATACCAGTCCATGAAGAAATACTGATAGCTATCGCTACCCCCCTGGATAGTACGGATGCTATCGCCATCGTGCTTGGAGTAGGCCGAGAAATAGCGACCCTGCTCCTCGAAGAAATAAGGCTCGAAAGCGACGGAACAGTTGTAGAAGTCAGGGTTATTCTGCAGCATGGCGCGACTATATACGAACATCGAGTCGGCCTCGTCAGGATGCCGCCGCACCAACCATGCAGTCATGTCTGAAGCCACCTCAACGCGATTCAGGATGCCCTCGACGCGCAGCGATGTATTATTCAATATCTGCGTAGCACGACTGATAGCCTCTTGGCGCACGGCTTCGCGCGACTGGTAGAATAGGAAACTGAGGGCGGCAATGAAGATGATGGCAGCAAACATGACCACCCATAGGCTCACCCTTACTGACAACTTCCGACGGATATATGCTAATATTCCTTTCATAACATAGTGGTAGCAAGCGACATAGCCGAATCTTTACTTTTCACTTACCAGTTCCTCGTATGCCACTTCACGGCTCAACATATGGTTCTCCACCATCAACTGAGAGGCCATCCGCACCATGTCAGGACGCAAACGGAATTCGCGCTTCTTCGATTCGCGATCGACTTGCAGGCGCAACACCTCCTTGAGCATCAGCCGCTGCATCACGCGGTTGGTGGCGATATGATCCTTATCGACATATTGCATGACAATGTCCAACGCCTCTTCAGGATGCTGGGCAGCCCACTCCCAGCCCTTCCTGCTGCCCTCGGCAAACTTTCTGGCCTGCTCGCGGTGCTGCTCGTAGTAGTCACGCGTCATATAGACACCGTCCTCCTGCACGTTGTAGCCGTGGTCGCAGAAACGATAGACGTTCTTGTCGGTCATCTCAATGCCCGCCTGCACCAGCTGATAATACTCGTTGTAGCTCATGGCTAATGTGGCGTCGAGCGCACCAGCCACGAAAAGATTTACATTTTGGGCGAAGCGCACCCACTCATATTCCAGGTGATCCTTGATGCTCATGCAGATGGCCAGCTGTCCGAACCCCACATTCCAGATGCCCACGCGAGCGCCCTTCTGGGTCAGTGGGTCTTTTCCGCGAGCCGAGACAATGACCATCGCGTTGTTCATTGATGTCTGCAAGATGTTCACCAAGGGGATGCCGTCATCCACAATCTCCATCGCCTGGCAAAGCTGCAACGTCGTGGCCTGGCACTCATTCTTGCGCAAACGGCTTATGGCAGACTGCGTGGCCGACGGATGCTCAATCTTCACCGTCACCCCCGCCTCGCGGTAGAAGCCCTTGGCCTCAGCCACATAGTAGCCTGCAAACTGCGCCTGAGCTGTCCATTGGGGCGTAAATACAATGGTCTCGCCCTGCGCCGCCGCTGTCTGCCATGTCGCCATTATCACGACATATAATAATAGGTATAATGCCCGTTTTATCATCCGAATACCTGATTAATGAGCTGTTCAAACTCCTTGTAGGCGAAAGTATCCTGAAGCTCGCTGAGCGAGGCGGCCAGCCCCCGATAGTACCATTCGTGATCCTTACGGTCTTTCATACGGAAGAGGTTTCGAAAAAGGAAGAACTTTCCACTTCTTCGCTTATTTTTATAAGTGCTCAAGCGAGACCTCCGTGAAGTGCCTAAGCACCAACGGAGCGCATGAAGCGCAGAGCGTTCATACTATTCCAACGGAATATCTGGGTGCTGCACAGCTAAAGGCATATCCTTCTGCGAGAGGTAGAACATATAGAGGATGACGGGCTTCGTACCTCGGTTCTCACCATGGTGGACGGTGCCCACCATCTCGACGACAGCCTCACCCTCGTGCACCACCTTCGTCTTTCCATCCAGTCCGATGATAGTCAGCTCGCCCTGCACCAGCACGCCATAGTTCATCACTGGGTGGTGATGCCAGCCCAGCTTCTGACCAGCGGGGAAGACATACTTCACGGCTACGAGTTCGGGGCGGCCCTCAAAATAGTCGGGCAGCTCCACGCCGTCCCAGCTCTGCGAGGTACGTATAAGTTCCGTCGTCTCCACCTGCTGTGTCGGCACAGGATTATCAGCTTGCGCTTCCTTACAGGACGTAACCACTGTCAGGCCGCAAACGAGGGTAGCGACCAACACCCATACTTTCATTTTCTTCATTTTATTAGTTTTGTTAGATTAAGGGTACTCGAAACCATTCTTTCTGCAAAGGTACACATTATTTTTGTAAATAGTGTCTTTGGGGCAAAAAATTTCGCACAAAAAACGTATGTCCATCATTGAGGTATGTTTTTGTTGTTACCCTTCCGCCATTCCTGAGCCCGCGCACGGATGTTCTTTGCAAGGCACTCGCTATAGAGCCAGGGCTCACAACTGTGGATATCGCCCACGTTGAGAAAATTCTTATAAGCAGGGTATTCCGAACCACTGTAACCGCTGACCACGAGGACGTGGTACTCGGGTGAGAGAGTGACGGTAATTGTATCGTGGAGCGTGGCGGGCGTGGCATCAATGCGCCAGTTCACGGGATTGATGCCCATGCAGGTAGCTGCGATGACGGGCTGGATGTACTTAACGTCTTTCACCGTGTTGTAACAGATGGTGACGCCCGTATCGACCTCGCCCTGCGCCGCCTTAATTCGCTTACACTCGACGGTGTCCTCTGGCGTCACCTTATAGCCCAAAACATAGGCCGCCGCCAATTGGTCGTAAGTATCTTCGCTCATGTGTTTCAACAGCTCCACCACAGCTAGACCGCCCTAACTGAAGCCAGCGATGACGAGCGGACGCGTCTTATCGCGATGGGCCTGGAAGAGGTCGAAGGCTGCGCAGACATCAGCCATCGCCAAACGGGTGCGGTTATAGATGGTGTCCTCGTTCTGAGTCAGGAACGCCTCAATCGTCGTGTGGCGATAGTAAGGGGCATAGAAGCGATTGCCTGGCGACATATACGCCGCCACCTTGTTGATTTCCTTGTCGCCCATGTGCTCGCGGTGCTCGGGGCTCCACACGTCGGCATAGTGGCATATCCTACCATCCTCTGCCATCCAATCTTCTTCCCACGTCGAGACCACATAGAAGATGTCAGCCCCAGTACCTAGCGAGTCATCGTCAGCGGTCACCCACATCGCCGCGTCGTTGTAGTCCGGTGCCTGCGGAATAAACTCTGCCGCTACAACCGAGACATTGTCGTTATTCGACGTGCAAGATACGTACCATATAGCGCCGCAGATTGTCAGGATGACGGCAAGCATCCATAGTAGAATCCTTTTCATCAATAATTATTGTTATAGTTGGTGCAAAGGTACACATTTTTTTTATTTATTGTGTTTTTTCCCGCGATTATTTTCCACACCATTCGCACTATTCTATACAAAATAATGGGAATTAATTTGGTTTTTCGCTTATTATGCACTACCTTTGCAGTCTAAAAGAATACCTACCTGATGAACAGAACAAGACTTTTCCTGCTGATGTTGCTGCTGCCCATTACCCTGTTGGCACGGGGCGGCGACAGATACCTCGTGGTGAAGGCAGGCGACGCACAAAGCCTGCTGGAGACGATTGCGCTGGCTGACTCGCTGAACCGTGACTCGCTGGCCGAACGGCTCTACATCTTCATCCCCAACGGCTATTACGACCTAGGCGAGACAACGCTGACGGCCATCTGGGGCAACAACGTGGCGCTGATAGGCGAGAGCATGGAGGGTACTATCATACGCAATGCGCCTCCCGTGGAGCAGGAGAGTATCAGTAAGACTGCCATCCTGCTGAACCGCGGACAAAACACCTATGTGCAGGACCTGACGCTGAGGAACGACCTAGATTACTACCACTCAGGGGCTGCAGGACGTGCCGTATGCTGGCAAGACAAGGGCAATCGTACGATGTTCAAGCGCGTGCGTATGCTCTCCTATCAGGATACCTACTACAGCCACAGCGAGGAATGTCAGCACTACTTCGAGGATTCGGAGATTCACGGCACCGTCGATTTCATTTGCGGAGCAGGCGACGTATGGTTCAACCGTTGCCTCATCGTGACGGAGAAACGCAATGAGGACGGAAGTGGCGTGAATGTCATTGCGGCCCCTCGCACTTCAACTACCGAATGGGGCTACGTATTCCAAGGCTGCACCATCCACAATGAAGAATCTCATTTCCATCTGGCCCGTGGCTGGCATACCCATCCGCGTTGCACGTGGTTGAACACGATATTGGAAAGTCCCGAGAAACTAGAGCCTACGCGCTTCGATCCGCAGAGCATCCGTTCGCCACAATGCGAGTTCGGCGAGTATGGCACTGTGGATATGCAAGGCAACCTGCTCACGCCCACCACGAACACCGTCCACATCGTGGGTAGCGAGGGCGAGAAGACGGTGCAGACATCTATCAACGCTGAGGAAGCACACCGCTTCACCCTGCACAATGTCTTCCCTAATTGGAAGCCAGACAAGGAGGTGCGCATACTGGAAAAGAAAAGCCTGAAGCTGAAAAAGAAAGTATTAAAGTAGCTCGGGAAGTTGGTAAAGGCGCATACTGTTAGAGCCTTTGATGAGGATGAGCCGTCCTTCGGGACGGTTCTGCTGTAATTCAGCCTTCACCTCCTCCACATCCTTGAACTTACGGAAAGCGCAGTCTGTCTTTCCGAACTCCTCACCGACGAGCCACACCTCAGCGATGCCCGTGTGGAGCATGAAGTTCACTAACTGCTGGTGCTCGTTCTCACTATCGGCGCCCAACTCACGCATGTCGCCGAGGATGAGCATCTTCGTCTCGTCCTCGTGCGGTTCCACTAACTGGAAGTTCTCCAAAGCGGCCATCATACTCGTAGGGTTGGCATTGTAGGCATCGACAATGAGGCGATTCCTGCCCGTCTCTACCAACTGTGAGCGGTTGTTCGTGGGCACGTAGTTCTCCAATGCATGGCAGATAGCCTTGCGATCTACATCAAAGTTGATGCCCACAGCAATAGCGGCCAGCAGATTGTCGATGTTGTAGGCGCCGATGAGGTGAGTCTGTACCTTGTGCCACTTCTGCGAGGCGCCCGTCTCCTCTAACTCCATCAGCGGCTTGCGCCAGCGGAACTTTAACAACGGGTCGCAACTGATGACCTCGCCAGAGATGCAGATATCCTGTTTCTCGGGGTCGGTGCTGTAGGGCGTCAGCCAGATATTCTCTTCGTCATCGCCGATGAGGTCGAGCAGGTAGTCGTTGTCGGCATTGATGAAAATGGGGCCTTGCGAATGAGCCATGAGGAAGTCGTAGAGCTCGCCCTTCGTCTTGATGACACCCTCGAACGAGCCGAAACCCTGCAGGTGAGCACGTCCCACATTGGTAATGAGCCCGCAGGTGGGCTCTGCCGTCTCAGCCAGCGTCTTGATGTCGCCAGGATGACTGGCGCCCATCTCAATGATGGCTATCTCGTGCTCAGGGCGCAGACGCAGCAGTGTTTTAGGCACACCCACGTCGTTGTTGAAGTTGCCCTCAGTGGCCAGCACATTGTATTTCTCCGAGAGGACGGACTTTATCAGTTCCTTCGTCGTGGTCTTACCGTTGGTACCCGTAATGGCGATGACGGGAATATCGAACTGACGGCGATGCTCGCGTGCCAGGTTTTTGAAGGTCTGCAAGGTATCTTCCACCCTAATGAGGTGAGCGTTAGCTTCCGCAATGTCCTCATCAACAATGGCATAGGAGCATCCCTTCTCCAATGCCTGAAGTGCAAACTTATTACCGTCGAACGTCTCGCCCTTCAGGGCAAAGAAGATGCTGCCTTCAGGACAGTCGCGGCTGTCCGTGGTGATGCACGGATGCTGCTGATATAATTTGTAAAGTTCCTTAATATCCATGCTGCAAAGTTACGGCATTTTACCGACACCGCCAAATTTTCCATTGAAAAACAAAAGAAAACCGCAGATTTATTTGGAGGTGTAAAAAAATATATCTATTTTTGCAGTCAAATGGACTACACACTGAACATCAGAGGACAATTGATGAGCCTCAACGAGCCACAGGTGATGGGCATCTTGAACGTGACGCCCGACTCATTCTATGCCAGTAGCCGCGTGCAGACAGAGAAGGATGTGGCCGAGCGTGCCTACCAGATTGTAAACGAGGGAGGTAGCATCATCGACATCGGTGCCTGCTCCACCCGCCCTGACTCCATACCCGTCAGCGAAGAGGAGGAGATGGCACGTCTGCGTATGGCGCTGAGTGTAGTACGACGCGAGTTACCCGAGGCCGTGGTGAGCGTCGATACCTTCCGTCCCGACGTAGCTCGCATGGCTGTAGAGGAACTAGGGGCCGACATCATCAACGACGTGGGAGCTCCTGCCACCACCCACCACTCACCACCCACCACAACCATGCTCCGCATGGTCAGCCGCCTTCGCGTACCATACATATTAATGTCATCTGTACCAACATTACGCGACACGTTGTTGTTTTTTGCCGAGCAAGTACAGCGGCTACGCGACATGGGGCACAACGACGTCATCCTCGATCCGGGTTTCGGCTTCGGCAAGACGCTGGAACAGAACTATGCCCTAATGGCAGAACTAGAGAAGCTGCAAGTAATGGAACTGCCCATCTTGGTGGGTATTTCTCGCAAATCAATGATTTATAAATTCTTAGGCATCACTCCCGACGATGCCTTGAACGGCACCACCACCCTGCATGCCGTCGCCCTAATGAAAGGCGCCAGCATCCTGCGAGTCCACGATGTTAAAGAAGCAGTTGAAGTAGGAAGGATGATGGAGGAATTAGGATGTATCGCTTCGCGAGGTTAAAGGAAAAAGGAAGAGGGAAGAAGTTTAAAACAAGATTATTAATAAGCCATGAGCGATTTCGGTGATATTATGCAAGAAAAGTGCTTGAATTTTGCAGTTCGGGTGGTAAATCTGTGCCAATTTCTGAATGACGAGAAGAAAGAATTCAAGATTGCAGACCAACTATATCGCAGCGGTATCAGCATCGGCGCTAACTATGCGGAAGCCCAATGTGCCATTAGTCGAAACGATTTTCTGGCAAAAGTATATATCTCATTGAAAGAATGCAACGAATCATTATTCTGGCTACAACTACTGAAAAGAACCAATAAACTGACAAATGATCAGTTTGAATCTATCTACGCAGATTGTGAAGAACTGAAAAAACTACTTATTACTATCACAAAATCTACACGCGCCAAACCATCCGATGAACATACATCTACCATATAACCTCAAACTTCTTCCTTGCGTAGCAATACATCTTAATTCATAATTCATACCTCACACTTCAAATCATGTTCTTCGATTTTGCCCTAAAAGACGCCATTGATATTCTGTTAGTAGGCATCATGCTTTACTACCTCTACCGGCTGATGCGCGAATCACGCTCGCTAAACGTGTTCGTGGGCATTGCCATCTTCATTGTGATATGGCTCTTCATATCGCAGGTGCTCGAAATGAAACTGATGGGCACCATTCTCGATAAGCTGGTGTCGGTGGGCGTCATTGCCATTATCATCATCTTCCAGGAAGACATCCGCAAATTTCTATACAACTTAGGAGCCCGCCAGCGCATACGCTCACTGACACGTTTCTTCATGTCCAAGCACTCGAAAGACAAAGACCAAGAACAGCTGAAGCGCGACATCATGCCTATTGTGATGGCCTGCATACAAATGTCGAAAGGCAAGGTGGGTGCGCTCATCGTCATCGAGCGCGACACATCGCTGACCGATATCGTCAGCACAGGCGAGACGGTAAATGCCGACATCAACCAGCGTCTCATCGAAAACATCTTCTTCAAGAACTCACCCCTGCACGACGGTGCTATGGTCATCTCGAAGCACCGCATACAGGCAGCCGGCTGCATTCTGCCCGTCAGCCATAATCTCGACATTCCTAAAGAGTTAGGTTTACGCCATCGTGCTGCCCTCGGCATGAGTCAGGAGAGTGATGCCATCGTCGTCATCGTATCGGAAGAG
This sequence comes from uncultured Prevotella sp., assembly GCA_905233825.1. Classification (GTDB taxonomy): domain Bacteria; phylum Bacteroidota; class Bacteroidia; order Bacteroidales; family Bacteroidaceae; genus Prevotella. The sequence goes on along the minus strand of CAJOFE010000006.1, from coordinate 23,546 downwards.
ACGGGCAGCATCAGCATCGCCGCCGGTGGAACCTTCCGTCTGCGCCTGTCAGCAGAAGAATTGGAATCAGTGCTCACTGAGGAGCTGTCGTAACATCTCTCCTTACTCCTTTACTACTTACTACTTTCTACTTTGTCCTCCTTCCTACCATCCCAGGCACGCTGGAACGAGTCCCAGTCCTGAAAGCCAGCCAACAACGACAAGCGGTCGAGGACTTTCTTGTCGGGCCTGCGCAGCAGCTCTTTCTCTACAGCTCCAAGCAGTCTTTTCAGTTTTGTTTCCATAATAGCTCTTGATATAAATCGGCCACACGACGGGCAGTATTGGCATTCTCAAACTTGCGGATATACTGTCTGCTGCGCTCTACACGTTGTTCACGGCCAGGAGCACCGAAAAGCACCTGACTGATAGCCTGTGCCATCGCCTCCTCATCATCAGGATCGACATAGAGGCTGTCAGGACCGCCCGCCTCCTCCAAGCATGAGCCCGTACAGGCCACCACAGGCAGCCCCTGACTGATAGCCTCGATAATGGGAATGCCAAAGCCCTCATAACGAGAAGGATAGACGAAGCAGTCAGCCATGCGATAGAGGGCTGGCAAGTCGTCGTCGGGTACATAATGCAACATCTGCACGCGGCTGTGCATGCGATGCTCGAAAACATACTCGTGTACCCTGTCGGAATAAGGCGTCTGGCGCCCTACGATGACCAGCGACACATCATCTGGCAGCCGATGCAGCGCCTTCACGGCCAGCAGCACATTCTTCCGCTCCTCAATGCTGCCCACGCAGAGCACATAGCGATCGGGCAAGTCGTACTTCTCACGCACCTGCCACATCTTTGCCGGCTCTGGCTCTTCAGTGAAACGCGGTGCATAGCTCTGATATATTACATCTACCCGAGAAGCGTCAATCTCGCCCAGCTCGCAGATGTCACGACGCGTACACTCACTGATAGCCACGATGCGATCAGCCTCACGCAAGGTACGGAAGAACTTCTTGGTATAAATCTTCACATCAGCACGGTTGTAATATTCCGGATGACGCATAAAGATAAGATCATGAATGGTAACGACCGTACGGATTCCACTCTCGCTGATGCCACGAGGCAGCTCGCCCGACAGGCCATGATAGAGCTGCACCCCGTCGGCACTCATCTGTTTCACCACTCCTCTGCTGCGCCAAAGTGCCTTTCCCAACGAGGTGAAGGCATGAGGAGGATAGCAGAAAGATACGTTCGCGCGCCCCACAATCTGTGAACGCAGCTGCACCATACCACCATCAGGCACATAAAGACGCAGGTCGAACTCATCCAACCTCGCGAGGTCGTTCACCAACGTCCGTCCATAGCTGCCTAAGCCCGTACCATTGCGCACGATGCGTTTTGCATCAAACCCTATGATGGTCCTTTCTGCCATAATTGGGTGCAAAGGTACAAAATAATTCATAATTCATATTTTATTATCACAATTATTTTGTACCTTTGCAGCAAATTTGAAAGAATATGCAAGAAACATTGAATTATTTAGACAGGAACGAGTTTAACTTTGAACCCAGCGAGAAAGTGGTGGAAGCCATCAGAACATTCGACCCGAAGACGCTGTGCTTCTACACCCGCATCTACGACCAGGGAAAGAAAAGCGTGGTCAGCGTGCGCCTAAGCGAAATCTATGGCGTGCCCGAGGAACAGGTGCTGTTGGCCTATGGTGGTGAGGACATCCTGAAGAACGCTATCCATTACTACTTGATGAAGGGTGACAACAAAAAGATACTTATTCCCGAGTATTCGTGGTGGTACTACAACAAAGTAGCAAGCGAATGCTATGGCACATTTGAGATGTATCCCCTGCACGAGCAGGACGACACCTTTGCCTACGACGTCGATGAGGTGATTGAATACACCAACCGCATTCATCCCCGCATGCTGCTGCTGGCCTCACCCAACAATCCTACGGGCAACAGTCTGACAAGCGAGGAGATAGGACACATCATGGAGAACATCCCTCAGGACACAATGGTACTCATCGACGAGGCTTACGCCAGCTTTATCACCAGCGACACCGATTACATTGCTCCGTTGGTAAAACGCTATCGCAACCTAATCATCTCGCGTACTTTGTCGAAGTTCTACGGTCTGCCTGGGCTACGTTGCGGTTTCGGCTTCATCGGCGAGGGGCACGACCACTTCGTGAGCTATATCAACAAGTATTTAGGCTACAACCGCTTCTCGGAAGCTGTGGCGTTGGCCGCCCTTGACAGCGACGAACACTACCGTCGCGTGGCCGATGATATGGAATGGGGGCGCCAGCTATACAAGAAGGAACTGGGCAGCAAGCCTAGCTTCAAAGTGTATAAGAGTGTGGCCAACTTCATCCTCATCAAGTACCCCATTGAAATCAAGGAACGCTTGCAGCAGGCGCTGGCCGAACAGCACTATAAGATCAAGTTTATGACCGACAAGGGCTTGGAATCGTGCCTACGCATTACCTTAGGGCGCAAGGAGCAGACGCAGACGGTAGTCGATACGATATTGAGAGTAGTAAGTAGTAAGGAATAAGGAGTAAAAGTAATGATTGGAGTCATCTTAGCTGCGGGCATGGCCAAACGCCTGCGCCCATTGACCAGCGAGAGGCCGAAATGCCTGCTCACCATAGGTAGCAAGACCTTGCTGCAACGCACCGTCGATGCGATGGTGGCAGCAGGCATCAAAGATTTCCTAGTAGTTACTGGCTACAAGGGCGAGATGATTCAGCAGGCGCTCACCTCTTATCTGGCACCTCGCATCACCATTCATTTCTCCCATAACGAAGACTACGAGCACAACAACAACATCTTCTCGCTATGGATGGCCATGCAGATAGTACGTGGACAGGAATTCCTGCTGATGGACAGCGACATTCTCTGCGATGCCGAGGCCGTGTTGCGTGTGGCTCGTCAAAAATGCTCTGCCCTGGCACTGAATCGTCACGAACTGGGCGAGGAAGAAATGAAGGTGGTGGTAGATCGCAATATGTGCATCACCGAAATCAACAAGACCTGTCGCCCTGAGGACGCCCTGGGCGAAAGTGTGGGTATAGAAAAGATTACGGCCAAATATAGCGAGGCGCTTGCCGAGGAGCTGGATCAGATGATACTGACGGAAAAGCGCATCAACGACTTCTATGAACGGGCATTTGAGCGCCTTATCCCTCAAGGACACACCTTCCGTGTGGTAGATACTACCGACCTCTTCAGCTACGAGCTGGACACGCCCGAAGACTACTTTAGGGCAAAGGCACTTTTTGAGGGGAGAAGTTAGGAGTTTTTATGGCGACCTACGACGTTGATATGCTGCATAAGCGCATCCTGCGCATCCTGATGGCGGTGGATAAGACCTGCCGCGAGCATCAGTTGTGCTACTACATTTGGGCAGGCACGATGATTGGGGCAGTACGTCATAAGGGGTTTATTCCTTGGGACGACGACATCGACATTGCCATGCCACGCCCTGACTATGAGCAGTTCATTGCCCATAGTCGTGAGTGGCTACCAGAGCCTTACGAGTTTGTGTGTGCCGAAAACGACAGGCAATATCCCCTACCCTTCGGCAAAGTGCAGGATGCCAGCACCACCCTCATCGAACGCACTCACCTACACTATCTGGGTGGCATTTATATAGATGTGTTTCCCATCGACGGTGTGCCCTCCGTTCACCACTTACCACTCACCACCCGTTTCCATTTCGCCCGCTACGAATACTGGAAGCGTGTGCTCTACCTCATCCATCGCGACCCCTACAAGCATGGCCACGGCCCTTCGTCGTGGGTACCCCTGCTCTGTCGCAAGGTCTATACCATGCAGGGCGTACAGCAGAAGATTCGCCGACTGCTGCTGAAGTACGACTACGAGCAGTCAACCCTTGTGGCCGACTATGACGACGGTCGGCACGGAGCCATGAAGAAAGAGGTGCTGGGCACGCCTACCCCCTACCCTTTCGAGGGCGAGACGGTGCTGGGCGTAGAGCAATACCACACCTACCTCAGCCATAAATATGGCGATTACATGACCATCCCCGATGGCGACCACCAACGCCAGCATAACTTCCACGTACTGGATTTCGACAAACCCTACAGGAGTTAAGAAGGAAGAAGGAAGAATTAAGAGGTGTCGGCTACGCCGAGTAGAAAGGAAGAAGTAGGAAGTACTTCTAACATCTAAAATCTTACTTGCCCGCAGGGCAACACCTCTAAAACCTAAATTCTAAATTAAAGAAAAAGAAATGTATAATGTCCTGATAGATTTCTCACACTTGGCCGACGTGAATGGTTTTGGCGAGATAGCCCGCAACTACGCCCCGTTGCTGGCTCAGACCCCGCTTTCGGATATACATTTTATATTCATAGTGCCCGACCATCTTGTGGGAACATTCGGGGCGCACATCGACTATATCCGTCGCAGCCGTAAGCGTGAGGACTTGAAGAAACTGGACAAGCACATCGACCTGTGGCATGCCACCGACCAGCAGTTCCATCTGCGTGGCGGCGACAGCCGGACGGTGCAGCTGCTCACCGTGCACGACTTGAATTTTCTGCGTGAGAAGAGCGGACTCCACCGTCTGCGCCATGTGGTGCAGCTGTGGTGGCGCATGCGGCGCAGCGACCACCTGACGTGCATCTCCCAGTATGTGAAGGACGACATTTTCCAGCACTATCCGTCACTTACTCCTAACTCCTCACTCCTTACTCCTATAGATGTCATCTACAACGGCATTGCCAGTCATGAAGACGAGCCACAACAGCGCCCTGCCTTCGTCAGCAGCGACCACGAGCCCTTCTTCTTCACCATCGGCCAGATACGCGAGAAGAAGAACTTCCAGACCCTCGTGCCCATGATGCACCACTTTCCCGACCACAAGCTATATATCTGCGGCGACGACCATTTCGTCTTTGCCCAGGAACTGCGCAGGCTTGTCAGCGAACAGGGCGAGGGGCGCGTCGTCATGACCGGGAAGATCAGAGACGAGGAAAAGCGCTGGCTCTATGCCCATGCCCAAGCCTTCCTGTTTCCCAGCCGTCTGGAGGGCTTCGGCATCCCTGTGCTTGAGGCCATGCGCTTCCGTTGCAAGGTCTTCACTTCCCGTTTCAGCAGCCTGCCTGAGATATGCGGCAGCCATGCCACCTACTTCGACGACTATGCCCCTGAGGCCATGGCAGCCACGGTCAGGCAAGGACTTTCCAGCTGGCAAAAAGACAGCGAGGCTGCCACGGCTGCCCTGCATCATTCTCAAGATTTCTCTTATGAACGATACACGCAACAGTATATCAGCCTTTATGCCCGTTTGCTTGGTGGCGCATAGAGTGCGCCAGCACATGCCTGCTCGCCGCTGTGGGCAGGATATACCATTTCTTGGGTTTGAAAATGAGCTGTAGGGTCAGAATGGCCTGATAGATGAATGTGGTGAGCATGCCGTGATATTTCCTGTAGGTATAAATCCGGGAAACATAGCTCTCACGCAATGCCTGTCGGCGCATAGCCGAGGTGGAGGCATCATGCACATGGAGGAAGGTGTAGCGGGGATGTACCATACGTTTCCACCCATGCATCTGCAGGCGCTTAGCCAGGTCGTACTCCTCGTAATAAAGGAAGATGCTGGTGTCGAAGCCTCCTATAGCCCAGAACTTCTCGGCAGGAAAGAGCATGAACGACCCGTTAATCTGCATCACGCTGACGGGCTCCGTACTTTCTTTGAGGATGCTGTCGCGAGGCGGAAACTTCCTGGGCAGGAATCGCTCACGGATACTGTCGCCCACCAGCTCGTGCCAGATACCTGTATCGTGACGGAAAGAGCGCGAACGGCATCCACTGGTCTTCTGCTGCACGGGGGTTATACAACCCACGTCTGGATGGCTGTCGAGATACTGGCATAGCGGTGTGACACAGTCCTCGACCAGGAAGACGTCGCTGTTGAGAAAGCAGAGATAGCGGCCTTGTGCCACACTGGCACCAATCATATTGCCTGTGCCGAAGCCAGTATTCACTTCTTTACGGACAATGCGGCAATGTTCGCTCTGCATCCCGTCTAAGAGTGCATATTCTTCAGGGCGACTACCATTATCAACGACAATGATCTCATAGCTGTCGGCCGGCATATATTCCTTGATGCTGGCCACGCACTTCCTAACCAGTTCGCTGCTATTATAGTTTAAGATGACGAATGATACCATTTCCCTATTTCAATAATGTTTCGCAGAACCGTTGCAGTTCCGGCCACACCTTATCTACGGTAATGAGGTCATAGCTCACGGCATCAATACCAATAGCCAGAATATCAGTATCCTGAGGCAGCCAGGTAGTCTTGCTGGCACCAGGCGAACAGATGACCAATGAAGGACGCCCCATCGCATGGACAATATGGCGGGTGCCCCCTTCGTTACCGAAGTAGGCAGAACAGTTGGCTGCCATAGCGGCCAGCTGACGAGGACTTTTGGCTTCGACGTTCATCACCACATTTGGGGGGCATTCCAACTGTTCACAGATGCGACGGGCATTCTCGGCTTCACGGCCTGGAGCATAGTTGAAGATGAGCTGCCACTGGGGATAGGCCTCGATGAAGCGACGCAAAGTCTCAGTCATTCTGTCTTCCGGCCATGTTTTGTGTTCCAATTTTGCCGTCACGCCGATAAGTAGCACAGGACAGCTGAAATCGATGCCTTGGTGCTCCATATAGCTACGGAAGTCCTGTTTTTCCTTTTCCGTGATGCTCAGCGAGAGGTTCCTTTCTACTATCCAGTCCCGTTCGTCCTGCCCTCGAAGGGGAAGGCTCAGTTTCAGGTTGTGGTCTATCATGCTCTCATTGTCCTCACACCCCTCAAAGCGATGGTTGAAAATGCCCCATGTATAAGGTTTTCTAATGCCGATACGCCATTTGCTGCGCAGGGAGAAAAGGGCAAAGAGCATGGTATTAACAGTAGAGCGCATGTCGATGATGGCATCATAACGTGTCTGATGAACAATGCGCCACACCTTACGGATATAGGTAAAGAACGAATGCCGTTCATCGTCAGTGAAGGTGATGATACGACTGATGGCCGGATGGCCCTCGAAGAGGGGGGCTATGCGCTTATTGAGCACAAAATCGATTTCGGCATCTGGGAAGTTCTTCCTCAGTGTGCTGAGCAACGGTGTGGCCAGGATGGCATCACCCATCTGTCGGAAGCGGACAACGAGTATCTTCATATCATCTCTTCTATGGTTGTCTCCTTGTAGGGACGGTTCAAGTCTAAACGAAAGAAGTGGTGCTGAATCTGCTTCTCCACAGGGGGCAGTTGCATATAGTCCCCGTATTTGTTGGAGAGGTATTCGTCGTAGTGCTCCACGCCCATAAACTGCTTGTCCTCAAAGGGATAGAACTGCGGAGTGCCTAAAACCCGTTTTTCTATGCAGCCTCGCAGTCCGTCGTCATAGTCACAAACATAAGCAGACTGCTCATAGTCGTATTTCACCATGTAGCTACGTACCTTGCGTTGCAACCAGGCCAACGAGAACGTCTTGTGCAATAACCAAGGCAACCACGAACGAGGACCGTGCCCATGTTTGAAGGGGTCACGACCACGCAAGAAGAGCAAATGGCGCCAGAACTTGTAATGCTTAAAATGTTTCTTACGCTTCTGCTCGTCAGAAGGGACACCGTCGATGGGGAACACATCAATATAAACGCCTTCCAAAAATTTGAAGTCAGGACGCTCGAGGACGGTTGTCGATGCATCTTCAATCTTGGCAAACGGATAGGGATAGGTGGGGTCAGTCTCAGTGGCGATGACCTCGTAGGGCTGAGGCAACCACTCGCGCCAATGACTGATGAGCTGCTCATAGTCGGGTCGTGGCATGCAGATGTCCATATCGTCATCCCAGGGGATAAAGCCCTTATGGCGTACAGCCCCCAACATAGTGCCTGCCCAGAGGTAATAACGCAGGCCATGCTCACGGCAGACTTGGTCTATAGCTTCCAAGTTGCCAATGATTTTCTGCTGGAGGATGCGGATATCGTAGTTGGTCTCGTTGTGTAGTCTCATAGTTCCAATTTGAATTCCATTTCACGTTTCTTCTGATAGCGTGTCCAGAAGCGGGTACGCTCCTTCATAGTGATAGCTACGCAGGCCTCTGGATTAAAGCCACGCTGATGGGCATATTCCTCTACTAATAGCTGGATGAACCGCTTGGGGCCCCAGAGGCGGGCAAAGCTCTTGGCACCATCGTTCATGGAGACAGCACCAAAGCGCATACGGTTGATATCAACGATGGAAAAGCTCCCTCCTTCCTCCCAAAGGATATTCCCAGGTGAGAAGTCAAGATGCAGCACTTCCTTGTCGTGCATGTGGGCAGCAAAACGGGCCAGCGTTTTAGCCATCGGCTCATAGAGCTCTGGCTTGGCATCACCCAACTCATAGAGGAGATGCTCGTAGGGACACTGGATGCTGACGAACCAGCTTTGTTGCAGCAGTCCGATGGTATTGCAGTCTTCTATATAGGCCACAGCTTCAGGCGTCTCGATGCCCTTTGCCAACAAGATGGCAGGATAGGTGAAAGCACGTCGTCCTTTGGGGTTTCGGATGCCCGTAGAGTAGATAAAGCGATTCAACCAACGTGGTTGTTGGAAGCGCTTCACATTGAGTACTGTGCCATCCGTCGCCGTCATCTTCACGATGAGGTTTCGCCTGCCGCCATAGATATACGTTCCCTCAACTTCCATCATGTCAGGGATACGCTCTATGAACGCCCGTAAGTGTTCGTATTTCGGATTGATGTCAATGCTCCTTCTCACTTCCTAATTCTTAATTCTTAACTCATCCTTCCAAGTTCTCTCTCGGTATCGCCTTGCCGTTCACCATCACATACTGCCTGTCGAACTCCTCGTGGGTGCGTTTCCAGCGATTATGCGTCCACAGGTAGAAAGCAGGCTGGCGACGGATTGTCTCTTCGAGCAATTGGAAGAACCGAATGGTAATCTGGTTTTCTGGCTCTTGGGCTGCATGGGCGCTCACCAATCGGAAGGTACATATATATTTGCCACGCTTCGGGCGTTCCATCTCGACATAGAATACGGCATCGTCCATCTTCTTCATGATGCGCTCACCACCAGTGAAGACAGGAGTATCATGATTGAGGAAGTCGAGCCAAAAATGGATGTTATGCCAGCGGGGAGCCTGGTCGCTAATATAGCCAAAAAGATAGTAACACTGCTCACGCTTCATCGTTACCAGCTGCCGCAGAATGTCTTGCTTGGGCACGCACGAACCTCCATGAGCCGAACGAATATCGATGAACAGATGGTCGAAGGCATCGCTGTACAGAGGATGATAGATGAGTCCCATGACAGCCTGCGGATAGCGTTTGAAGGCCAGTCCTGTGGCCGACAGCCATTCCCAGTTGCAATAGTGCCCAAGAATGGCGGCACAGTTGCGCCCCTCGTCGAACACCTTCTCCATCTGGTCTACACCCCTAAATTCGATGCGTTTCAGCAAAGACTTGTCGCTGATGCTCAATAGCTTGATGGTCTCGACACCATAGTCGCACAGCCAGCGATAGAAGCGACGCTCTGTCTGCTTTATATCCTGCTCGCTCATCTCTGGAAACGATGTCGTGAGGTTCTTGCGTACCACTTTCCGCCTATACCTCACTATATAGTAGATCAGCACGAAGAAGCAGTCGGCCATCCCGTAGAGCACCCAAAAAGGTAGCAACGACAACAACTTGACCACGCCATAAAGCAGATAATAGGACAGTTTCTTCATCATGATTACATTTTCGTCTATCGTCTGTAGTCTAAATTCTATAGTCTTCCCTCTGTAGTCGAAATCCCCATCGGAATAGGAAATACATGCCTGTCCCCACAAAGATGCCGGCGATAGCGTCAATGGCATAGTGAGCCTGTATGTAGAACGTGGCAAAGAACATGAGCACCGTCAGGATGAGCAACGGGATAAACAATGCACGGGAACGAGTCTCCCATGCTAACCAGAGCAGCACCACGCTGATGCCCACATGACTGCTGGGGAAGGCCGCTGTGGGTCGTTCGCCTGCATCGTGGGCCTGCTGCACCAAATCGTGAAACAGACCGCCCTCAGCACCAGGCAAGGACACCATCTCCCGATGTTGGTAGAAATAGTGACCCAAGTCAGGGAAATTGCTCTGTGCTATCTGGTCAAAGCCCACCGCTTCGTAATAGAACTGAGGTCCTGCTACGGGCAGGAAGATGAAGATGACATAAAAAAGGAAGAACGATGCCAGAATGACAAACGTGCAATAGGACAGACGGTCATAGCATTTCAAGAAATAGTAGAAAGCCACGGCAGCTATCATGGGGAAGTAGCTAACATAACCCAGACTCAGCAGTTCACTAAGCACAGGCGAGGAAAAGTTCTGCGAGAACAACAATGCCGGCTGACAGCCGAAGATGGCCTGTTCCCATCCTGCAAAGACATGGTCGAGGTTCAGGAACAGACGGTTGAACTCGTACGTATCAGGATACCACCTGCTCAATAGCGCCAACTGTCCTGCCACACGTAACAACATTGTCAGCTTCGAGGGCTTCCAACGGTACAATTGCCACAGGCCAACGGTCATCACCACTGCTCCTACCCTGAGCAGCAACATAGAGCCAGGATTCACCAGCCGTCCCCACAGCACCAGCATCAACAGCAGTGTCAGAACGGCATAGCCTATCACCACCCGCTCGAACAATAAAAGCGTAGTAGCTCCCCTCCCTCTCAAGGAGGGGTTGGGGGAGGCTTTTACAGCCAACCGTTCTCCTTGTACCATCTAATCGTCATTTTTACACCCTGCTCCAACTGATAGAGGGGCTCATAGCCCAGCTCCTTGCGAGCCGGCTCGATGTCACAACGCCAGTTGCGCTGTTTCAGGATGTGATACTTATCGTTGTTCAATGCCGAGATCTTGCCTGTTAGGTGTCCCCACTTGTCGCCTAAGAAAGTCACCACACGCAACACCCAGATGGGGGCCTTGATGCGTATCCACCACGGATGATCCAGCTCCTCACGGATGAGGTCGCTGAAAGTGGTACTCTGATACACCTCGCCGTCTGACAGGAAATACTTGCGCCCCGTCTGTCCCCACTCGCAGGCCAGGAACACGGCCTGCACCACGTCGAGCACATAGACGAAGGTGATGTCCTGCCGCTTGTAGCCCACAGCAAAGTCTGAGTGCTGCTTGATGCTCTTCGCCATCAGGAAATAGTCACGCTCGCGAGGGCCATAGACACCCGTGGGTCGCAACACGACGTAGGGGAACTCGCCCACCTCCTCGCGATAGGCACGGCTCTCGTCAGCACTATTCAGCTCGTCCAACCAGCGTTCAGCCTCCAGTTTGCTCTTGCCATAGGCCGTGTTAGGCTTCGGCGTGTCATCCTCGCGAATGGCCGTGTAGGGCTGTTTCTCGTGGATAGCGCCATAGACACTGAGCGAACTGACATAGACGAAACGCTTCAACGGCATCTTCAGCGCCATCAGTGCTCGCACCAGGTTCTTCGTTCCCTCAGTGTTCACACGGAAGAAGTCCTCCTTTTTCAGACATTTCGTCACGCCTGCAGCATGCACCACATAGTCGAACTCATGGTCACGAAGCTGCTCCTCCAGGTCTTTCTGACTGCTTAGGTTCAGCTCGATGAAACGGATGCGCTCGTCCTGCAGAAATTGCTTCGAGCTACTGCCTCTCACTGCTGCCCAAGTCTCCATGCCCTGCCTCAGTGCTTCCTCCACGATGAACGAGCCAATGAATCCGCTGGCTCCCGTTATAAGTATCTTCATAACTTTTCCTGTATTTGGGTGCAAAGGTAGTGCAAACCGAGCGAAAAACCAAATTAATTTGAGTTTTTCCGAGGTGCAGCCTATCTTCGCGCTGTTTTTCAGGGCAAAGTTACATATTTTTTTGTAACTTTGCACCCAAACAACCTAATAATATGCAAATCAAACGACTTTTCTCCATTTTGGTAGCTGTTGCACTGGCCCTGACAGCCACTGCACAGACCAATAACATTCATGAGCAGTCAGAAGAATACGAATGGCCTACAGACCCGTTAGTGGTGAAGAACCTGCATCAATGGCAGGACCTGAAGTTCGGCGTACTGCTGCACTGGGGCATCTATGCCGTGCCAGGCATCGTAGAATCATGGAGCATCTGCGACGAGCCTTGGATTACACGCGACACCACACGCACCTATCAGCAATATCTGGATTGGTACTGGGGACTGGCTGACGAGTTCTGCCCCACACAGTTCGACCCTGCCCAGTGGGCACAGGCATGCAGCGATGCAGGCATGAGATACATGCTTTTCACCACAAAGCACCACGACGGCTTCTGTATGTACGACTCGCAGGAGACCGACTATTCCATCGCCCAGCACGCCTTTAAGGACGACCCACGCCGAGACGTGCTGAAGCATGTCTTTCATGCCTTCCGTCAAGAAGGCTTTACGATTGGTGCCTACTTCTCCAAGCCCGACTGGCACTCGCAGTACTACTGGTGGGACACCTATGCCAAGAAAGGCCGCAACGTCAACTATCCCATAGAGCAGTACCCCTGGCGATGGGAGCAGTTCAAGCGCTTCACCCATCGTCAGATAGAGGAAATCCTGTCTAACTACGGCCAGGTGGATATTCTCTGGCTCGATGGCGGCTGGGTGTGGCCAGGCCGCTATGGGCAGGACATCGACATGCCTGCCTTAGCACGTATGGCGCGTAGCCATCAGCCAGGCCTCATCATTGTTGACCGTACCATCCGAGGCCCCTACGAGAACTACCTGACGCCTGAGCGCACCATCCCCGAAGAGCAACTACCATATCCTTGGGAGAGCTGCATCCCCCTGACCGATGACTGGGGCTACACTCCCCATGCCCGTTACAAGACGGCTCGCGAAGTCATCAGTACGCTGGTAGAGGTTGTTGCCAAAGGAGGCAACCTTGTCCTTGGCGTAGGCCCTACCCCTGAGGGACTCATCAATGCCGAGGCCACCAATCGCCTGCATGAGATAGGACAATGGCTGAAGACCAACGGACAGGCCATCTACGGCACCACCATCACGCCCCACTATCATGAAGGGGCACTCTGGTTCACGGCTTCTAAAGACGGTACGAAGAAATATGCCATCTACTGCCCACCTGCCGATACCACCACTCTACCCCCAGAGCTGAGCTGGAGCACAAACCTGCCTACTCACAGCATCCGCCTGCTCAGCACAGGCAAGCGCCTGAAGTATCGCATCAGTGGCAACCTCATCACCGTCACCCTACCCAAGAACCTGCCTCCACAGCCCTTGGCATTGGAGATCGACTAAGATTTCATACACTTAGGCAGGCATTTCATCACATTCAGATGAAAATCCAGCCTGTTTTTTGATACTCGCTGTTCAGATAAGCCTCTTGACGATTTAAAACATTAGTCGAAACACTATTTCGTTAAATAACACAAAAATTCGCAAAAACGCTAATCGTTTGCGAATTTTTTATTATCTTTGCAGCCGTTAGACAACAATATCCACATGAATATTGAATTTGAGAACACGGCTTTAGAAGAACTCTAAAGCCACTGGCAAGACGCAAGACCACCAGTACAAACGGTTGTCGAAAGACATCGTGAAACGATATATCAAGGTGGTTAACTACATCAGGAGTGCCCGTCGATTAGAGGATCTTTTCTTAATCAAGTCGCTCCACTATGAGAAAAAGAAAGGTTACCTTAATGGTGTTGACGCTGTCTGGATTAACGACCAGTATCGCCTTTTCTTCCATAGTTCGCCTGACGAAACAGGTATTATAGTAAATGCATTATTATTTGAAATCTCGAAACATTATGAATAAGAAAGAATTAACCCCATTCGTCGCCACACATCCAGGCGAAATGATTAAGGACGAACTGAAAGAGCGAGGCATGACCCAGAAACAGTTAGCTGCCGAGACAGGTATTAAGACCTCAGTGCTCAGTGAAACCATAAATGGCAAGCGTAGCGTTTCACTCAGCGTTGCTGTTGCTTTGGAGAAAGCCTTTGCCATCCCAGCTGACATATGGATGAACATGCAAACTCAGTACGACCTCGACACAGCAAACATAACGCAACGTGATATTCAGCGTGAGACCGTTTCCATCACCATTCCCGTGCGTGACCACAATCTCCTGCAAGAACTGGTTCGTAAGTTCGGATGGGCGTGCGTGTTCTAATCCCGCTTACAATTAAAGGTGCCCCATTTTGAAGCACCAGCATCCGCCTGCTCAGCACAGGCAAGCGCCTGAAGCATCGCATCAGTGGCAACCTCATCACCGTTACCCTACCCAAAGGCCTGCCTCCACAGCCCTTGGCACTGGAAATAGACTAACGTGAATTCGTTGAAAAGAGGAAAGAGTGATTTACGGCACCGACGCCCCCTCAGGACTTATGCAGTCCTGATTAAGTTTCTTTTAATACTAACCTGCCTCACCGATATTATCCATATATCACCTCATGCCGTTGTCTTCCATGTCATCTTCCATAGCAGGGGTGAAGCTAGACATGTTGTCCTCATCCTCCTCATTATCGTATGTCGAAGAGGAATATGAACCATATCCAGTAGATGGCGATGCATCAACGCTCCTTGCTACCTTTAAACCATTCATTTATAGTTGACATACCAGAAAAACACATAGTTCCAATAAGTCCAATGCTTAATATGAATGCAGTAATACAAGAACCTAACAATAGACCTGTCCATAAGGATTTTGTAATGCCATACCCGATTATGCATGATACAACAAACAATATAGATCCTAAACATCGGAGTGCTCCTGTAAAAAGAAAGAACACTTCAGTTAGTGCAATCATTCCTCCTGTAATATAGAACAGCCATGACCAATCATATATATATCCTATTATTCCTAAAATTGGCAATAAAAGTAGCCATACGGCAATAAATCTATATTCACTTGCTGTCGGAGGTTTGCTATAGGCCTCAGAAATCTCATCAAGTGCCTTGTTTAATTCTTCGTCATTCTTAAATAGATTCTTACTCATGGGGTTATGTTTATTTATCGGATGCCAATGTTTGTTTGTATAACCAATATGGTTTCCCGTTTTTATTTTCTATTTCATTTGACACCTGGCCTGTTGGAGTCTCCTTATGTTTTATTTCTTATTTCTCCTCGTCCTGTATAAACCCTATCCTGCGCCTGGGCTTCTGTTTGGGTGATTGCAGCTCAGCGAGGGCCGTGCTGATGGCATCAAGTTGCAGGCGGGTGCTTTCATTGATATCGTTCTGGTCGTGCAGAATGTCTTCGATGTCGAGTTTTAATTCCTCGAAATCTTTTCGCAGCTGGGCCACGTCGGCAACCACATCGGGTTTTGGCAAGGCAGCGGCCATCCGTCGGATGGCAACGAAAGCGCGCATGATGGAGATATTTACATCAATAGCTATATCGCTATTCAGAATACCTGAAAGCATAGCAAGTCCCTGCTCTGTAAAAGCATAAGGCAGTTTACGAGTACCGCCCCAACTTGAAATTCCATTTTGGAATATCAAATCGTTTCTAAGTTTCTCAAACTCTTCTTTTGTCAATTGGAACATGAAGTCTGGAGGAAACCTTCTGATGTTTCTCTTTACCGCTTTATTCAAGTTGCCAGTAGTTACCTGATATAACTCTGCCAGATCGCGGTCAAGCATTACTCGCTGGCCTCGTATTTCATATATCTTGCTCTGAATGGTCTGTATTTCGTTCATATTGCTTTTAGTTACTTGCGTGCAAAGATAATCATTTTTCTGTAAAGACACAAAAATAATGGCACTAATTTTTCATTTGTTAAAGTTATGCAATCAGCGAAAGCAGGATGGTACCATACGGAACTGAAAATACAAATGGTACTATGGTACTATACCATTTACAGGGCTGGCGGACAAAAACTGAGAATGCAAATGGTACTATGGTACTATACCGTTGCAGGCTGACGGACAGGGTGAATCACGTTTTGGCCCCACAAAATAATTTGAAAATAAATTTGCAAAAACCTTGCATACCTCGTTTTTTATATAGCCACACAAGGGTTAAGAGAATTATTCGACCCATATAGTACCATAGTACCATTTCGAAAATTGAAAACACAATACGGAAAAAATTCAACCGTATTCAGGGATAAGGCAGAGTGTTTAGTAACCTGAAATAGTACAATTATTATTATATTATATATATGCTTAGATTTTTTGCCATGCGAAACTGAAAATGCAAATGGTACTATGGTACTATGGTACTATACCGTTTGCAGGGCTGACGGTGGTGGGGGCGAATCGCGTGTCTGTGCCCCAAAATAATTTGAAAATGATTTTGCAAAACACTTGCACACCTCGGAAAAAAGTTGTACCTTTGCCATTGCAATCAAGATACAATGGCGACCATCGGCTGCGGCTCGCCTTGCAAATAGTTGCCCACATGAGAACAGGACGTGTTTCGAGGCCGTCGAGGTGCAGTTTCCAGTGCCCGGAGATGCCGCCTTCAAGGCCAAGAAACGGCATTTGTTTTTTCATGAGGCTTAACCTTATGGCTATGCAGAGAGATTTTATAGGAAAAAAGTTGGTCGTTAAAAAAAGATTTTGTAACTTTGCGGCGTAATAGAGATGCCGCATAAAAGGAACTAAAACCAATATTGCTATGGGACAAAGAAAAGGAGGAAGACGACTGTCGAAGCGACAGGTGGCCGATGCCGTGCAGGGGCTCTTTCAGGCTCATCCGGGCGAGGCACTGAGTTTTAAGCAGGTGTTCAAGGCCCTGAAACTGGACACGCATCCTGCCAAGATGCTGGCTGTGGATGTGATGGAGGAGATGGCGTGGGATGACTATCTGAGCAAGGTGGACAACTCGACCTATCGCCTGAACCTGAAGACCCAGGTGCAGGAGGGTACGTTCATCCGCAAGGCCAACGGCAAGAACTCGTTCATGCCTGACGACGGAGGCAAGCCCATCTTCGTGAGCGAGCGCAACTCGATGAGTGCAATGGGTGGCGACCGTGTACGTGTGGCGATGATGGCTCGCCGTCAGAACCATATCAAGGAGGCCATCGTGACGGAGATTCTGGAGCGTAAGCACAACCAGGCCGTGGGCATCCTGCAGGTGGAGAAGGACTATGCCTTCCTCGTGACTGAGGGGAACATCTTCGTGCACGACATCCTCATTCCCAAGAAGAAGCTGAAGGGCGGCAAGACGGGCGAGAAGGCGGTGGTGAAAATCACCCAGTGGCCTGGCCCTGAGTCGAAGAACCTGGTGGGCGAAGTCATCGACGTCCTGGGCCAGCAGGGCAACAACGACGTGGAGATGCATGCCATCCTGGCACAGTATGACCTGCCCTACAAATATCCACAGCGCGTGGAAGATGCTGCCAACAAGATCTCTGCCGAGATTACACCGGAGGAGATAGCCCGGCGCGAGGACTTCCGCGATGTGCTGACCTTCACCATCGACCCTGCTGACGCCAAGGACTTTGATGATGCATTGTCGATACGAAGCCTCCCCCTAACCCCCTCCAAAGAGAGGGGGAACTCCACGACGGCTCCCTCTCCTTCTGGAGAGGGCGGGGAGAGAGGCTTATGGGAGGTCGGCGTTCACATTGCTGACGTGAGCCACTACGTCACCGAGGGTTCTATTATAGACAAGGAGGCACAGCAACGGGCCACGAGCGTGTATCTGGTGGATCGCACCATACCGATGCTGCCTGAGCGCCTGTGCAACTTCATCTGCTCGCTCCGTCCCAACGAGGAGAAGCTGTGCTACAGCGTGATCTTCGTCCTGGACAAGGATGCCAACATCAAGAAGTGGCATCTGGCACATACCGTCATCAAGAGCGATCGGCGCTATGCCTACGAGGAGGTGCAGGAGATACTGACCGCACCCTCCAAAGGGAAAGGGAGCGAGGATGAGCTTTCAGAGGGACTGCGCATACTCAGCCAGATGGCTCAGAAACTGCGCGAGCGCCGCTTCGAGAACGGTGCCGTGAAGTTCGACCGCGAGGAGCTGCACTTCGACATCGACGAGAATGGCAAGCCCACCCGTTGCTTCTTCAAGAAGAGTACCCTGGCCACCCAGCTCATCGAAGAGTTCATGCTGTTGGCCAACAGAACGGTGGCTGAAATGATAGGACGTGTGCCCAAAGGCACGAAGGCGAAGACGCTGCCCTATCGTGTGCACGACCAGCCCGATCCGCAGAAACTGGAGAACCTGCGCATGGTAGTAGCGCCCTTCGGCTATAAGATCAAGACCAGCGGCACGCGTGGTGCCATCTCGCGCAGTCTGAACAAGCTGATGACTGATGCCGAGGGCCGTAGAGAGCAGAAGCTGGTGGAGACGATGGCCCTGCGTGCCATGATGAAGGCGAAGTATTCGACACACAACATCGGGCACTATGGTCTGGCCTTCGACTACTACACCCACTTCACCTCGCCCATCCGTCGCTATCCTGACACGATGGTGCATCGATTGCTGACACGCTATCAGGAGGGAGGTCGCTCGGCGAACCAAGACCACTACGAGGAGCTGTGCGAACACTCGAGTGAGATGGAGCAGACGGCACAGAATGCTGAGCGCGACAGCATCAAGTACAAGATGGTGGAGTTCATGGCCGACAAGATAGGCATGGAGTTCGACGCCCACATCAGTGGCGTGCAGAGCTACGGCATCTACTGCGAGATCGACGAGAACCACTGCGAAGGCCTGGTAGGCATGCACGATCTGGACGGCGACTACTATGAGTTCGACGAGAAGAACTACCAGCTGGTGGGACGTCGCCACCATCGTAAGTACCAGCTGGGCGATGAAGTGCGCATCAAAGTGGCCCGTGCCAACGTGGAGCGCCGACAGCTGGACTTCATACTAGCAGATTAGACGGATGAACGGGTTATTAGACGGATAGACGGGCTTAAGACGGACGAACGAGATTATAGACGGATAGACGAAGAAAACGTCCTATCGTCTGACCGTCAAAAATCGCATAATTCGTCTAACCGTCAGAAAAAAAACGTCTAACCGTCAAAAATCGTATAATTCGTCTGACCGTCAAAAAAAACGTCTAACCGTCAATAGAGAGCATTAAACATTATAATTATAAACAAACAACATGAAACGTATTTTTTATTTATCATTGAGCGTAGCACTCATGCTATTGCTGACAGGTTGCGACAAGCTGTTCGGAGGCTCGTCGAGTACAGGGTTTACAATTGATTACATCGCCTTCCAGGAAGAAGAGGACGGCAAGTGGGGTCTGATGGATCTGAACGGCAACATCATCCTTCAGCCGAAGTTCGACAACCAGCCCTCGAGTGTCGTTAATGACTGCTTCAGCGTCTATGACATGGACGAGGAGCACTATACCCTCTATAAACTTACCGATGAGGGGAAGGTAGAGAAGATAGGCAAATACAAGGACGTGGGCGCCTTCACTGGCAAATACTGCCCTGTGGTCGATGACAACAAGAACATCAGCTATATCGACAAGGAGGGTAACAAGGTCCTCGACCTGAAGAAAATCAAGGGAAAGAAAACCATACAGGCCTACAACTTCTTCGACGGGCTGGCCATGGTGAAGCTGGAGAACGGTAAATGGGGCTACATCGACGAGAACGGCGAGACGGTCATCCCCTTCAAATACTACGACGCATGGAACTTCAACGAGGGCCTGGGCATCGTCTATTTAGCCGACCCCGATGAGGACGGAGCCAAGTGGAGCGTTCTCGACACGAAGGGCGAGGTGGTCTTCACCAAGAAGTTCAAGGAGATGACTCCCGACGATTTCCGTTTCATCGACGGTCTGCTGGATGTCAGGATGCCTGCTGGTGACGATGAGACGAAGCCCGCCATCATCAACAAGCAAGGCGAGATTGTGAAGAAGCTGAAGGAAGGATGCTCTGTCACCAGCTTCCACAACAACTACTTCGTCGTCTACAACTACAACAAAGAGAAATATAGCCTGATGAACACCGAAGGCGAAACCATCATCAAGGACAAATACTCCACGCTGAACTACAACGGCAAAATATTGGTTGGCGCAACTGGTGGCGACAATGACAAGTACTACCTGCTTACCATGGAAGGGGAGAAAATCAAGCGCCTGCCCAAAGGCTATGTCGTCCTGTTCGACCCCGAATACAAGAACTACGACACCCGTATGCTCGTAGGCAAATATAATGAGGGCTACGTCCTTGTAGATGAGAAGGGCGAAGAAGTGGATTGCGAAGCCGAGATCTTCGACTATGGCATGGGCTACTACTGGGGCGTGAATGCCGAGGAGTACGAAGACGAGTACGACGACATTGACTACGGAGAGCCTGAGTACTACGACGATGCAATGGACGAGGAAATTGAAGAAGCCGATGCTGAAGCCGTAGGCTAACCCTCCTTCCTACTTCCTCCTTCCTCCTTCCTACTTCCTACTTACTCCTCCCTCCCTTTAATGCCCATTCGATACACCAAGCGCGAGGAACTGTGGAATGCCTGGTCGCATGCTGCAGGCATCGCGCTTGGTGCTGTCTTGGGAACTATCCTGATCGTGCTGGCCGTGCCTCATGGCGCATGGGCCGACTTTGGCGTGGCGCTCTATCTCTTTGGCATGCTGGCCAGCTATATCGCCTCGACGGCCTACCACTCCCTGCCTCGCACTTCGCGATGGAAAGAACGACTGCGCCGTTGGGATCATGCCGCCATCTACTGGCACATAGCAGGCAGTTACTCGCCTATCACGCTCGTGGCCATGCGCAACGAGGGCTGGTGGGGCTATGGGCTCTTTGCTTTCGTATGGGCTGCAGCCATTGCTGGCACCATCGTCAGCTTCGTCAAACTAAAAGAGCATTCCCATGTGGAAACGCTCTGCTTCGTGCTGATGGGCCTGTCGGTGCTGGTGGCCTTCAAGCCACTCATCCACACCGTCAGCACAGCCGCTGTAGCATGGATCATTGCCGAGGGGGTGTGCTACATCACGGGTGCCCTGTTCTATTCCCTGAACAAGCGGCGCTACATGCACTCCGTGTTCCATTTCTTCGTGCTGGCAGGCAGCATCTGCCACATCATTGCCGTGTGGGATGTATTAGTGTAATAACTTTCTCCATGCGCCTGAGCCCTTCCATGAGAAGACTGCGAGGACAGGCAATGTTGATGCGGATATAGCCTTTTCCTGTCTCAGGGCCGTACATGGTGCCTGGGTTCACCCACACATGAGCCTCCTGGAGCAGACGGTCGCAGAGCTGCTCAACGGGAATGCCCAATGCAGAGACATCGACCCAAACGAGATAGGTACCCTCCAACTTGCTGACAACGAGCGTGGGCAGTTGCTCTGCGAAAAATTGGCAAAGCGCCTGATAGTTGCCCCATAGGTATTGGTTCAGCTCGTCGATCCAGTCCTCACTATCGTTGTAGGCTGCTTGGAGGGCGACAATACCGAAAGGATTGACGTCGCATACTTCGTTGATGTTGATGGCACGGTCAATGCGGCGACGCCAAGAGGCATTGGAACAGATGATGTTGGCAATCTGCAGACCAGCAGTATTGAACGACTTCGAAGGACTGTTCATCACCACATATTCCTGAGCCACCGTACCAAAAGGAACAAACGTGTGGCCAGGCATCACCAGTTCGCAATGTATCTCGTCGCTCACCACTTTCACGTCATGCTTCTGACAGATGTCGTTCATGCATCTCAGCTCCTCACGGGTCCACACACGCCCTGTGGGATTGTGGGGATTGCAAAGGAGGAAGATGGTGGTCTTCTCGTCGGCACATTTTGCCTCGAAGTCCTGCCAGTCAATGGTCCACCCCATTGCCCCTTCCCATATAAGTGCTGACTCCTGCACCTCGCATCCGTTGTTCTTGATGCTGGAGAAGAAACAGTTGTAGGCAGGCGAGAGGATGAGCACTTTCTCACCAGGCATCGTGAGCGCCTTGATGACTACCGACATCGCAGGCACCACAGCAGTGGTGTAGAGAATCTCCTCGCGACGAATGGTCCACCCGTGGCGACGATGGAACCAGGAGATAACAGCCTCGTAGTAGCTATCGGGTACGATGTTATAGCCGAAGACGCCATGCTCCACCCGACGGCGCAATGCCTCTTGTATGGCAGGCGCCACCTTGAAGTCCATATCGGCCACCCACAGGGGAATCACATCGTGAAGGGTGGAGGGTGCCTCATCCCACTTTACACAGTTAGTGCCACGTCGCTCAACAATCTCATCAAAGACTGAGCCCCCTAAGTTAGGGGGTTCTTTGCAGAGCAAAGCGGCAGAGCCGAGCGGAGAGTCTGAACCGAGTTTCTTCATAGTCATTCTTGTTTTATATTGGGGGCTTCGTTTGTTCAGACCCCCATCCCCCTAACTTAGGGGGCTTGTACGTACAACTATCCTACAATCAGCTGGCTGACGGATATTCTTATCGATGGTCACAGAACCTATTGAGTCAGCAATGATATAGCCACTGGTGGGATTCTTGATGTTCTCGATGTGCCCACGAATGTCGGCCACCACCTCGCTATACTCAAAGACACGGTCGCAAGCCTTGTCGAACGAGCAGTTCTCTAACTCCAGATGGTGAGCATAGCACAGCAACTGCTCGCCTAACAGATGGCAGTTCACCAGTCGCACATGCTTCGAGTGCCATGCCAAGTACTCGCCGTCGAGGATGCTGTTGGTGATGGTCACGTTCTCGCACTCCCAGAAAGAGTCCTTCGTGACGATATGGGCATTGTTAATCTCCACGTTCTTGCAGTACTGAAAGACATACCTTGAATCGCTCTTCAGCCCTTCAATCTTCACGTTCTCGCAGAACATGAAGGGATAGGTGCCGTCGTGAAGCTCCAGATTCTTTGCCTCAATATCTTTACACTTCCAGAATACTTCGTCGGCATCGTTGATGACCACATTCTCCAAATAGAGGTCGTGCATCTCGCGAAACATCTTCGGTCCGTCGATGCGCGTATTGCGCATATCCAAATGGTCGCTATACCACAAGGCCGAACGAGCAGCTGCATCAAACTGACAATGATTAATCTTCAGGCCGTGCACATGCCAGAAGGGATACTTACCCCAGAAGCGGCAGTCCTCGGCCTCAATGTCCGAACATTCCTTCACGGCACTCTCGCCGTCGCCAATCGTCACCTGCTCCAATCGCAGGCCGTGTGATTCAAAGAGTGGGCGTTCGCCCTCAAAGTGTTGATTACTGATAATTTCCATCTATCCTGTCGTTAGTTTGCCTGCAAAGGTACGAATAAGCGAGCGAAATGCAAAAGAAAAAAACACTTTTCTTTTCATTTCTGAGCGAAAGTACCTTCGGCCAATGGCCAAAGGCACGAGAAAACAGACAGAAAGCAAAAGAAAAAATCTTTTTTTTTTCGAGCAACAGATAGGAGGGAGGGCGCCTCTTGTGCAGAAAACAGGGCTTTACAAATAATTAACATTTATTCTCCACCCGCGAATTCAACTGGCAAGTGCAATCGCACTTTCTATTGTATGAAGTCCTCTTCATCCTCTAGGACGTCCTTTACCATGACGGTGAGGATGTCTGTGC
>CAJOFE010000005.1 GCA_905233825.1 uncultured Prevotella sp. | reverse complement strand
CCTTTGCTCCTGAAGAAAAAAGATGCCTTCTTCAGGGCAGAAAGGTGCCTTCTCTATGGCCAAAAGGTGCCTTCTCTGAGGGCAAAAGTGGCGTTCTTTATGGGCAAAAGAGGCGTTCTCTTAGAATACCGGCCTGCCTAGAACAATCTGAGCAGGCCGGTGGTTGGTTGTGCTGGAAGAGATGTTTAGTTGTTGTACTCCTGCCAGCTCTTGATCTTGATGTCGTTCTCGTTGATGGCGGTGAAAGCCTCGATGAAGGCTTTAGCCAGACGGACGTTAGTCATCAGGGGGATGTTGTGGTCGATGGCACCACGGCGGATGCGGTAGCCATTGGTGAGCTCACGCTTCGTGTGGTTCTTCGGCACATTGATGATGAGTCCGAAGCGATGGGCGGCAATCATGTCCATCACGTTGTTCTCGCCCTCCTCGTCGGGCCAGCTGACGGCAGTGGCCTTCACGCCGTTGTCGTTGAAGAACTTCGCCGTACCACCGGTGGCATACACCTCATAGCCTTTCTTCACCAGTTCCTTGGCAGGCTCGAGCAGGCTCACCTTACCCTTGGCGCCACCCGACGAGATGAGGATGCTGCCGCCTTGTTTGGGCAGACGGTAGCCGGTGGCTATCAGTGAGTTGAGCATGGCTTCATTCAAATCGTCGCCCAGGCATCCCACCTCACCCGTAGAGCTCATATCCACGCCGAGCACGGGGTCGGCATTCTGTAAGCGGGCAAATGAGAACTGGCTGGCCTTCACGCCGATGCGGTCGATGTCGAACTCGCTCTTGTCGGGACGCTCGTAGGGAGCATCGAGCATGATCTTCGTAGCCGTCTCGATGAAGTTGCGCTTCAGGATCTTCGATACGAAGGGGAACGAGCGGCTGGCACGCAGGTTGCACTCGATGACCTTCACCTCGCGGTTCTTGGCCAAGAACTGAATATTGAACGGGCCGCTGATGTTCAGCTCCTTCGCAATGGCGCGGCTGATGTGCTTGATCTGGCGGATGGTGCTATAATAGATGTGCTGGGCAGGGAACACCATCGTGGCATCGCCTGAGTGCACACCGGCATATTCCACATGCTCCGAGATAGCGTATTCTACCACCTCGCCCTTGTCGGCTACGGCGTCGAACTCTATCTCCTTGGTCTCGGTCATAAACTTCGAGATGACGACGGGGAACTCCTTCGACACCTCAGTAGCCATGTTGAGGAAGCGATGCAGCTCGTCATCGTCGTAGCACACATTCATAGCGGCACCGGAGAGCACGTAGGAAGGACGTACGAGGACAGGATAACCTACTTCCTCAACGAATTCCTTGACATCCTCGAAAGAGGTGAGGGCTCGCCAACGTGGCTGGTCGATGCCCAGCTTGTCGAGCATGGCGCTGAACTTGTCGCGGTTCTCGGCACGGTCGATGTTCACAGGGCTGGTACCCAGCACGGGCACACCCTGACGGTGCAGCTTCATGGCCAGGTTGTTAGGAATCTGTCCGCCCACCGAGACGATGACGCCACGAGGCTGCTCCAGGTCGATGACATCGAGCACGCGTTCCAACGACAGCTCGTCGAAATAGAGTCGGTCGCACATGTCGTAGTCGGTACTGACGGTCTCGGGGTTATAGTTGATCATGATGGACTTGTAGCCCAGCTTGCGTGCCGTGTTGATGGCATTCACCGAGCACCAGTCGAATTCTACGCTGGAACCAATGCGGTAGGCACCAGAGCCGAGCACCACCACCGATTTCTCATTATTATAATAATTGATGTCGTGCTTGGGCTTATATATCTCACCCTCCTGACGACCGAAAGCGGGTATGTGGGTATAGGTGAAGTAGAGGTAGTTGGTCAGTTCGGGATGCTCCGAGGCGACGGTGGGGATGCGCTTCACCGAGGGCATGATGCCATGTTCCTTGCGGTAGCTGCGCACAGCCAGGTTTTCCTTCTCCATGTTGCCACTCTTGGGCTTCAGTACGAAGCGGGCAATCTGGAAGTCGGAGAAGCCACAGCGCTTCACTTCGAGCAGGAACTCGTCGGGCAGTTCCTCCAGCTTGTTGTACTGTAGCAGCTGGTGCTTCAGATCGACGATGTGCTTCAGGCGCTCCAGGAACCAGACGTCAATCTTCGTCAGCTCCTCAATGCGCTCTACGGTATAGCCCTCCTCCAAAGCCTGGGCAATGGCAAAGATGCGCAGGTCGGTGGGGTTCTGCAGGGCGTCGTCTAGATTCTCGAACTTCGTGTGGTCGTTGCCAACGAAGCCGTGCATGCCCTGACCAATCATGCGCAGGCCTTTCTGGATCATCTCCTCGAACGAGCGTCCGATACTCATGATTTCGCCTACGGACTTCATCGACGAACCAATCTGACGGCTCACGCCCACGAACTTCGTCAAGTCCCAGCGAGGAATCTTACAGATCATATAGTCGAGGCTCGGAGCCACGTATGCCGATGAGGTGGTGCCCATCTCGCCAATCTGGTCGAGCGTATAGCCGAGGGCAATCTTGGCAGCGACAAAGGCGAGGGGATAGCCGGTAGCTTTCGAGGCCAGAGCCGATGAGCGGCTCAGACGGGCGTTGATCTCGATGATGCGGTAGTCGTTGGTCTCAGCGTTGAAGGCGAACTGGATGTTGCACTCGCCCACGATGCCCAAGTGACGCACGCACTTGATGGTGAGCTCCTGGAGCATCGTCACTTGTTCAGGCTTCAGCGAGCAGGTGGGAGCCACCACGATTGACTCGCCGGTGTGGATGCCTAAGGGGTCGAAGTTCTCCATCGAGGCTACGGTGAAGCAGTGGTCGTTGGCATCGCGGATGCACTCGAACTCTATCTCCTTCCAGCCCTTCAGACTCTCTTCTACCAGGATTTGCGGAGCGAAAGTGAAAGCGCTTTCGGCCAGTTCCACAAAAGCTTTCTCGTCGGGGCAGATGCCTGAGCCCAGACCGCCCAGTGCGTAGGCCGAGCGTATCATGATGGGGAAGCCAATCTCGTGGGCTGCCTTCAGGGCGTCGTCCATGTTCTCCACAGCGTGTGAGACGGGAACCTTCAGCTCAATCTCGGCCAGCTTCTTCACAAAGAGGTCGCGGTCTTCGGTGTTCATAATGGCTTCTACGCTGGTGCCTAACACCTCGACGCCATACTCCTTCAGGATACCCTTCTGGTAGAGCTCAGTGCCGCAGTTCAACGCCGTCTGTCCTCCAAAGGCGAGCAGAATGCCGTCGGGGCGTTCCTTCTTGATGATTTCAGTGACGAAGTGGGTGGTCACGGGTTGGAAATACACCGTGTCGGCAATACCCTCCGAAGTTTGGATGGTAGCGATGTTGGGATTCACCAGCACGCTCTTGATACCTTCCTCACGAAGGGCCTTCAAGGCCTGCGAGCCAGAGTAGTCAAATTCACCTGCTTGTCCGATTTTCAGAGCGCCCGAACCAAGTACGAGCACCTTCTTAAGCTTTTGTTTTGCCATAATAATAACTGTATGTGTTGTAATTTGGGTGCAAAGGTACAAAAAAATTGGTGAAAAGTAAATGGTGAATGGTGTTTTTTTTGTACCTTTGCAAACAAAATGATATTAATTAAATAATTATTGTATGAATATTACTGAGAGATTCCTGAACTACACGAAGTTCGACACACAATCGGCAGAAGAAAGCCAGACGGTGCCCAGCACACCGAAGCAACTGGTGTTTGCCAAATATCTGAAAGAAGAGCTGGAGCGCGAGGGCTTGCAGGAGGTGGAGATGGACGACAAAGGCTATATATATGCCACCTTAGCTGCCAACATGAAAGACAGCGTGCCGACGATAGGCTTTATCTCCCATTATGACACATCGCCCGATTGCTCGGGTGCCGACATCAAGCCACGCATCGTGGCTCAGTACGATGGAGGAGACATCACGCTTTCCGAGGGTATCGTCCTGTCGCCCAAGAAGTTCCCCGAGCTGTTGGGACATGTGGGTGAGGACCTGATTGTGACCGACGGCCATACGCTTTTGGGTGCCGACGATAAGGCGGGCATCGCAGAGATTGTGCAGGCAATGGTGTGGCTCAAGGAGCACCCCGAGGTGAAGCACGGAAAGATACGTGTGGCTTTCAATCCCGACGAGGAGATAGGTATGGGTGCCCATCATTTCGACGTGGAGAAGTTCGGCTGCCAATGGGCCTACACCATGGACGGCGGAGACGTAGGCGAGCTGGAGTATGAGAACTTCAACGCCGCTTCAGCTAAGATCAATATCAAGGGCGTGAGCGTGCACCCCGGCTATGCTAAGGGCAAGATGGTGAATGCCAACGCCCTGGCTGCTGAGTTTGCTGCTCTGCTGCCTGCCGACGAGACTCCCGAGACGACGGAAGGCTATGAGGGATTCTATCACCTCATCGGCATGCAGACATCAACCGAACAGGGACGTCTGAGCTATATCATCCGCGATCATGACCGCCAGAAGTTCGAAAGTCGCAAGCGATTCATCAAGGCCTGTGCCGACAAGATGAACGAGAAATACGGTGAGGGGACGGTAGTGGCCGATGTGAATGACCAGTATTACAACATGAAGGAGAAGATAGAGCCCGACAACATGCACGTCATCGATCTGGTATTGCGGGCTATGCAGGAGGTGGGTGTAGCTCCGAAGGTAAGGCCCATTCGTGGTGGTACCGACGGTGCCCAACTGTCGTTCAAGGGCTTGCCCTGTCCGAATATCTTCGCCGGTGGCATCAACTTCCACGGACCCTTCGAGTTCGTGCCTATCCAGTCGATGGAGAAAGCGATGCAGGTAGTCATCAAGATTTGTGAACTGACAGCTGGCTATAATGATTGACGGATAGACGGATGAACGGTATTTAGACGGTTAGACGAAGGGACGTTTTTTATGGAAGCAAAGGAGTTGATAGATACTATTGTGGAGTGTGCGAAAGCTGTACGTGCACAGTTGACCTATGGCTTTGAAGAAAAGATCTACAAGAATGCTATGTACATAGAAATGAAGAAACATGGTCTGTCTATAGAAGTGGAGAAGCCTATCCAAGTATATTATGATGGAATATGTGTCGGTGAATATCGTGCTGACATCGTTGTTGAGGAAAAGGTGATTGTTGAGTTGAAAGCCGTCAATGCATTAGTCGTTGCCCACTCTGTCCAATTGGTTAATTACCTAACAGCAACAGGTATTGATCATGGTATCCTTATAAACTTCGGTAGCGAAAAATTGGAGATAAAAACCAAGACTCGTCTTTATTCCCGCCCCATCGCCTAAACCGTATAATAGTTGTATAATCGTCTATCCGTCAAAAAAAAACGTCTAACCGTCTAAAAAAGAAATATGAGTGAGCTACCTGCACTGATACAAGACCTGGCACTGATACTGATTGTGGCCGGAGCCGTGACGCTGATCTTCAAGAAATTGAAGCAGCCGCTGGTGTTGGGATATATCGTAGCAGGCTTTCTGGTATCACCACACATGCCCTATACGGCCAGTGTGGTGGATATGTCAAACATTCACCTGTGGGCCGACATCGGTGTGATGTTCCTGCTGTTCTCCTTAGGTCTGGACTTCTCGTTCAAGAAGATTCTGAGGATGGGTGCCTCGCCGATTATCAGTACGATGTGCATCATCTTCTCGATGTCGATGCTGGGCATGCTCGTAGGTCATGTGTTCGGGTGGTCGAAGATGGACTGCATCTTCCTGGGCGGCATGCTGGCCATGAGTTCCACCACTATTATATATAAGGCGTTCGATGACTTGGGCTTACGACAGCAGCAGTTTACGGGTCTGGTGATGAGTGTGCTCATCCTGGAGGACATCCTGGCTATCGTCATGATGGTGATGCTGAGTGCCATTGCCAACGGAAGTGTGGAGGGCGGTCAGATGCTGACTTCAGTATTGAAGATAGGCTTCTTCCTGATTCTCTGGCTGGTGGTGGGCATCTTTGCCATTCCGTTGCTTCTTCGTAAGGTGAGGAAGCTGATCAATGCCGAGGTGCTGCTGATTGTGTCGCTGGGGCTGTGCTGCGCTATGGCGGTGTTCTCCACGAAGGTAGGCTTCTCGTCGGCTTTCGGTGCCTTTATCATGGGCAGCATCTTGGCTGAGACCATCGAGGCTGAGCGTATAGAGAAGCTGGTGGAGCCGGTGAAGAACCTTTTCGGTGCCATCTTCTTCGTCTCCGTAGGCATGCTGGTCGATCCTCACATTATCATAGAATATGCGCTGCCCATCTTCCTGCTCATCATGACTATTTTGATAGGCCAGTCGGTGTTCGGCTCCTTCGCCTTCATGCTGGGTGGCGAGAGTCTGAAGAGTGCTATGCGTTGTGGTTTCTCGATGGCACAGATAGGCGAGTTCTCCTTCATTATTGCCTCGTTAGGTCTGTCATTGGGTGTCATCAGCGACTTCCTATATCCGGTTGTGGTGGCCGTATCCGTCATAACGACTTTCCTTACACCTTACATGATACGGCTTGCCACACCGGCTTATAACGCCTTGGAACACAGGCTACCTTCGCGGCTTATCCGTGCGATGAATCAACTGTCGATGAGCCGCCCTAATACTACGGAGCGCAGCAAGTGGAAGCAGTTGCTCACGCAGATGGCTATCTATACGGTGGTGTATGGCATTCTTTCTGCGGCTGTCATTGCCGTGATGTTCATGCTGTTCCATCCGTTCATGAATAAGGTGCTGCCCGAAGGGTGGTATGCCAATGCCATTACGGGTGTGCTGACGGTGGTGCTCATTTCGCCTTTCCTGCGTGCTATGGTGATGAAGAAAAACCACAGCGAGGAGTGGAAGGTGCTGTGGGCAGAGAGCAACCGCAACCGTCTGCCCTTGATGTTCACCATTCTGGTGCGTGGTTTCATTGCTGCCACTTTCGTGTTCTACGTCTGTAAGCGCGTGACGAATTTTGCCCCTGCCATTATCCTTACGCTGGGCATCGTGGCCGTAGTGCTGATGGTGGCATCGCGTGGAGTGAAGCGCCGCAGCATCCTGCTTGAAAGGCTGTTCATCAATAACCTCCGTTCACGTGACATCGAGGCGCAGGTTCATGGGAAGAAGCGTCCCCTGTATGAAGGGCGTCTGTTGGATCGTGATATCCATATTGCTGATTTCGAGATTCCGCAGAACTCGCTGTGGGCAGGTATGACGCTGATGCAGTTGAACCTGGGACATAAGTACGGCGTTCATGTGAGCAGCATCCTGCGTGGTGCCAATCGTCAGAATATCCCTGACGGCAAGGATGTACTGTTTCCCCTCGACCGTATTCAGGTGATAGGCAGCGACACGCAGTTAGCGGCTATGCACCAGGCATTGGAGAGGGAGGTGCGCCACGAGGATATGGAGTTGGAGAAACGCGAGATGAAGCTACGTCAGCTCATCATCGGACAGGATAGTCCTTTCATCGGCAAGACCTTAGAGGAGAGCAACCTGCGCAGCGAGTACAACTGTATGGTTGTAGGACTGGAAGAGGGAAAGGAGAACCTGTCGCCCTTCCGTCCTTCCCGTCGTTTTGCAGAAGGAGATATTATCTGGGTAGTGGGAGAGGAAGACGATTTGCAGCGTCTGTTGCATTGCTGACACCTCGCTACTGAGAAAAGAGAAACCGCATCGCCGTCGTTGGCAATGCGGTTTTTCTTATTGTATCTTTTCTATGATCTTGCCGCCTTCATCAATGGCCTGCATGTTCAGGGGAATGAGCTCGTGGTGGCGCTCGGGTAGTGTTTTCTTCAGCGCTTTCTCCACGCCTCCGGTTCCCACTACGGGGCACACCTTCAGCAGTCCGCCCAGCACAATCATGTTGAATATCTTGCCGTTCTTCATAGCGGCAGCCTTGTCCATAGCGTCAATCTTATACACGTTGATGTCCTGACGGGTAGGCGGATTGATGATGCCATAGCTGTCGTAGATGAGTATGCCGCCTGGTTTCAGCTTCGGCTCGAACTTCTCCAGCGAGGGTTGGTTGAGCACGATGGCGATGTCATACTTGCTGAGGATGGGCGAGGAGATGCGCTCGTCGCTCACGATGACGGTGACGTTAGCCGTACCGCCACGCTGCTCAGGGCCGTAGGCTGGCATCCACGTCACTTCCTTGTCTTCCATCAAGCCAGAGTAGGCCAGAATCTTTCCCATAGAGAGCACGCCCTGCCCTCCGAAACCTGATATGATAATTTCTTTTTTCATCGTTTCTTAACTCTTAATTCTTAACTCTCAATTAAAGACTCGTAGTATCTTTCAGGTCTCCTTTGGGATAGAAGGGGAACATGTTCTCCTTCATCCATTCGTTTGCTTTCGAGGGCGTGAGCTTCCAGCCGCTGTTGCAGGTGCTGACGAATTCCACGAGGCTCGATCCCTTGCCGTCCATCGAAGCCTGGAAAGCCTTCTTCAGAGCCTTCTTGGCCTTGAGGATGCTGGCCACGCTCTCCACCGACTGGCGGGTGACATAGCAGGTGCCTTCCAGTCCAGCGGCGATGTCGGCCATCTTCAGGGGATAGCCGTGCAGCTTCGGGTCGCGGCCGTAGGGACAGGTAGAGGTCTTCTGACCGAGTAGGGTGGTGGGAGCCATCTGTCCGCCCGTCATACCGTAGATGGCATTGTTGACGAAGATGATGACGATGTTCTCGCCACGATTCAGCGCGTGGATGGTTTCGCAGGTACCGATACAGGCCAGGTCACCGTCGCCCTGATAAGTAAATACCAGTCGGTCGGGCCAGCAGCGCTTGATGCCAGTGGCGATGGCGGGAGCACGTCCGTGGGCGGCTTCCTGCCAGTCGATGTCGATATAGTTGTAGGCGAAGACGGCGCATCCCACAGGGCTTACACCTACGGCCTTCTCTTCCATTCCCATCTCCTCGATGACCTCAGCGATGAGCTTATGCACCACGCCGTGCGAGCATCCTGGGCAGTAGTGCATGTTGTTGTCGTTCAGAAGCGTTGGCTTCTTATATACGAGATTCTCTCGTGCCATTATTTCATTTGCTTCCATAGTCTTACATCAATTTAGTTTTCAATGCTCCTACGATTTCTTCCGGGTCGGGCACGATGCCACCGAGACGTCCGAACTGCTCTACAGGCACGGCGCCGTTGATAGCGAGGCGCACGTCCTGCACCATCTGTCCGGCGTTGATCTCGGCCACCAGCACGCCCTTTTTGCCCTTGGCAAGTGCAGCAATCTCTTTCGTGGGGAACGGCCACAGGGTGATGGGACGGAACAACCCCACCTTGATACCCTCCTGACGAGCCAGCTCCACCGACTTCTCGGCGATGCGGGCAGCAGAACCGAAGGCCACAATCATGTATTCGGCATCGTCCATCAGCTGCGTCTCGTAGCGCACCTCGTTCTCCTTAATCTGGCGGTATTTCTCCTGCAGGGCCAGATTACGCTGTTCCATAATCTCGGGCTTCAGCTCCAGCGAGGTGATGACGTTGCGCAGGCGGTTCTTCGTCTTGCCTGTAGAAGCCCAGGGACACTGCTCGATGACTTCCTCGTCCGTGCGGCGGCGCTTGTAGGGAGGCAGCACCACTTTCTCCATCATCTGCCCGATAACACCGTCGGAGAGAATCATGGCGGGGTTGCGGTACTTGAAGGCCAGCTCGAAGGCCAGATCTACGAAGTCTGCCATTTCCTGTACCGAGGCGGGAGCCAGCACGATAACGTTGTAGTCGCCGTTGCCACCGCCGCGCGTTGCCTGGAAATAGTCGCCCTGCGAAGGCTGGATGGTGCCCAGTCCAGGGCCGCCACGCTGCACGTTCACGATGAGTGCGGGCAGCTCGGCACCAGCCAGATAGGTGATACCCTCCTGCATCAGAGCCACGCC
Organism: uncultured Prevotella sp.; assembly: GCA_905233825.1. Taxonomy (GTDB): domain Bacteria; phylum Bacteroidota; class Bacteroidia; order Bacteroidales; family Bacteroidaceae; genus Prevotella. The sequence goes on along the minus strand of CAJOFE010000005.1, from coordinate 89,200 downwards.
GGGGCTCGACGACGATGTCATAGCCCGCTTGCCGGCACCTGCAGCACCATAGACCATATAAATACTTGCCAGTTCGCTTTCAGCCTGCACCACCTGCATGCCGGTGGTCTCCCAGGGCTTCAGCTCTGCCAGCGTCTCAATCACTTCACTCTGCGGGGTGATGGGATAGCCGAAGTATCCATCTACTCCGCAGCGGATGGCAGCGTGGGCAATGGCCTCGTTGCCTTTCATCAATACCACTTCTTTCTGTTCCATCACTTAGCTTTCTACTTTTTTACGATAAACCGTGATACATCCGTCGGGGCAGACAATGCCGCACGAAGCACAGCCTATGCAGGCCTCCTGCTTGACGGCCTCGACATAGGGATAGCCGTGCACGTTGACCTTCCCTGCCAGGGCGATGACGTTCTGCGGACAAGCCTCCACGCAGAGCACACATCCCTTGCAGCGGGCGGTGTCGATGACGATAGCACCTTTCATTTTAGCCATAATACATTACTATAATTTAAAAAAGTCGTGCAAAGGTAGTAACATTTTCTGAAATACCCAAAGAAAAAAAGAAAAACCTTGCGCAACGGGCTAAATTAGTTCGGGATTCAGTTCGCGCTGTATCAACAAGTGCAACCTTTTCTATGGTCTTCTGCGAAATTCGGAGCAGGTGATGGCAGTGGCGATGGCCACGTTCAGACTCTCGGCACCTGGGCGGAACTGGGGGATAAGCAGGCGATGGGTGACCATCTGGCGGATGGCAGGGCTGATGCCGTTGCCCTCGTTGCCCATAACGATGATGGCCTCATGCGGCAACTCCTGTGTGTAGATGTTATCGCCGTCGAGCAGCGTGCCGCAGACGGGTAGGGTGGCGTGGCTGAGGTATTCTTCCAGATTTGTATAAATCATGCTTACCCTCGCAATGCTGCCCATCGTGGCCTGCACCACCTTGGGGTTCCATGCGTCGGCAGTGTCCTCGGAACAGACGATGGTGTTGATGCCAAACCAGTCGGCAATACGGATGATGGTGCCTAGGTTTCCTGGGTCTTGGATGCCGTCGAGGGCGAGGGTGAGGCTTGAAGTTTGAAGTTTGGAATATGATGGCATTCGGAAGACGGCTAGCACCTGTTGGGGATGCTGGAGAAAGCTGAGCTTTCGCAGTTCGTCGGGAGTGACGATGAGACAGTCCTGTTTGTTGTTGGCTGTAGCCCATTCTTCTGTGGCGAAAAGGTGTATGGGGCTGTACTTGGCCATCAGTAGGTCGCCCACTACCTTGGGGCCTTCTGCCACGAAAGCACCCTCACGCTGGCGATATTTCTTTTGTTCCAGCTGCTTGACAAACTTGATTTGGTTCTTGCTAATCATATTCTTTCCACTTGTTTGACACCTTTCACCGTGCGTAGCTTCTTGATGAGGGCTTCAAGACGGGTCGTATCGCTCATCATGACAACCAGATTGCCCCGGAATAGGCCGTCGTGAGAGTCGATGTTGATACTGCGCAGCACCAGTTTCTCGTCTTTCGAGATGATGCTGGTAAGGTTGTTTACGATGCCCAGGTCGTCGTTGCCAATGATGCGCAGGGTGATTTGGTATTGCGATTCCCCCTTTCCGCTCCATTTGGCCTTCACGATGCGATAGCCGAAGCGACGGCGCAGCTCAGGGGCATTGGGGCAGTCGGTGCGGTGGATCTTGATGCCGCCGCTAACGGTGACGAAGCCGAAGACATTGTCTCCATAGATGGGATGGCAGCAGTGGGCCAGCTGGTAGTCCAATCCCTTCAAGTCCTTACCGATGACCAGCACGTCTTCTGAGGAGCGAGGGGTGAGCGACGAGAAATGAGATGTCTCCAGCACGAACTCATCGGCTGAGTGGGCTTCTGTGCCAGGCGTCTTGTCGGCTTGCTGCACCTCCACGTATTTGTCGATGACGGTGGCTATGTCGAGCGTCTCGCTTGCCAGGTCGCGGTAGAAGTCGCTGGCCTCCTTGTAGCCCAGCTTCTTCATGGTGCGCATCATGACTGATTCCTCTAAGTCAATCTTGCGGTTTTTGAACTTTCGTTCAAGCATTTCTTTAACCAGTAGCGCCTCCTTCTGCTGGGTCTCTTTGATGGCCAGTCGGATCTTGGCTTTGGCACGTGAGGTCTTCACAATCGACAGCCACTCCTGCTTGGGGCGTTGCGTGGAAGAGGTGAGAATTTCAATCTGGTCACCCGAATGCAGTTCCTGACGGAAGGTGACAACGCGGCCATTGATGCGTGCACCCGTACACTGGCTACCCACCTTCGAGTGGATGTGATAGGCCATGTCGAGCACGGTGGCTCCCTTGGGGAATTTCAGCAGGTCTCCACGGGGTGTGAAGACGTATATCTCGTCGTCGTAGAGATCCATGCGGAAGTCGTCCATTGCCTCCATTCCACTGGTGTTCTCCAGCATCTGACGGATGCCGTTCAACCATTCGTCCATACCTCCGCTGTCGGCCTTCACGCCTTTGTAACGCCAGTGGGCAGCCACACCGCGTTCGGCCACCTCGTCCATGCGCTCGGTGCGTATCTGCACTTCTACCCATTTGTCTTCAGGGCCACGAACGGTGATGTGCAGGCTCTCGTAGCCGTTCGACTTGGGCACGCTGAGCCAGTCGCGCATGCGTTTCGGGTTGCTGGTGTACATGTCGGTGATGATGGCGAAAGTCTTCCAACACTGCTGTTTCTCCTCCTCTGGTGGGCAGTCGATGATGATGCGGATGGCGAAGAGGTCATAGACGCCCTCGAAGGCACAATGCTGTTTTTTCATCTTCTGCCAGATGGAGTGAATGGACTTGGTGCGTCCCTTCATGTGGAACTTTAATCCAGCAGTCGTAAGTTTCTCATTGATAGGATGAATAAATCGTTCTATATAAGCATCGCGTGCAGCCTTCGTGGCGTTCAGTTTTTCCTTGATGTGATAGTAGGCGTCGTGCTCTAAATATTTCAGCGACAGGTCTTCTAATTCACTCTTCAGCTTGTAGAGACCCAACTTGTGGGCTAAGGGCGCATAGAGGTAGGCTGCTTCCTGACTGACCTCACGCTTGGCTTCGGCGTTGGGGGTGTCACGAATCTGTCGCATCAGGTTTACGCGGTCGGCAATCATGATGAGGATGACGCGCATATCTTCGGCAAACGAGAGCAGCAGGTTGCGGAAGTTCTCGCTCTCAACAGCAGGATTTTTCTTGTAAAGTTCCTGTATGCGCTGCAGTCCATGCAGGATGCGTCCTACGGCAATTCCGTAGTCGGATCCCACCTCGTCGATGGTGAGCAGTCCCCCCTCCACACAGGGGTTGAGCATGATGGCCAGTACGGCATCGCGGCGCAGACCTATCTCGTCAACGGCCAGGATAGCCGTCTGCAGACTACTGACGATGGGGTTGAGGCCGAAGAAGTCGCGAGCCACCTGTCCTTGCTCGAAAGCCGTCATCAAGTGCTGTCGCACGCGCTGCTCGTCGTCTTCTTGTAAAGAAGAGGCTATTTTTTCTTTTAACTGGGCATATAAATCCAGTGCTAGTTCCTTTTCTTCAGGGGTAAATTCTATCAGTTCTGTCATGTTTTTGCCTGATTTTTCATGCAAATGTATAAAAAAAGTTTTGTTTGACAAATATTTTTTCAAAGATATTTGCTTTTTAGAAAACTTTTTGTAACTTTGCACATCATTTTTACCTAAATTGATAATCTTATGACTGACGAAATAACACAACGTCCTGCTGAACGGCAACGAGAGATGGGACCTTTGGAGGTGACTCAAGATGGACGTCAGGCTATGCAGATGCAGGCCAAGACGGCCAGTGGTGTTGCTTGTCCCAAGTGCGGTACCATCAATGAGCCCGAAGCAAAGTATTGTGCGTCGTGTGGTGAACTATTGCATGTGGGAAGTTGCCCCAATTGTGGTAACGAGCTGGATCCTGATGCTGACTTCTGTGAGGTCTGCCATCATTATATCCGCCCCGATGTGTGCTCGTTCTGTGGCGCTCGTTTCAATGAAAATGATCCCTATTGTCCGGAGTGTGGTTCTCCTCGTGGTGGTATTGTCTGTCCTACCTGTCACACGCTGAATGACTTTGCTTTCTGCAAGCAATGTGGGCAGCCTTTGACAGACGAGGCCAAGCAGATGATGGCGCAGTTGCGTGAGCGTCCTGACTATCAGGAACTGGTGTTGCTGGCCCGTGAGTACAACGAGCTGCAGATGCAGTTACCCTATACCAGTGATAGTGATATGAGCAACGATGAAGCCAGCCTGCAGCTGAGGGAGCGCGTGTTTCGTCTGCTGGCACAGGACGAGGGAGTGGCTGAGCCAGAGATTCCTCAGCCCCGCTATCATAGGGTATCAAAAGAAGAACTTGACATTCAGAAACAAAGAAAGCTGGAGCAGCTGTCGCAACTCCTCGGCAAGATGGCCATACCGGCCTCGCCGTCGCCGGCAAAAGTTCGTAACTATGCAATGGCACAGAAGCCTATCGGCGTGCGGTTAGCATGGAAATGTAACTATAAGAATGCCCTTCATTCCAGTCCTTGCGGATGTGCAAAGCCCCAGTTGGGCGGACAATGGGTCATTCTGGGTCATTCCTCAACACAAGAAGTTAAAGATGATAAATAAACCTATGGCAGACGATAACCTAACAACCATCAGACCTGCTGACCAGGCACAGAAGTTTGCGCCAGACAGTACTATGCATATTGATGCCAAGCCAAAGCAAAACCAGGCTGTCGTGGCAGATACGACCATACGCCCAAGTGGTAATAGCAGAACTCAGGCGGTGGAGAACACAGATGTCAAGACATTCGTACTGAAAGGCGATACTTATGAACTCATAAATACGCTGAGTGAAAGCTCAGGCGAGGCACAGGTGTTTCTCGTAAAGCGAGTAGGCGAGGAAAGTGAATATGTACTGAAAGTCTATTATCCCAACTTCGATATCAACAAGAAGCTCATGCAGGTGGTACGTTCCTTCCAGTTTGAGATGATTGTGGAATTGTTCGATTATGGCAAGACATACGTTGATGGCAAGCACCGCTATTATGAGCTGATGGAATATCTGCGCGGAGGAACGTTGCGCGACCTGAAGTTGGAGGGCGACTTCAACCGTTTTCGTCGTATTGCTTTGCAAAGTGCGGCTGCTCTGTCATATTGTCATCTTCACGGTGTGCTGCACAAGGATATCAAACCTACCAATTTCTTCTTCCGCGATGACGAGCAGAAGCAGTTGGTACTAGGTGATTTCGGCATCTCTGCCTTGCGTGAAGGCGATGCCCGCACCTTCCATACGACTCAGGCCCGCACGCCTATCTATGCCGCTCCCGAGATGTACACTGACGTGATAGACGGAGAGGTAGAGATTACTGAGGCTGCCGACTACTATTCGCTGGGTATTACTCTTTTTGCTGCGTGGTTAGGTGAGAATCCGATGAGCTCGAACGAGCGCATCATGATGAAGCAGAAGAGTGAAGGACGGTTGCCCCGTCTCGGTGAGCTTCCCGATAAAGTGAAGAGGCTGATACAGGGACTGACATCGGTGAATCAGCAGAACAGATGGGGTTATGACCAGGTTGAGCGCTGGTTCCTCGGTGAAGATGTTCCTGTTGATCTCTCTTCGCCTTTCCTGCGCTATAAGAGCTTTATTGTTGATCCCGAAAAGAACCTTGTGGCTGACAATGTTCATGAATTGGTTCCCATGCTTGCCGAACGTGAGAAGCTGGGCATTAACTACCTCTATAACGGACGTATCATCACTTGGTTAGAGAATAGCGGTAACACGAAACTCTCGGAACTGCTGAAAGATATTGTCATCAACAAATATCCAGTAGATAAGAAAGCGGGATTTATGTGTGCTTTATATACAATGGATCCCACTTATCCGTATATTGACATACAGGGAAATGCTTGTGACGACGTGCACAGCGTGGCTTTAGCACTCCTATGCAACAGGGAGAATTATGCCGTCTTACTGAAGAATCCTAATGATTCTCTCTTCCTCTGGCTTGATACACATGTAAAGTGTGACGTCCAGCGTCTGCGCTCTTATTTCGAGGAGGGTAACGATGCCAACACCTCGGTGGTACGTATGGTGTATGAGATAGACTCGGAAATACCATTCCTCTCCAGGCATCCGTCATCGACCATTAAGGAGATAACTCATGCCTTTGGCTATTCCAATCCTTCTGAAGATGATTGGCTGGCACTGTGCGACGGTCGCCTACTTTCATGGATGTATGCCCATGAAGACATGATGGCCTGTGAGTCGTTGCGTATTTTGACACAAGGACAGCCTTATTCCCGTCAGTTATGCTATAAGGTGCTGTACAACTTAGATAGGGAAGCAGCCTACGACCTTCGTAGTGCCTATAAGCCTGCGGAAATTGGTGACTTGTTGTCACATCAGCTGATGCAGACAGAGCATCTATCTTCTGAAGATTTTGCCGTGCAAATGATGGAATATACCGATAAGGATGGACGTTTCCATTATTATGCTCAACTGCACGGATGGTATGAGATTATGAATGAGGCCACACGCTGCTTCGACCTCTCATTGCCAGAGAACCGTGACCGTTTGAGCGCGTATGACTTACGTACGGCGCTCTATCGCTTTTGCCGTATCCTGGGTGCCAAGCCCGGCTATCTGTTGCCTAATGGTACTATACTTAATGATGGGCGTAGCATTGACATCTCGTTTACATCGCTCATTCGCTCGGAATTGCGCAACGGAGCTCTCGCTCAGTGGATGTCGGTATATTACCACGAGGATCCCTCTCGTGAGTTTGCCGAGGAATATAGCTATGAGCGTGAGCTGGAAGAGTGGATTATGGCTTTGGGACGTCTGGATAATCAGCAACCCTATTACCGCAGGTTCACAAAGGCTTGTGAAGACACGAAGTCGAGGGTGGCTGCCGTCAGGAAGCAATGGAGCAAGGCACGTGCCAAAGAAAAGATGTGGAAGTATATCTTCTGTTCCCTCTGTGGAATTTGGATATTGTTAGTACTGATATTCGGTATTACAGGGCGCAGTTATCTGATGGAACACAAGTTCCTGTCGATGGGTTTGCCATTAGGTGGAATGACGGGTATTATTGTGGGTGTCAGATGTTACTTCAAAGGAATGGGTCCGATGCTCTCCACGCTAATGGGAGTGCTTGGAGTCGCCTCTTCCGCAATACCTATATTTATTATTGCGAAGGTACAAACTGCCAACCCCGGTATTCTGAACTATGTGGTGGTGGCTATCACCGTCGTGTATATGCTTATCTGCTATTTCACGGCATTTAAGGAGAATCATGTATCGGATTCAGAAACTATGCAGGAGGTGTTGAAAAGCGACGACGTGAAGTCATCGCTATTAGAGCCTCTATATTATACGTTCAAGACAAAGTCGCAACGATATAAGAGTACGAAATTCGGCTTGCTCGATGAGGTTAGTGACCAGGTGAATTCTCTTTCAGGAGAATCAGTGGTTCACTATGTCCTTTGGTCGGTGCTTGCTCTCATTATGGTGCTTGAATTCTGTATATTCAGTTCCAGTATTCTTGACATGAAGTTGCCTTTTTCTTGATAACCTGACACTATTATAAAGTGAAGCAAAATAATGACATGTGAATTTTGCCATAAGGAGAACAGAAGCGTAGCGAAATACTGTAAGTGGTGCGGACAGCCCATTTTGATTAATACGCTTGACAAAATGGTTGGACTTGACGATGTCAAGGCTCAGTTGAAGACCATTGTTGATACTTATACCTACCTGCGTTCCCGTAAGGACATCTCGACAGTACGCTTGTCGGTAAACGCAATCATTATAGGAGAGACAGGTACGGGTAAGACCGCTTTGTCGAGTATCATCCGTGACTATTTCTTCCATCATAAGATCATTGATAAGCCAAAGCTGACGATGGTTGATGCTGTTGACTACCAGCGTTTTGTTGACAAATGGGATGAGAACATCAAGAAAGCACGTGGTGGTTTGCTCTTCTTCGACAATGTGCAGAAATTGTTGCCTGACAAGTATTCCAATCAGGTGAATCCTCTGGATAAGCTCTTTGTCGAAATGGATAAATGGGACGATAATCCCATTGTGATTATGGCTGGTCTTCCCAAAGGCCTCGATGATTTTTTGGAGAGCAACCCTGCAGTAAAGAACCGCTTCAAATATACTTTCCGACTTCCTACTCCTAATTTCCAGGAGTTGTGCGACATCACCAAGTTGGAATTGCGTACCAAATATGGGCTTAGCAATTTCTCGCCAGAAGCTGATCACCAGCTGACGCGTTTTTTCAAGTATCAGATCAAGATTAAGGACGAGACATTCGGTAATGCTCATCTGGCCATGAAGACCGCAGAGGACATTTTCACCTCTTTCATCAGTCGTGGTACCCATGCGGAGCAAGTGGAGAAAGAAGACATCAAGGGGTATGTGCCCGAAGAGCGCTCGCTTGAAGACATCCTGAGCGACCTCGACTCATTCATTGGTATGACGGAGGTGAAGCAGGCCGTACGCGAGATAGCTTTCTCCGTACAGAACAGCTTGCAGCGTCAGGAACGTGGCCTCGGTGAACAGGAGAAACTGTCTATGCATATCGTGCTGACGGGCAATCCTGGAACGGGTAAGACCACTATCGCCCGAAAGCTGGGTGAAATTCTGGCGGCTATCGGTTATCTGGATTCCGGTCATGTTGTTGAGGTAGATCGTTCGCATATGGTATCTCCCTATCAGGGTGAGACTCCTAAGGTGGTGAACCGTTTGTGCGACAAGGCAATGGGTGGTATCCTGTTTGTTGATGAGGCTTACACGTTGGCACCTCTCAGTCAGGCTGGTGAACGCGACAATCAGGGTGCCCAGGCATTGGAGACGCTGATGAAGCGTATGGAGGACGATCGTGGGAAGTTCGTCGTCATCGCTGCTGGCTATCGCACGGAGATGGACAACCTCTTCCGTGTCAATCCTGGTATGCGCAGCCGCTTCAATTATTTCCTGAATATTGAGGACTACAACCCCGAGGAGCTGTTCAGCATCATGGAAGTCTTTGCTTCGGGAAAGAAATACATGTTCTCACCCGAGGCCAAAGAGCTGACGAAGAAGATGATTACCGAGCTCCACAAGCAGCGTGACAAGGACTTTGCCAATGGTCGTACAATGCGTTCGTTGTTCGACCAGATTTGCAAAAACCAGGCTAAGCGACTGCAGAATGGTGATATCTCACAGATGTCGAATGAGCAACTGATGACCATTGAGACGGCTGATGTTCCTTACGAGGCACCGAAGGAGGTCGATTATACTGAATGCCTGAAGAAATTCGAGGGTATGGTCGGTCTGGAAAGTGTGAAGAAGGAGGTGACGAATCTTGCCGCATTCCTCAACCTGCAGATTAAGCGTGGTGAGACCAATACCTTCCAGGGTAAGCATTATGTGTTTACGGGTAATCCTGGTACGGGCAAGACCACTGTGGCACGTATCATGGCCGATGTTTTCAAAACGCTTGGCATCCTTTCCCGAGGACAGCTTGTAGAAGCTGACCGTTCGAAGCTCGTAGCTGGTTTCTCCGGCCAGACGGCTATTAAGACGAATCAGCTAATAGACTCGGCTATGGGTGGAGTACTCTTCATCGACGAGGCTTACACGTTGAAGTCGAGTGATAACGATTCTTTCGGTGGCGAGGCTATCGACACGTTGCTGAAGCGATTGGAAGACGACCGCGGTAAGTTTATATGTATTGTGGCTGGTTATACAGACCAGATGCACGATTTCATTGACAGTAACCCAGGTCTGAAGAGCCGCTTCACGCAGACAATACACTTTGAAGACTACACACCTGACGAGCTGACGCAGATATTCCTCAATCTGGCCGCTGCAAAGAACTTTACTATTGACGATGCTACGCAGGCTGCCATTCATCGTGAGTTTGAGCAACTTTATCTGCGGCGCGACAAGAACTTCGGCAATGCTCGAGAGGCTCGCCGTATCTTCAACGAAGCCGTAGAGAAACAGAGCCAGCGTCTGGTGACGCTGATGAATAAGCCAGGATTCAGTGAAGAAGACATCTTCAAGCTGACTACTGAAGACTTGCCTGCTGCTCAGAGTACGGCTGTACGCCCGCTTGATGAGGTGCTCAATGAGCTGGATGACTTCATTGGTATGCGCTCCGTGAAGAATAGCATACGCCGACTGGCAGTACAGAGCATGTTCATGAAGCAGCGTGCGGCTTTGGGTGCTGGTAAGGTGCAGCAACTGTCGATGAACTTTGTACTGATGGGTAATCCTGGAACTGGTAAGACATCAATTGCCCGTAAGATGGGAGAGATCCTGCAGTCTATGGACATCCTGCCAACGTCAAGAGTGATAGAGGCCAGTCGTGCTACGCTTGTAGGTAAGTACATGGGTGAGACGCCTAAGATTGTCAATTCCATGTGCGATAAGGCTATGGGGGGTATCTTGTTCATTGACGAGGCCTATACTCTTTCCGACCAGAACGACCAATACGGTAAGGAGGCTATCGACACGTTGATGAAGCGTATGGAGGATGATCGCGGTAAGTTTGTGGTCATAGCTGCCGGCTATAAGGACAAGATGGATGAGTTCATGCAGGCCAATGCCGGATTGGCCAGTCGCTTTACGCATAAACTGCATATTGAAGACTATAACGAAGACGAACTTCTGGCTATCTTCAAGAAGATGGCTCAGAAAGAGTCCTACATTCTTTCGCCTACTGCCGAGTTCAAGGTGCTTGATGTCATCTGTAGGATGCTGATGACGAAGGATGAAACATTCGGTAATGCCCGTGAGATGCGTAATCTGCTTGATGCTACGGTTCAGCAGCTGTCAATGAGAGTGTCGCAGTTGCCGCCTGATCAGGTGACGAAGGAAACCTATCAGCTCATTCAGCCGGAAGACATCATTGAACCTAAATAATAAAATGTATAATATTATATCGTAGACGTAGATATGATCATTTGTCCAAACTGTAAGGAAGAGATTGACGACGATTCTCACTATTGTGACCAATGTGGACAGGCATTGCTATATTGTGAGAAATGTGGACGTGTAGGCATTGGGCGTCGTTGCACCAGCTGTGGCGGCCTCATGGTGTCGCCTGATGATTACCAAAACCGACGGGGAAACATTTCCCACGGTGCTATCTCGGTGTCGTCAGGATTTGTCTCTCAGGAGTTTGTCGCCACTAATCGTGGAGTTGTCCGTATGTCATCGGGTATGCCTCAGGGCATTCCTCAGCTCATGCTCTATAACGATACACTTAACATTCGTTTCATCGGAATGAACGGGGCTGTGATAGGCCGACGCCAAGGGCCTTATTCTCAGTTCTTCCAGCAGAACATGTATGTTTCTGGAGTACATGCACAACTAAAATACAACAGCGGCTCAGGGTGGTGTGTGTCTGACAAGCACTCGTCTAACGGAACAAAGCTCAATGAGCATCTTCTTCAGCCTGACACAGATATGTCATTGAAGAATGGCGACATTCTGACTATAGCAAACATCAATCTGCAAGTTAGCATCAGCTAAGGAATAGGAGCAATGAAATTCAATATAACCGCATCCAGTAAGACAGGATGCGTAAGGAGTAATAATGAGGATATGATCCTTGTTGACCAGTGGTTTGTGCGCAATGGGAGGATGAGTGCACACAAAGACCTCTCGTCTATTGACCGGTACTTGTTGGCTTTGGCCGATGGTATGGGTGGACATAATAGTGGCGAGGTGGCCAGCAATGATGTGCTGCATAATCTTCAATTCTTCTTTTCCGATCTGCCCGTAGGCCTTTCCATCTCCGATTTCAATGAAGCCATCTACGATTGGTTAGCCAGCATCAATATCATGATCGATTCAAAGGGAAAGAGCGACGAGCGTTTCAGTAAAATGGGAACGACACTGGTCGTGTTGGCTTATTACGGAGGTGCGTTCTATTGGATGAACTGCGGCGATAGTCGCATCTATCATCTGCACAATGGCGAGTTGTCTCAACTTTCTACTGATCATTCACTGAGCAATCTTCTTGGCGAGACAGAGCGCTCCAGTATTATTACGAATTGCATAGGCGGAGGCTGTAAGAACAGCTTTATTGATATTGTGGAATGTACGGCTGACATTCAGCCAGGTGATACTTTCCTGCTTTGTAGCGACGGCCTTTCAGACATGCTTTCCGATGAGCAGTTAAGAGACGGATTACTTGAAGATGACACTGCTGACATGTTGTGTGCCAAGGCCGAGGATGCAGGAGGTCTCGACAATGTGTCGGCTATTATTGTCAAGGTAGGATGATATAAAACCATAGAGAAAGAGGGATGCCTTTACGTTTACCAGATCGATTGCCGGCCATTGATATTCTCAAGAAAGAGAATATCTTCGTGATGGCCAATTCCAGGGCACATGCTCAGGACATCCGCCCGTTGCGCATTGTTATCTTGAACTTGATGCCTCTGAAGATTACGACGGAGACTGATCTTGTGCGCTTGCTTTCCAATACGCCGCTGCAGATTGACATCAGCTTTATGAAACTGCGCAGCCATACGCCGAAGAACACGCCCATTGAGCACATGATGATGTTCTATCGCGATTTCGCCGACATGAAGAACGAGAAGTTCGACGGAATGATTATTACGGGTGCTCCCATTGAGACAATGGACTATGAACAGGTGAGCTACTGGGAAGAAATCGTCGGCATCTTTGATTGGGCAAGGACACATGTCACCAGTACGCTCTTTATATGCTGGGCTGCTCAGGCTGGACTCTATCACTATTATGGCGTTCCCAAGTATCCGTTGGAGAAGAAGATGTTCGGTATCTTCCCTCAGCATACGCTCGACACTCAGCTTCCTATCTTCCGGGGCTTCGATGATACCTTTATGATGCCCCATAGTCGTCACACTGAGGTCAGGCGTGCTGATATTGAACAGCATGCAGAGCTGAACCTCATTGCAGAGTCTGAGCAGAGTGGTGTGAGCATCGTGATGGCTCGTGGCGGTCGTGAATTCTTCATCACGGGCCATTTAGAGTATGCCCCTAATACGCTCGACAATGAATATCGCCGCGATGCGGGCGTACGTTCTGATGTAGAGAAACCCATCAACTATTATAAGAATGAAGACCCCTCGCTACCGCCAGTTGTTTCGTGGCGTGCTCATGCAAACTTGTTCTATAATAATTGGGTGAACTACTACGTCTACCAGGAAACACCTTACGACATCAATAAGATAGGATGACATCGTTAGAATTGCTTGCTCCTGCAAAGAATCTGCAGACGGGCATCGCTGCCATCGATCATGGAGCCGATGCCGTCTATATTGGTGCGCCCCGCTTTGGGGCCAGGGCAGCCGCAGGCAATAGCATTGATGACATAGATGCCCTTTGTCGTTATGCCCATCAGTTTGATGCACGCGTCTTTGTCACCGTCAACACCCTGATTTATGAGGACGAAATAGAAGATGTACGTCAATTGCTGCGCCAGTTGGCAGACATCTCCGTCGATGCCGTGCTGGTGCAGGACATGCAGCTCTTGTCTATGGCAAAGGATCTTCCTCTTGTGCTTCACGCTTCTACACAGGCCGATAACCGCACGGCAGAGAAAGTAGAATGGTTGCATCAGCATGGATTCCAACGGGCAGTGTTGGCACGCGAGCTCTCTATCGAAGAGATTACCGCTATTCATTGGCAGGTGCCTCAGATGGAATTGGAAGTCTTTGTGCATGGAGCTCTCTGCGTCAGCTACTCAGGCTTGTGCTATGCCTCTGAGCATTGTTTTCATCGAAGTGCCAATCGAGGAGAGTGTGCTCAGTTCTGTCGTATGAAGTTCGACCTTCTCGATGCCGACGGGCGGGAACTCGAGCATCAGCGTCATCTGCTTTCGTTGAAAGACCTGAATCTTAGTGCTCATCTCGGACGTCTCATAGAGGCAGGAGCTACTTCATTCAAGATAGAAGGTCGGCTGAAAGATGTTTCCTACGTGAAGAACGTAACAGCGGCCTACAGCCAGTTACTCGACAGGTATATTGTTAGTCATCCTGGTCAGTATCAACGAGCATCGCGTGGCCGTTCCCGTTACACCTTCCAGCCAGACCTTGACCGTACTTTCAATCGCGGCTATACCACATACTTTGTGGATGGCCGTCAGTCTTCGATGGCCTCTTTCGATACTCCTAAAGCTATCGGGCAATGTGTGGGTATAGTAAAAGAACTGCGAGGTCCCTCGCTTGTTGTGGCTGGTACAGCCTCCTTTGTCAATGGCGACGGTTTGTGCTTCTTCGATGGCCGCGAGCTGCGAGGCTTCCGTGTCAATAGGGCAGAGGGTAATCGTCTCTTCCCTCAGACGGTGCCTGCTGGTCTTGTTCCTGGAACGTTGCTCTACCGTAGCAACGACGAGGCTATGGAGCGAACGCTGAGTCGCCAGAGTGCAGTTCGTAAGATTCCTGTTACCATGAGCCTTCATGCCTCTGCTGACGGGTTTGTCCTTCGGATGGGTACAACCGAAGTCTCCATTTGTCAAGAGCATCAGGAGGCTCGCACTTCTCAGCGTGACAATATCATTCGTCAGCTTACCCGTTTGGGTGATACCCCCTATGAGTGTACTTCTGTCGATATTCCCGATGACTTCAACTATTTCATACCCAGTAGTCAGTTGTCATCATTGAGAAGGATGGCAGTAGAGAAGGAGAATGTAGGAAGTAGGAAGGAGGACGTAAAGAAGAACTATGTACTTCCACCCTCAACCTTCAACCTCGCGAAGCGACACATCCAAATTTCACCTTCCAACATCAAACTTGACAAAGGTAATACTTTAATGCAATGCCGCTACTGCCTACGCTATGAATTAGGATTCTGCGAGCGACGCGGAGGCCGCAAGCCTCAATGGCGCGAACCTCTCTTTCTTCGTTTGGCTGACGGACGTCGTTTCCGTTTGCAGTTTGATTGTGGTCATTGTCAGATGAACGTTCTTGCCGATGCGTAGTAAGTCTTGTATATATATAATAATGTGTGTGGTCATCCTGCTGCAAGGGTGCTACCGTCAGGAGTCGCCTACACCCGACGGCTGGATTCCTACTGAGGAGCAGGTGGATTCCGTCTCTTTCTACACCACGCATCATTATTCGCAGAACTACAACTTCGTGGTCACTGGCGATAGCCTGCAACTCATTGTCCAGCAGCCTTCCGAAGCCGTCAGCGGCATGCTGGTCGATACCATCACTGTGCAGAAAGAAGATCGTCTTGTAGTGGCTGACATCGTTACATTGCCAGTCGATACAGTCGATTCTGTATGGGTGCAGGTGGCTCGCGACCAGCTTACGATGGGGTGGGTTCACGAGAAAGACATGCTCGAACGTGTGTCGCCGGATAATGTCATCTCCCGTTTTATCGATTTCTTCTCCGACACCCATCTGCTCATCATGCTGGGCATTGTCGTGCTGTGTATGGCTTTGTTCATTGTCAACCGTCTCTATCGCCATAATGCCCACATCGTGCATTTTCGCGACATCGACTCCTTCTATCCCACCTTGCTTACGCTGTTGGTGGCAGCATCGGCAGTGTTCTACAGCACTATCCAGTTGCTCAATCCCGAGTCGTGGCGCCATTTCTATTATCACCCCACGCTCAACCCCTTCTCCGTACCCTTGCATCTGGGCATGTTCCTCTTCTCCGTCTGGGCCATTTTCATTGTGGGCATTGCCGCTTTCGACGACATCCGCCGTCGTCTTTCTACAGGTCAGTCCTTGCTCTATATCCTCGGCCTTGCTGCCGTTTGCTCGGTAGTATATGTCGTGCTGAGCGTCTCCACCCTTTATTATATCGGCTATCCTCTGTTCTGTGCCTATGTTGTGTTTGCTCTTTGGCGCTACTTCCGTTATAGTCGTGCCAAGTATATTTGCGGGCATTGTGGCCGTCATCTGCATAGCAAGGGCCGCTGTCCTTATTGTGGGGTGGAGAACATCTAAAAACAAACGGCATTTCCAGGCCTTAGAAATGCCATTTCCAAGTCTCGGAAACGGCACTTCCAAGTCCTGGACGTTCGGCTTAGTCGCTTTCACAAAGACGATAGCCGACTAAAAGAACGACATTTGTTTTTTCGAACATCCGTTGTGACTTGCAAAGCGAAGATTACATTTTGAGTTGTTGCTGTGAATGCAGGAACTATCTAACACTTAAAATGCGTAAAACGAGATAATTTTCTCTCGCAGGTATTCTCTCTTCTCACTTCTTTTTTGTAACTTTGCAGCCTAATTACAACATTACTAATTAATTATTTATAATCAAACAATGGTAAACTACAAGGATTTAGGTCTCGTGAATACCCGCGAGATGTTTAAGAGGGCAGTAGCCGGCGGCTATGCCATCCCCGCTTTCAACTTCAATACGATGGAGCAGATGCAGGCCATCGTTATGGCTGCCGTTGAGACAAAGTCGCCTGTCATCATGCAGGTGTCGAAGGGCGCCCGCAACTATGCCAACGCTACCATCCTGCGCTATATGGCCGAGGGTGCTGTGGCTTACGCTAAGGAGCTGGGTTGCGCTCATCCTGAGATTGTGCTGCACCTGGATCACGGTGACACTTTCGAGCTTTGCAAGGATTGCATCGACATGGGCTTCTCGTCAGTAATGATCGACGGTTCACACCTTCCCTATGAGGAGAATGTTGCTCTGGCAAAGAAGGTCGTTGACTACGCTCATCAGTTCGACGTGACCGTTGAGGCTGAGCTCGGTGTGCTGGCTGGTGTTGAGGATGAGGTTTCTGCTGCAGAGTCTCACTACACCAAGCCCGAGGAGGTGATTGACTTCGCTACCCGTACTGGTTGCGACTCATTGGCTATCTCTATCGGTACTTCTCATGGTGCTCACAAGTTCACTCCCGAGCAATGCACATTGGTGAACGGCGTGCTCGTTCCGCCCCCATTGGCATTCGACATCCTCGCTGAGATCGAGAAGAAGCTTCCTGGATTCCCCATTGTGCTGCACGGTTCTTCTTCAGTTCCTATGGACGAGGTGAACACCATCAACCAGTTCGGTGGCAAGTTGGAGGCCGCAATCGGTATTCCCGAGGAGCAGCTGCGTAAGGCTGCCAAGAGCGCCGTCTGCAAGATCAACATCGACAGCGACTCTCGTCTGGCTATGACTGCTGCTATCCGCAAGCACCTGGCTGAGCACCCTGGAGACTTCGATCCTCGTCAGTATCTGAAGCCCGCTCGCGAGAACATGAAGAAGATGTACATCCACAAGATTGTGAATGTGCTGGGTTCTGACGGCAAGCTCGCTCAGTGCTAATCAGTTTAATGCAAAGAAAAAGAGTGGTGGGTATCTTTACTCACCACTCTTTAATTTTGAGGCTATTTGCTGGGGAGTGAGCGTTACGGGACCTTTGGTGAACTCAGGCACGTTATAGCTCTTCAGCAGTTGTAGATGATAATCAGGATCGGCTGAGGGCAACTCGAAGGGCTTGCTTCCGAGCCCTTCTTCATCGATGTGTGCAAAGAAGGGACGGGTGAAGATGCCGTCGTGTCGGCGTGAGGAAAAGACTATCCAGCGTCCGTTGCTCGACCAGGAGTGGTAGCTCTCTGCCTCAGAACTATTCAGTTCGTCGAGAGGGCGAGCCACCTCACCCAGTTGGGGGAGGCAGATGGGGGCTATCCACAGATCGGCATCGTGGTGCCAGATGTGGAACGAACCATACTCGCCCATCGTGAAGAGCAACCATCGGCCATCGGGCGAGATGCGAGGCAGGGTGGCGCTTCCTCCTCTCTGTCCTTCGGACATCTCTCCTTCGGCAGGGGCGAAGAGACTGTCAGCATCGAAGACGAGTTCTCGTTCTCCGAACTGACGGTTCGTGATGTCGAAGGAACGGCGGTAGATGTTGTATTTCAGGTCGCGGGTGCGTAGAGTAATCTCTTCCATATCGATAGTGTCGGCAGCATATTCAAAGTGAGCACTGCTATAATACAACCAACGACCGTCGGGCGACCATGCGGGGTATGTGGCCATTTCGTTGGAAGGCTCCTCAATGGGTATCATCTGCTGGCGGTCGATATCGTAGAGGCAGAGCGAGCTCTGTAGGTCATAGACTTCTATCTTGTCGATATCGACAGTGTGAAAGGTCTGCATGGTAGAGTTCTGCGAGTAGGCGATGAGCTTCTCCGTGGGGTGCCAGGCGGGATAGACGGGAGGGGGAGTGTTATCAATTTTCTGCAATTGTCCGTCGTAGGCGATGAGAGTGGCGCCGTGAGCATGACGGGCGTGGAGTTGCATGCGCTGGGGATTATATTGCTGGTAGCTATGACAATTGATGCATTGTCCTTTTTCCTCGCTGCTGCAAAGCATGTTGCTGGCGATGACCTCTTCATCGAAGTTCTCCAAACAACGCTGATTGATAGTCAGCTCCTCGTAGGATACATAGGAGGGTGAGATGAGACGGTAGCTCAGCCAGGGGTCGATGCGGTCGGGCGACACATGAAGTGTGAAGGGATGGAATCGTGCCCATTGCCCGTCGTGATGGGCAAACACCTCTACAGTGATATCTTTGTCGGCAGACTTTGCCAGCAATTCTTTCCATTCGTTGATATCTGGCCTTGCTTTCAGTCCTTCAACGATAAGCTCGTCAGAACCACAGGAGAAGCGGGTGACTGCCTCGTCCGCCTCGTTGAACAGCTCAAAACACAGTGGGGCGATGTTCACGGGGATGGTCACATCCGCATAGTCGGGATATATCTTCGGCATACTGTTCACCTGGCTGAACTGCTCTGGCAGCTGAGGCCCGTGACAGGCTGTGAGGAGCAGAAAGAATAGGAAAGGGAGGAACTTATTGCTCAACATATTTGATGCGGTTTAGGTAGAAGGGGAAATAGATTCTCTTCAGTTCTGCCTGCTGGGGATTGTCGCCAGGCATAGTGACCAGATGCTCGATGAGGAACGGCTCTAATTGCGACTGGTCGCTGGTAAGGAAATCATCGTCGCGCAGCAGGGGGAAGATGCCTTTAAACTCCTCATCCTGCATGATGAGACGCGGCTGGCGCAGGTAGGCCTCATACTTCCTGGCCCATGAGCGGTGGAAGCTGGTCTTCTTCAGCAGCGACAGATAACGCTGGGCGGCAACCGTCTCGCCATTGAGCAACGAGCACTTCACCATCAGCTTCAGCTTCTCCACACTCCATCCATACTCTACACCGTCTTCCATGCACCAGCGGTAGCAGTAGTTGGGGATACCATATTGCAGGTAGAGCATCTTGCCGATGGTGTGAACGGCATGCACGGGGAAGGGAGCATCGGGACGGGCAAAGCCATCTGGATAGTTGTTGATGTCCCTGCTCAGCCGTCCTGTGCGTTGCAGGGCCAGATTCTTCATCATGCACATCGCACGGGTGGGCTCGTCGTCGGTATTACTGATGGTCTTGAGCATGCCTTCCCAGTCTTGCTGTTCCAGTTGTCGGCTCATGGTCAGCTCGCGGTGGAAGTTGCCGTCCTTGTTCCATCCCCATACTGCGATGATGATGGAGAGGACTACTGCCGACATGCCGACCTTTCTGGGCAGGTGGGGATGCAGAGAAGCTACAACCAGCCATAGCATGATGACCATATATGGAACGTATCGCTGCAGGTCGCTCACGTCGTTATGGGTAAAGACGGGCAGTGCCGTCCAATAGATATTGCTGATGGGGGTCAGGTAATAGATGAAATGGTAGAAGAGCAGAGGTACTACTATTACTGTAATAATGGCAATAACCGAAGGAATCCACTTTCTTCTCACCTCTATTAGACCCATCAGCAGCGTTGCCAGTAGTCCGTAGCATCCAAAGAGGGGATAGCCGACGAGGACTGTAGCGATGATGTAGGGAATGCGCATTTGTCGGGGCATCATCTTGTACCCCCATATCAATGCCGTAGTAACGATAACGCCCAGCGTGCCTACGAACAAATGTCCGCGTAGCTTAAGGAAATATATCCAGTAGCCCAATCCCATATCGCTTAGCAGCAACATCACCACAGGGATGAGCGTCAGCCACAGCCAACGGTCGGGGATGCGGAACGTCTGCTTCAGCAGCCACATCATGAAAGCCCAGAGCACACAAAGTATTCCTGCTCCAAGCATGGGGTAATAGAAGAATTGCGTAAGATAGGTTCCTGCCCAAGAGAGCAGACCGCCCGATGTCTGCATGCACTGATGGAAGAACATCGGCGTGTGCAGAAACAAGTTCTGCTCCTGTGCTGTCCACAGGTAGTCCTGCTCCCATATTGCCAGCACGATGAGTACAGGCAACAGGCATAGATAGGGTATGAGTTTCTTTTTCAGGTTCGTCGATGTTATTTCGATGCAAAGGTAGTCGTTTTCTTCCTATTCCGCAAATTATTTGCCTGATTCTTTTGCTAATTCTTTTTTTCTTCGTAACTTTGCAATGGCTTGGGGGGAAACTAAACTTCCTAGAGAAGAAGAATAAGGGGCTGAAGCAGCTTTTTATTTTGTGTAGGCGCACAAACCTTTTTGCGTAGGCGCGTAAACCATTTTGCGTAGGCGCAAAAGTTATTTTGAAGGCACCTCATTCCATTCCAAAACGATGTTGGTCGAAGCAGAGCGGTGTTTATAACACGTTAGCGGCTGGCTCTTTCGGGCCAGCCACTACTATGTTCTGTTGTTTATAAAGAAACTTTATCCTACCAAGCTGCCGGGCTTCACGTCCTTCGTGGTGGTGACCACGCTGAGGCTTTCGTCAGCATCGACAGCAGAGAGAATCATGCCCTGACTCTCGATGCCCATCATCTTGCGGGGCACAAAGTTGGCCACGAAGAGGATGCGACGGCCAATCAGCTCTGCAGGATTCTCGTAGAACTGGGCGATGCCCGAGCAGATGGTGCGCAGGGTACCCGTGCCATCATCGATGGTGAACTGCAACAGCTTCTTCGACTTGGGTACGGCCTGACAGTCTTTCACAATACCCACGCGGATGTCGAGTTTCTCGAAGTCCTCGAAGCTCACGGTTTCCTTGATGGCAGCGGGTTGCCACTGGGCGGCCTCATTGGCTTTCTTCGTAGCTTCCAGCTTGTCGAGTTGGCGCTGGATGGTCTCATCGTCAATCTTCTCGAAGAGCAACTGCGGCTCGTTGAGCTGATGACCAGCAGGCAACAGGTCGATACTGCCCAGCTGCTCCCAGTCGAGGTATTGCTCGTTGATAAGCGAGCGCAGACGATTGCTGCTAAACGGCAGGAATGGGCCGAAGGCAATCGAGAGGTTGGCCACCAGTTGCAGGCAGATGTTGAGGATGGTCTCGCAACGCTTCGGATCGGTCTTCCATACCTTCCACGGCTCGCATTCGGTGATGTAGCGGTTGCCTATGCGGGCGAGGTTCATGGCCTCGAACTGGGCATCGCGGAACTTGAATTGCTCCAGCAACTCTTCAATTTTATCTTTAACATTCTTGAATTCTTCAATGGCGGCCTTATCGACGTCAAGCAGTTCACCGCGCTGGGGCACAACGCCCTCCCAATACTTTTGCGTGAGCTGCAGGGCGCGATTGACGAAGTTGCCATAGACTGCTACTAACTCATTGTTGTTACGCTCCTGAAAGTCCTTCCATGTGAAGTTATTGTCCTTTGTCTCAGGGGCATTGGCTGTCAGTACATATCTTAACACGTCCTGCTTGCCTGGGAAATCAACGAGGTATTCGTGCAGCCATACGGCCCAGTTGCGTGAGGTTGATATCTTGTCGTTCTCCAGGTTCAGGAATTCGTTGGCGGGTACGTTGTCAGGCATGATGTAGCCGCCGTGTGCCTTCATCATCACGGGGAAGATGATGCAATGGAACACGATGTTGTCCTTGCCGATGAAGTGAACGAGGCGAGTGTCGTCATCCTGCCACCACTTCTGCCAGGTACCCCAACGCTCCGGGTCACGCTCGCAAAGTTCCTTTGTGTTTGAGATATAGCCGATGGGGGCATCGAACCATACGTAGAGCACTTTCCCTTCTGCGCCTTCGACGGGAACAGGGATGCCCCAGTCGAGGTCGCGGGTCATGGCGCGAGGCTGCAAATCCATATCCAACCACGACTTGCACTGTCCATAGACATTCGACCGCCATTCTTTGTGCCCCTCCAATATCCACTGCTTCAGCCATTCCTGATACTCGTTCAGGGGCAGATACCAGTTCTTTGTCTCCTTCAGCACAGGCGTAGAGCCACTGATGGTGCTCTTCGGGTTGATGAGCTCAGTGGGCGAAAGGTCGCGCCCGCACTTCTCACACTGGTCGCCATAGGCTCCCTGATTGTGACAGTGGGGACACTCGCCAGTAACGTAGCGGTCGGCCAGGAACTGATGGGCTTCTTCGTCGTAGAGCTGCGTGGTGGTCTCCTCAGTCAGCTTGCCCTCGTCGTAGAGCTTACGGAAGAAGTCGGCAGCAAACTGATGGTGCGTCTTGCTGGTCGTACGGGAATAGACATCGAAGGAGATTCCGAAGTCTTCAAACGAGTCGCGAATCATAGCATGGTAGCGGTTCACCACGTCCTGCGGAGTGATGCCTTCCTTGCGGGCACGGATGGTGATAGGCACGCCATGTTCGTCGGAGCCTCCGACAAAAAGCACCTCGCGCTTCTTTGCCCTGAGATAGCGCACATAGATATCGGCTGGCACATATACACCAGCCAGGTGTCCGATATGTACACCGCCGTTGGCATAGGGCAGGGCCGAGGTGACGGTGTAACGCTTGTAGCTTTTCTTATCCATAGTTGTTTATATCATTTATTTGGGGTGCAAAGGTACAAAAAAGAATGAAGAATGAAGAATGAAGAATGAAGAATTTGCTGCCGCATTCGTATTTTTATCCTTCATTCCTTATTTGACTTTCCCTTCGGCTTTCAACCGTTGGTTCTCATTCCTCATTTCTCATTTCTCACTTACCTAATCCCTCTCTGGTTCAGTGCCTGCTGGTAACGACGGGCGTTCTGGTTATGCTCAGCCAGTGTGCGGGCGAAATTGTGAGTGCCTGAGAAATCCTCCTTGGCGCACATATAGAGATAGTCGTGCTGCTCGGGGTTGAGGACGGCTTCGATGGCCTGCACGGAGGGAACGCGAATGGGGCCGGGCATCAGTCCTGGATATTTGTAAGTGTTATAAGGACTCTCCACTTCTAAATGACGATTCAGAATGCGACGCAGGGTGAAGTCGCCGAGAGCGAACTTCACGGTAGGGTCGGCCTGTAGCAGCATGCCACGACGAAGACGGTTCAGATACATGCCAGCGATGGCAGGCTTCTCCGCGTTGTTGGCTGTTTCCTCGTCGATGATACTGGCCAAAGTGACCACCTCGTTAGGCGTCAGTCCTTGTGCTGCAGCCTGCTGTCGGCGTTGTTCGTTCCAGAACGAATCGTGCTCCTTGCTGAGTCGGTGCATCAGGGCATCGAGGCTGGTGTTCCAATATACCTCGTAAGTGTTGGGTATGAAAAGGCAGGTGATGGTAGTGGTGTCGTAACCAAGCTGTTGGCAGTAGCTTTGGTCGTGGAGTGCTTGGGCGATGGTGGCGCTGTCGAGCATCAGCTTGGCACTGAGTCGTGCCGCCATGCGATCCATTGTACGCACCTCAGGTACGGTGAGCATCACGGGTGTCTGCTGTCCGTTGCGCAGCTGACGGAATACATCAAGGGCTTTCTGTCCCGGCTCGATGGCATAACGACCCGTGCGCAGATGCTGTCCGTAGTCATAGTAGGAGGCCAGCCGCCGAAGTCCCTTCATACCCCGCTCGGTGCTGACGGACGATAACTTGGCAAAGACCGAGTCGGGCGTGTCGTCATTGTCTATATATAAATAATGTGTGTCTTGTCCGCTCAGCAATGTAGCACTGATTTGCTGATAGAACATGAAGGCAATGACGGCAGCAGCCAGAATGAGGGCGCCGATGCCTCCGAGGATGTAGTGTTTCTTCTTGAGTTTCATTCTTTTTTATAAAAAAGTGCTGCAAAGGTACGAAATAATTGTGAATTGCTCATGGTGAATTGTGAATTATTTTGTATCTTTGCGGGTAAAAATAGCAAGGACTATGAAACTTAGGTTTTCTATACACTATCGCACGGAGTGGGGACAGCAGCTGGTAGCTATGGTCAGCTATTATCAGCAGGATGGCACGGAGCGTCAGGAACGGTTGCCTATGCTGACAGACGATGGCGAATACTGGACGGCAGAGACGGCGGTATTGGAAAGCAGGCGCAGTCCTGTCGAGGCCTTCACCTATATCTATATTGTAGAGGACGGCGAGGGACATGAACTGCGCCGTGAATGGGATGGCGTTCCCCGTTTGTATGCCTGCGATGCTTCGAAATGTTATCGAATGGCTGATCATTGGCGCGACTTGCCATTA
The DNA here is from genome assembly GCA_905233825.1 of uncultured Prevotella sp. Taxonomy (GTDB): domain Bacteria; phylum Bacteroidota; class Bacteroidia; order Bacteroidales; family Bacteroidaceae; genus Prevotella. The sequence goes on along the minus strand of CAJOFE010000005.1, from coordinate 64,875 downwards.
GCCGCGCATCTGTATAGTAGTGCGTATCAGGTAACCTCTCATCTCTTACCACTTACCTCTCAACTTTCACCTCTCAGACTCCCGCTTTTTAGAAAGACGGTGCTTTTCCGAGTGTCGGCACCTCAGCTGATGGCTGGGCAGCAATTGGCCGTCATTGGCAGCCATCCTGCCTTGGGCTCATGGAACCCTGCGCGTTATCTGCCTATGGAACAGGCCGGAATGGGCGACTGGATGCTGACGCTGAACGTTGATTGGCTGGGTATGCCCTTGGAATACAAATATGTGGTTATCGACCAGGAGAAGCACGAGCTGGTGGAATGGGAAGGAGGCGACAACCGTATATTGACTGATGAGCTGAGTGACGGCGAAGTTTATGTGGCCTACGGCGATCCTCTGCGCCTGTCAGAGAGATCATGGCGGGCAGCGGGTGTGTGTGTGCCAGTCTTCTCTCTGCGTAGTGAACATAGTTGTGGAGTGGGGGACTTTGGCGACCTCTATCGTTTCATCGACTGGGCCGCTGAGGTGGGAATGAAGGTCATCCAGCTGCTACCCGTGAACGACACAACACACGAGGGGCAGTGGGCCGACTCGTATCCCTATAATATCATGTCGGCTTTTGAGCTTCATCCCCACTACATTGACCTGAACCAGTTAGGGCCGCTTAAAGACAAGAAGCGGATGACTGCCTTCCGTCGCCAGCAGCGCGAGTTGAATGCGCTGAGCTATAGCGACTATGAGGCTGTGCATCGGGTAAAGATGGAATATGTGAAGGCGTATTACGAGGAAGCCTCCTCCAACCTTCCCCAGAAGGGGGAGACTTTCCACGAATTCGTGCAGCGTCATCTGCATTTGCAACTGAAGCGTGCCGCCGACCATGCCCGCGAGCGAGGCGTCATTCTGATGGGTGACCTGCCCATCGGTGTCTGTCGCGACAGTCAGGAAGTGAAGGAGCATCCTGAATTCTTCAATCATGACAGTCTGACAGGTGCTCCGCCAGATGTTTTCGCCCGGCAAGGACAGAACTGGGGATTCCCGACGTATAACTGGTCAGCAGAAGGTATCGGCGACTGGTTTGCCCGTCGCATGCAGTGGCTTCAGCAGTATTTTGATGCATTGCGCATCGACCATGTGCTGGGTTTCTTCCGCATCTGGGAGATTCCTTCGGAACAGCTCTTCGGTACGATGGGCCATTTCTCGCCAGCATTGCCTCTGACGGCAGGCGAGATAAAATATTTCGGACTGCCATTCCGTCGTGACTTCCTGACGCAGCCTTTCATCAACGACCGTGTCATCGATCGTGTCTTCGGCATTCATGCTCAGTATGTGCGCGACACCTTCCTCGTTAGGAAGGCCTATGGCCTCTACGACCTGAAAGAAGAGGTGAGCACACAACGGCGTGTGCGCGAGTTTTTTGAGGGACGTGGCGACGAGAATAGCTTATGGATTCGCGACGGGCTCTACCAGCTGGTCAGCAATGTGCTCTTCCTTGAAGATTCGCACCAGCCCGACATGTATCATCCCCGCATCCAGGCTTGGCAGGAACCAGTGTTCGAGGCTCTCTCCAATGAGGAGAAGGATGCCTACATGCGCATCTACAATAACTTCTTCTATCAGCGTCACAACATGTTCTGGGGAAAGACGGGTTATGACCGCTTGTCACAGCTGATGCGTTCTACCCACATGCTGCTTTGTGCTGAAGACTTAGGCATGCTACCCGATTGTGTAGAACCAGTACTTGATAGTTTGCGCATACTGACATTAGAGATTCAGCAGATGCCAAAATCTTCGGGCATGGAATTTGCACATCTTGACGGAAACCCTGTGCGCAGTGTGGCCACCATCAGTACCCACGATATGCCGCCTTTGCGCCTTTGGTGGCAGGATCATCCTGAGCATGCCCAGCGCTACTATGTCACCATGCTGCAGAAGCAGGGACGTGCTCCTGAGCAGTTGCCAGCTCATCTGGCTGAGGAAATTATCGCCCGTCATCTCTATTGTCCATCCATGCTCTGCATCCTGTCGTTGCAAGACTGGCTGGCTATGGACGGTGAGCTGCGAGCAAAGAATCTGCGTGAGGAGCACATCAACACGCCCAGCGACCCCTACAATCGTTGGCAGTGGCGTATGCACCTTACTATCGAACAGCTTGCTGCTGCCGAGAAGTATAATAAGAAAATCAAAATGATGATTACCCGCAGCAAGCGGTAATCAGACCAATTCTACCTTGCTGATGTCCTGTTCCTTTTCGCAGTAGTGACAGGTCAGGATGCCATCGGCCACATGAAAATGGGTAGCCATAGGCTCGTTGTTCGTGATGCACTTGGGGTTGTTGCACTTCACAATACCGTGAATCTCGCTGGGCGTCTCTACGGTTTTCTTCTCCACCACTTCATAGTCGCGGATGATGTTGAGGATGACTTTCGGGGCTACCACCGAGAGGCGTGATATCTCGTCATCGCTAAAGAACTTGTCCGATACCTTGATGATGCCCTTGTTGCCCACCTTCAGCGAAGGATAATTGAAGCCGATGGTGACTGGCGTCTTCAAATCGAAGAGCCCCAACAGACTAGCCACTTGATAAGTTTTCTCTGCAGGAATATGGTCGATGACGGTGCCGTGCTCAATAGCAGCAACCAGACGTTCTTTCTTATTCATATCTACTTACTTCTTTTCTCCTTACTCCTTATACTACTTTATTATGGTCTTGTCAGCTTTCACTTCATCAAGTGAGATGCCGAGCACATCGCAGAAGATGGCTTCGCGAGCGAAGAGACCGTTACCGGCCTGCTGGATATAGTAGGCATGGGGATTCTCATCCACATCATAGGCAATCTCGTTTACACGGGGCAGCGGGTGCAGGATTCTCATGTTCGGCTTAGCCAGTCGAAGCATGTCGTTGTTTAGGATATAGACATTCTTCACCCGTTCGTATTCCATGAGGTCGCTGAAACGCTCCTTCTGCACACGTGTCATATAGAGAATGTCGGCATCGGCAATAATCTTCTCGTTGAAGGCCGTGTGCTCCTGGTACTTGATGCCGTGCTCTTCGCAGTAGAGCTTGTATTCCTTTGGCATGGCCAGCTCTTTCGGGGCTACGAAGTGGAAGGTGGGGTTGAAGTGACGCATGGCCATAAGCAGCGAGTGCACAGTACGCCCGTATTTCAGGTCACCAACCATGTAGATGTTTAGATTCTCTAAAGTTCCTTGCGTTTTGTGGATGCTATAGAGGTCAAGCATACACTGCGAAGGGTGCTGATGGGCGCCGTCGCCTGCATTTACGATGGGGACGGGACTTACCTCTGAGGCGTATTGTGCGGCTCCCTCAATGAAATGGCGCATCACGATGACGTCGGCGTAGTTGGCCACCATCAGGATAGTGTCTTTCAGCGTCTCGCCCTTCGTGCCGCTGGTCACCTTCGGGTCGGCAAAGCCGATAACGCGGGCTCCCAAACGGTTAGCAGCTGTTTCAAACGAGAGACGGGTGCGTGTCGAGGGCTCAAAGAACAGCGTAGCCACCACTTTTCCTTTCAACAGTTCCCTGTTGGGGTATTTCTCAAACTCTTCGGCCAGCTTGATCATATAGAGTATTTTCTCTTTGGTCAAGTCGGCAATGGTTACAAAATTATGCTTGTCCATCATTGACTTAAGTTATTTCGAGTGCAAAGATACGAAATAATTCTCAATTCTCAATTCCCAATTCATATTTTTTTTGTACCTTTGCAGCCGCAAACTCATAAATCATTAAGAATTAAAGAAAATGAAAGCATTTGTATTCCCCGGACAGGGAGCACAGTTCGTAGGGATGGGTAAGGACCTCTACGACAACAACGAGACAGCAAAAGCACTTTTTGAAAAAGCTAACGAGATTCTGGGTTACAGAATTACGAATATTATGTTTGAGGGAACGGACGACGATCTGAAGCAGACGAAAGTCACTCAGCCCGCTGTGTTCCTGCACTCCGTCATCTCTGCCATTTGCATGGGTGACGCTTTCGATCCCAAGATGACAGCTGGTCACTCATTAGGCGAGTTCTCGGCGCTTGTGGCTGCTGGTGCCCTTAGCTTCGAGGATGGCCTGAAGTTGGTGTATGCTCGTGCAATGGCTATGCAGAAGGCTTGCGAGGCTCAGCCCTCGACGATGGCCGCGATTATCGGTTTGCCCGATGAGAAGGTAGAGGAAATTTGCGCTTCCATCAACCGCGAAGGTCATGTAGTGGTTTGCGCCAACTATAACAATCCTGGTCAGCTGGTTATCTCTGGCGACATCGAAGCTATCAACGAGGCTTGTGAGCAGCTGAAAGCTGCTGGTGCCAAGCGCGCTCTGCCGTTGAAGGTGGGCGGCGCTTTCCATAGCCCCCTGATGCAGCCTGCTAAGGACGAGTTGCAGGCAGCCATCGAGACAACGGAGTTCAAGACTCCTAAGTGCCCCGTCTATCAGAACGTGGATGGCAAACCCCATACTGACGCTGCCGAGATTAAGGCTAATCTCATTGCCCAGCTTACCAGCAGCGTGCGTTGGACACAGTGCGTGCAGAACATGATTGCCGACGGTGCTGACGACTTCACCGAGTGTGGTCCTGGTAAGGCGCTGCAGGGTATGATTGCCAAGATAAACAAAGAAGTTAGTGCTCATGGCATCGAGTAAAATGATCATCTACCAAATCTTTACGCGTCTGTATAGCAATCGCTGTCAGACGCGTAAACCTTTTGGTACCATAGAAGAGAATGGCTGTGGGAAACTGAACGATTTCACACCCACAGTGTTGAAGCAGATTCGTGAGCTGGGTGTCAGCCATGTGTGGTTTACTGGTGTTATTCGTCACGCAACGATGACCGACTACAGCCAGTATGGCATTCCCCGTCAGCATCCCGCTGTGGTGAAGGGTAGGGCGGGGTCGCCTTACGCCATTACAGATTACTACGATATTGACCCCGACTTGGCTGTTGATGTGCCGAAACGCATGGAGGAGTTCGAGAAGTTGCTCAGTCGTACCCATCGTGCAGGCCTGAAGGTTATCATCGACTTCGTGCCCAATCATGTGGCTCGTCAGTATCATAGCATCGCAAAGCCTAAGGGCGTGAAGGACTTGGGCGAGGACGACAACCCCGATCATGGCTTCGACCCTCAGAATAATTTCTACTATTGTCCTGGGCAAAGCTTCACTCCTTATTTCGACCTCTATCATGGTGAGAACGAATCATATACGGAAACGCCTGCAAAGGCAACGGGCAACGATTGCTTCCACAATGCACCCGGGCAGAACGACTGGTACGAGACGGTGAAGCTGAACTATGGTGTGGATTACTATGCAGGTCGAGTAGGGCACTTCGACCCCATCCCCAATACATGGACAAAAATGCTCGACATCCTGCTTTTCTGGGCTGCGAAGGGTGTCGATGGTTTCCGCTGTGATATGGCTGAGATGGTTCCTGCTGAGTTCTGGGCTTGGGCTACGCCTCAGGTAAAGGAAAAGCATCCAGACATTATCTTTATCGGAGAAGTGTATAATCCTTCCGAGTATCGCCATTACATTGCCTCGGGCTTCGACTACCTCTATGACAAGGTAGGCATGTATGACGCGATGGGTGATGTTCTTTGCCATCGTCGCGACACCAATGCCATCACTTGGGCTTGGCAGCAAACGGATGATATCAAGGAACACATGCTTTATTTCTTGGAGAATCACGACGAGCTACGACTGGCCAGCGATTTCTTTGTCGGCTCTGCTGAGAAAGCGCTACCAGGTTTGGTGGTCAGCACATTGATGCAGCAGAATCCCTTTATGCTCTATGCCGGACAGGAGTGGGGCGAACGAGGTATGGATGCTGAGGGCTTCAGCGGACGCGACGGACGTACCACCATCTTCGACTACTGGTCTTTGAACTCTCCCCCTACAGGGGGAGTTGAAGGAGGTCTTATCTCTTATTATAAAAAGGTATTGAATATCGCCCGCACGGAGAAAGCTGTTACCGATGGTGACTCGTTCGACCTTATGTACGTCAATCAGCACTTGTGCCGTCAGTATGCCTTCTTGCGAAAAAGCAAAAAGAACCTGCTGCTGGTGGTGGCAAACTTCGACGATGTGCCTGTCACTTCCGATGTTTGCATCCCAGCTCATGCCTTCGATTATCTGAACATCAAAGAGGGTCACTACAAAGCCATCGACCTGCTTACCGATGAGGGCAAACAGGTCGAGCTAAACCGTGATGGTATCGTTAGAGTAGAACTGTCCGCACGAGGCTCTGTAGTTCTTGCTCTTGAATAGATCTATTGTATTTCCCAACCTACGGCAGAGGCACCGAGGACAGCAGCGGAAGCGCCGTCGAGACCGCTGACGAGGAACTGGGCCTTGTTGCGGAAAATCTTCAGGACGTGCTCGTTGTAGGATTCGCGGATGGGCTTCATGATTAGCTCGCCAGCCTTGACCATACCTCCGAAGAAGATGAAAGCTTCGGGTGAGGAGAAGGCAGCGAAGTCAGCGCAGGCTTCACCCAGCATGTGACCTGTGAACTCATAAATCTCCTTGGCCAGTTCGTCACCTTTACCTGCTGCTATCGATACATCGAGCGAGGTGATGTCTTCGGGCTTCATCTCGCGCAGGATGGAGGGACGGGTAGTTGTTGCCAACAGTTCGCGAGCCGTGCGTGCGACACCTGTTGCCGAGCAATAGGCCTCTAAGCAGCCCGTGCGTCCGCATCCGCAACTGCGTCCTTCCTTGCCTCGAACCATCGTGACGTGTCCTAACTCGCCAGCAAAACCGTCGCAGCCATAGAGCAACTGGCCATTTACCACGATGCCCGAGCCTACGCCTGTGCCGAGGGTGATGACGATGAAGTTCTTCATGCCGCGAGCCACACCATATACCATCTCGCCGATAGCGGCTGCGTTGGCATCGTTGGTCAGCGCTACGGGAATGCCCCCCAGCTTGTCGCTGAACATCTGTGCGAGGGGAACCTTCGTTTCGTGAGCCCAGGGCAGATTGGGGGCAAACTCGATGGTGCCCGTGTAGTAGTTGCCGTTGGGGGCTCCGATGCCCATAGCCTTGATTTTCTCAATGCCGCCAACTTGTTCGATGATGGGCTGAAGGGCATTGACGCATGCATCTACGTAAGCCTCGGCTGAGTCATATCCGCCCGTCTTGATGGCTGTGGTGGCCTTGATTTCTCCACGCGAATCGACGATACCGAAAACGGAGTTTGTACCTCCTAAGTCCAAGCCGATGACATACGGCTTTATTCCTGCTTGTTCATTCATAGTTCTTTTATGTTTTGTTGGTAATAATTATTGCTATTTGAGTGCAAAGTTACGGAATAGATTTGAGAAAACAAAAGAAAAAAACATAATTCTTTGTATATCCCACTCTTTTTTTGTACCTTTGCACTCATGTTTCAAGTAGTACCTAATATTCTGGACTTCGTGTTCAAGGGAATGCTCATTGGCATCATCGCTTCGGCACCCATGGGACCCGTCGGCATACTTTGTGTGCAGCGCACGCTGAACAAGGGCCGCTGGTATGGGTTTGTGACGGGCGTCGGAGCAGCAGCCAGCGACATGCTCTATGCAGGCATCACGGGTCTCGGCATGAGTTTTGTTACTGACTTCGTCAATGACCCCACCTATCGTTTCTACCTGCAGGTCATCGGTAGTATAGTGCTGCTGTGCTTCGGCTTCTTCACCTATCGCAACGACCCGTTGAAGAAGATGCGACAGTCGGGCAAGCAGAAGGGCACTTTGTGGTATAATGCGTGGACGGCTTTCCTTGTGACGCTCAGCAACCCGCTCATTATCATCCTCTTCGGTGCCTTGTTTGCACAGTTTGCCTTTGCTCCGAGCCATCCTTTCGATATGGGCGTGAGCTTCCTTAGTGTGGCTGGTGGAGCGCTGTTGTGGTGGTATGGATTGACTTGGCTCATCGACAAAATCCGTACGAAGTTCGACAACAACGGCATTCGCATCATCAACCAGATTATCGGCGCTATCGTCATGCTGGTGAGCATCATCATCCTATTGGGTACGGTGACGAACATCTTCCGTATTTTCTAAAATAACTAATGTATATATCTCAAGAGTTACGCAAGACGAACATTGCTGAATACCTGCTCTATATGTGGCAGGTGGAGGACACCATTCGTGCTTTCGGCTGTTCATTGCCTCGCATACGACGTGAGTATGTGGAGCATTTCGACTATGACGATGAGCAGAAAGAAGAGCTCATCGACTGGTATGGTAATCTCATCCGCATGATGAACGAGGAAGGCTGTCGCGAGCAAGGACATCTGCAGATCAACCGCACAACGTTGCAGCTGCTCACTGAGTTGCATTTGCAGCTGCTCAGCTCGCCCAAGTTTCCCTTCTACAACACAGCCTACTATAAGGTGCTGCCTTTCATCGTGGAGTTGCGCAATCGCGGTGCACATAAGGAGGAGGGCGAGATAGAGACTTGCCTGAACCTGCTCTACGGCGTGATGATGCTTCGTCTGCAAAAGAAGGAAGTGACCCCCAATACCCAGCATGCCGTGAAGGAAGTATCAACGTTTGTAGGTATGCTTAGCGACTACTATAAGAAAGATAAGGAAGAAGGACTAAAGTTTGAATAGCATGAATATACTCATTACTGGTTGTAATGGCCAATTGGGCAACGAGATGCAGCTCTTAGAGAAAGAGAATCCGCAGCACACCTATTTTAATACGGATGTGCAAGAACTTGACATTACCGACCAGGAAGCCATTGAGGCTTTCGTCGAGGAGAACAACATCGACGGCATCGTGAACTGCGCTGCCTATACCGCTGTGGATAAGGCCGAGGACAACGAGGAGCTGTGCCAGCGGCTGAACGCTGAGGCTCCTGCCTATCTGGCTCATGCTATGGGTCAGCGGGGCGGATGGATGATACAGATATCTACCGATTATGTCTTCGACGGCACCAATCATACGCCCTATACCGAAGACGAGGATACCTGTCCGAACAGCGTCTATGGCAAGACGAAGCTCGTGGGCGAATTGAACGTGCAAGCCCATTGCGAGCGCTCGATGATTATCCGTACGGCTTGGCTGTACTCCACCTTCGGCAACAACTTCGTGAAGACGATGATTCGTCTGGGCAAGGAGAAGTCCGAGCTGGGCGTCATCTTCGACCAGATAGGTTCGCCCACCTATGCCCGCGACCTGGCTGTAGCCATCTTTGCTGCCATTAACCAAGGCGTGAAGCCAGGCGTGTATCATTTTAGTAATGAGGGTGTTATCTCGTGGTACGATTTCGCGAAGGCTATCCATCGCATCGCTGGTATCACAACCTGCCATGTGCGTCCGTTGCATACGGCAGAATATCCTACTCCTGCTGCCCGTCCGCACTATTCCGTACTCGACAAGACGAAGATCAAGCAGACTTATGATATCGAGATTCCTTATTGGGAAGAATCGCTGAAAGAATGTATTAAGAAACTATGAATCAAGAGATAGAAAGAAGAAGAACGTTTGCGATTATATCGCACCCCGATGCCGGTAAGACCACGCTGACCGAGAAGTTCCTGCTTTTCGGCGGACAGATACAGGTGGCCGGCGCCGTGAAGAGTAACAAGATCAAGAAGACCGCCACCAGCGACTGGATGGATATCGAGAAGCAGCGCGGCATCTCCGTCTCCACTTCGGTGATGGAGTTTGACTATATGACCCCCTCCAAACCTCCCCGAGGGGAGGCTTCAGGAACTTCCCCCCTCGGGGGGACTGAGGAGGGGTTGCTTTACAAGGTGAACATCCTCGACACACCTGGCCACCAGGACTTTGCCGAAGACACCTTCCGCACGCTGACGGCCGTCGATTCCGCCATCATTGTGGTCGATGGTGCCAAGGGCGTAGAGACGCAGACCCGCAAGCTGATGACCGTCTGCCGCATGCGCAAGACGCCTGTCATCATCTTCATCAACAAGATGGACCGCGAGGGCCGCGACCCCTTCGACCTCCTCGACGAGCTGGAGCACGAGCTGGAAATCAACGTGCGCCCGCTCAGCTGGCCCATCAATCAAGGGGCGAAGTTCAAGGGAGTATATAACATCTATGAGCAGAAGCTCGACCTCTTCACTCCCGACAAGCAGCGCGTCACCGAAAAGGTGGAGGTAGATATCAACAGCGAAGAGCTCGACAAGAGGGTAGGCGAGTGGGATGCTGCCAAGCTGCGCGAAGACCTGGAGCTGGTTGATGGCGTCTATCCCAAGTTCGACGTCGAGACCTACCGCTCGGCTGAGGTGGCTCCTGTGTTCTTCGGCTCGGCGCTGAACAACTTCGGCGTGCAGGAGCTGTTGAACTGCTTCGTGGAGATTGCCCCGAGTCCTCGTCCTACGAAGGCTGAGGAGCGCGACGTGCAGCCCGAGGAACCCAAGTTCACCGGCTTCATCTTCAAGATTACCGCCAACATCGACCCCAATCATCGCTCGTGCATCGCCTTCTGCAAGGTCTGCTCAGGCCGATTCCAGCGCAACCAGCCCTACCTTCATGTGCGTCAGCAGAAGACCATGCGCTTCACTTCGCCCACCCAGTTCATGGCTCAGCGCAAGAGCACCATCGACGAGGCTTGGCCGGGCGACATCGTAGGTTTACCCGATACGGGAGGCATCTTCAAGATTGGCGACACGCTGACCGAGGGCGAGCAGCTGCACTTCCGAGGTCTGCCCTCGTTCTCGCCCGAGCTGTTCAAGTATATTGAGAACGACGACCCCATGAAAGCCAAGCAGCTGCAGAAAGGCATCGACCAGCTGATGGGCGAGGGTGTGGCCCAGCTCTTCATCAATCAGTTCAACAACCGTAAGATTGTGGGCACCGTCGGTCAGCTGCAGTTCGAGGTCATTCAATACCGACTGGAGAACGAGTACAACGCCCGCTGCCGCTGGGAACCTGTGCACCTCTATAAAGCCTGCTGGATTTCGAGCGATGATGACGATGAGCTCGAGCAGTTCAAGAAGCGCAAGTATCAATATATGGCGAAGGACAAGGAGGGTCGCGACGTCTTCCTTGCCGACTCCGGCTATATGCTCCAGATGGCTCAGCAGGACTTCAAGCACATTCAGTTCCACTTCACCTCAGAGTTCTGAGGAGGAAGGAGCGAAGAAGAATGAGGCCGCTACATCATCAGTAGCAGCCTCTTTCTGTTTTTACTAAAAAGACGCTAAGACGTTTGAGGCGTTTGAGGCGCTTTGCGGATGGTGCCGTCAGGAAGCACCTCAATGAGTCCTGATTTTACCCATCGCCACACTACATCGCGCAACTTGGTCAGCACCTTCAGTTCCTGCATCTTCTGCTTCAGTTGGTCGCGTGTGAACTCGTCGGGCATCATGTCGAAGAGGATGATGCTCTTCGCAGGGCGCCTGTCCTTATCAACCAGCGTTTCCTCGGTCTCGCGACCATACTTTGCTATGAGCGATTCAACGGCATAGGTGGCCACATAGAGGGCGTTGGCTATTGTCTTGCGCTTCACCTCTGCTGTGGGCTTCTCGCCCAGCAGATAGTAGATGACCATTCCTGCGCGGAACCCGTCGTTGGCAGCTCGGCGCCGATATTGGTCACGCGAGCGCGACATCTCCTTGATAGACTTCAACCGCTGTTCCTCCAGCCAACCGTCGATGGCATCGTTCAGCCAGTCGAGCTTCATCACATGTTCATCGGCTACGTTGCCCTCTTCGTCCATCGACAGCGCATGATACACGCTGCTGATGGTGTCGCTGATGACTTTAAGCTGTAGCTCCGTCCAAGGCTTCCATTCCGGATTCCGGGCACCGAACTGATCGGGCAGCACTATCGGGATGGTTCGCGTCACGAGTCCGTCCTCCACATTGCGGAAAAAGCGACCCATGCTCCTCGGCGTCCCGGTCACAAGCAGGTTATAGAATACTTTTGCGCTTCCTGAGAACGAGTTCTCCGACATGAACTTCTGCGACGCCACCTGATTCTCGTAGGCCAGTCGGTAGATGTCCGACAGTTGCCCCCAGGCACCTCTGTTGTGCTGCTTCACCATCGTATCTACCTCGGGGCAGATGGTCAGCGCATGCAACCCCTTGTTCTGGAAATTCTGCTTCAGGAAGGCCGTCACCGAGATGGTTGCGGGCAGCAGTCGCTGTATGACCATCGGGTCTTCGGGCTGCTTGGCCTTGTTGCGGCAGCGTTTCAGTTCGCGCTCATATTCCATCTGCTTCTCCTGCCCTTTGGCATCATCCTGGGCCATTGGTTCCAGCAGCATGTCGCACACATCGATAACCCACGATTTTCCTGAACCCGATGTGCCTTCTACGGTGAAGAAGAACGACGGCGAGTGGATGCGCCCGTCGAGATAGCGCGCACGGAGCTTCGAGGCTAAGCAGGCCATGCAGAAGAGCACCGTGAAGTAGATCATCTCTGCATAGTCTTTCGGAGCACGCGAGACCCACTGCTTGAAGACTGGAGCCAGCGGCGGCAACTTGTTGATGGATAGTTGAGAATTGACGATGGGTAATTCTTCATGGTCCGCTATCCATTGTCCATCATCCATCAATTCCTCCTCATCCACTTGCATCGACACATCGTCGATACCCATCTCGCGCAGCACCTTCCACAGCATGTAGGGCAGCTTTTCCGATGGTCGGCGCTTGGCGGCACTCTTGGCTATAGGCTCCGCTTCGTCCCAGGTTAGCCCCCAGTAGGGAATCAGCGTGCGCAGCACCTCTTCCTTGTAATCGACGATGGGAGCCATTGCCGACAGCACTTTGTAGGTACGCATATTGCGGTCGCCCACCTTGGGTTGTCCGCCCATCAGCGTCACGATGTTGTCGCGAATCTCCGTCAGCAGGTGGCCGCGATACTCCGTCTGCAGCCGCTTGCCGTTCTCACCTATGGGATAGCCTTCAGCATCGTAGTTCAGTCGAAGTCTATAATCTCCCCGTAGCTCGTCCTGAGTCTGAACGCTTTCTGCTCCTGCGTTTTGGGAAAATGTTGCAAAGACGTTTGAGGCGTTTGAGGCGCTTGCTGTTGTTTCTGTGTGTTCATCATCATTCAGGATGTCGTTGTCAAAGTAGATCCAGTAGTCCAGACTCGGCACATAGCTCGGATGCCCGATGTCCTTCACTTTCGTATCGACGCTCTCCATAGCCGGATCAGCAGCCAGCATCTGTTTGAAAGCCTCGATGTTAGCCTCGTTGTCCTTCTGGGGTAGCAGCTTGCTGAGGATGATGCGCAGCCCCTCGCCGCTGGGAGTCACGTGGGCACCTTTGGTGTGTTGCCTCATCACGTCGGCTACAGCCTTCCGTCGCACCTCGTCCCCGATGCTGCTGGCTGCCATCAGTCGGTCATACACCTCGCGAGGCTGTTCCTTCAGGTGGTCGCAGTCTATGAAGAAGAGTCCCGTAGGCTGTGCGCCCTCTGTGCCACGAGGCTCGCCCTCCTTGTAGCGTGCGCCCCAGGTCACCACGCTCAGCATCTCCTTACCCGGACGTATGTCCTTCTGTTCTTTCTGCAGTCGGCCTATCTCGGCCATAGCCCTGATGGTCTGCTGTTGTGTCTGCAGGGCGGAGAGCGCCGCAGGGGTCAGGGTTTTCGCCCTGCGGTCTCTCACGTTGTTGAAATAGCTTGGTCTCATCATAGTCTCCTTACTCCTTTCCTCCGTTTGTTCCTTCAAGAACCATCCTGATGACCTTTGCGGCGGTCTCGCGCGCTTCCTTCATCAGCAGCTCGGGCAACGAAGCCATCTCGCCTTCTGCGCAGGTGAACACGAAGTAGTAGAGACCGTTGCGGCCCAGCGTCAGCGAGCTGTTGTCCTGACGGAACAAGGGCTTGTTTCTGATGCGACGGGGCATCTCCTCCATATACAGGCTGCCGTCGCGCATTCCCTGCACCTTGAAGCGCCCCACGAAGGCTTCCACCTCTACGTCCTCGCAGCACTCGAACTCAGCGCGGCGCAGGTTGTTCTCACACTTGCCGATGGTCAGCATGCCATCCAGCGTTACATCTCTCTGATGCTTGTACTTCTTTTTGTCTTTCATAATCATGCGAATTTGTGAGCTTCGGAAAGCGGGGTTTTAGTAGAGCTCATTTGTCCGGACACGTTTCCTCGCTCATCCTTCGCCCGATTACTTTTTCTTTTACATCATCAGTCTTGTCAGGTTATACACCCTGATGTTCTGAATCTTCCTACCGTTCCAGTCAGAGAGGTTGAACCCCACGTGTATCTCGCACTTCTCGTGACCCTCACACGCCTTCTTGATACCCTCTAACGATTTGTCCTTAGGCAGCGTCATCTCGCCTATCATCTCGTCGCATAGTTCCCTTCCGTCTTTCGCCACATAGGGGAAAGTCAACAAGAGGTTTACACTCTGGCGCTGTTCGCCGTTCCTGTCAGTCCAGTCTCTCGTCTGACCGACTGCCTTGATGAATCCTTTGATTCTAATCATAGTTTGTAACGTTATTTTAATTGTTGATATAGATGGAGCCTTGCTCCTGTTCAAATTTCACTCTTATCTCATCGATACTTTTCGCTTCAACCTGAAGCCCCAGGTGTGTAGCTAACCTACGGTCTTCACACTCCGCCAAAAGATACCTCAGATACTCCTTCCGCTTCACTCTGCCTTCCGACCATCCTGCCATCTGTACCTGTTTGCTCATCTCCCAATGACGGCAGAGATTATGCGCCTTGACATCTTTCCTGCGTCGGGTGCAGAACCTTGTAGAATGAGCCTTGCTCAAGTCCTTGTATCTGCAACTTGCGCAGCATTTCTTGATGGCAATCCCGTGAGCGTTTCTTATGTACTCCTTTTTCATCTTTTTTGTTCGATTGAAAGATTTACGCTGCAAAATTACTATAGATTTCAGATGGATAAAAACAATCGGTTTTATCCAAAAGTTAAACTTACGATTTGTCTTATCTTCAACAGCAAAGACCGCTGTTCAAGTCCCAGTCCCAAGTAGCTTCTGTAAGAGCAATCCCTGTCGGTCTGCTCCAGCAGCGCCACATATTTCCGGTCGCTATAGCGTTCATAGACATTCTTCTCGCGCAACACGCCGATGATGCGCATCACGCCGTATTTATTGAACGTCCTGCACTTTCTGGCCTTGACGTCTGGGGTCAGGAACTCAACAAAATCGTCGCAGCTAAGAATCTGTTCCCATATATCGTCAACCAACGGGCGATACTTTGGGGTAACAAATGGCTTGATACGCGCCACATACGCACGAACCTCTTTTATTACTTCCTCCTTGCTGACTATAGTCCTTCTTTCATCTACATACAGTCTTCCCTCTCGTGCAGCCGCCATCAGCGCCTTCACGTCAAAGTCCTCAGGGCGGACTTGCTTCAAATTCTTCTTCATAATCTCCGAGTTTTTTGTTGTTTAAACTTGTGAGTGAAGAAGCTTTGAAACGGCCGGCCCGTTGAACTCATGAGACTTCTCTGCTCACATCACTCGGATGATTTTATGTTTGAGGTTTACCACCTCGATTTTTATGTTTGCAAAATTACATATATCTGAAATTACAATTTCCGTTTCTGACCCTTTGGTTCCCGATAATGCTCAATAATTCCCGATAATTCCCTTTGCTTCCCTTTTTTTACAAAAAAAACTCGCACCCAGAACAAGTCTGAATGCGAGTACAAAAATATACCCAAAAATACTGACTTAACGGAGAAAAGCGCCTCAAGCGTCTCAAACGTCTTAGCGTCTTTTTGGCAAAACACACATACGCAGAGAGAGACAATAGTTAATATATATTAATTATATTATATATTATATATAATGTACGCGAGGCTTTGGTGTTTGTGCCCATCAGTTGTGTGCATTTTCAGAAAAATGAAAAAGACGTTTGAGGCGTTTGAGACGGTAGGAGAGATACGCGGCGTTTTACAAATTTTAACGCGACGTTTTATTCAAATAATTTGGTTTCAAAGTAAGTTTGTTGTAACTTTGCATTGTGAAAAGCAGCCCGCAGCTCGGTACCAGCTTGCACGCACCAAAACGGATTTCAGAGGCGCCAAAATCGTTTTAGGAGGCAGCTGCTCGACACACACAAAAACTAACTAAAAACTAACTACTAACTACAAAAAACTAACTACTAACTAGACTATGGCAGAACAGAACTTACAAATGCAGATTGACGCTCGCCGTAACAACAACGAGTCGAGCACGAAGTACGGACGCATCTATCCCGCACTCTACCTGAAGGGTTGCCTCTCTACGGGCGGTCTCATCAAGCACATGTCGGAGCACGGCTCGCTGGTCACCGACGAGGTGCTGAAGCTGGTGCTGGCCCAGCTGAAGAAGTGCATCCCCGAGCTGTGCTCGCAGGGACACTCGGTGGAGCTGGAGGGCCTGGGCATCTTCTACCCCTCGATCAAGTGCGCCCCGAACGCGGGGAAGAGCGACGTGGAGACGTTCATCGCCACGCCTACGGAGGACATGATTGCCGGCGTGCACCTGCGCTTCAAGCCCATCGGCGACGACATCCAGAAGCTCACCTCGAAGTACTTCAAGCAGCAGTGCTCGTTCGTGAAGGGTGACTACGTGAAGGTGAACATGGTCGAGGACCCGCAGACCCACAAGCGCACCACCTGGATTGAGCGCATACCCCTGGAGGATTGGGAGACGTATAAGGCGAATGGAGGCTCAGCGGTGCCGACGCGACCGGAAGGGAATTAAGAATTAAGAATTTAGAATTAAGAATTAGGAATTAAGAGGGATTGCTTTCAGCAAGGAAGAATTAAGAATTTTGAATTTAGAGGTGTCGGCTTCGCCGAGTAAGAATTGTGAAGTAGGAAGTACTTCTTACATCTACCATCTTCCTTGCCACAGGCAATACCTCTAAATTCTTAATTCTAAATTCTTACTTGCCACAGGCAGGCGGGGGAGAGGCTTAGTGAATGATAAAGGGAACTACTCGTCGTCGTCATCATCCTCGTCCTCGTCTCCTTCAAGCAGCTCTTTGGCCTTCTTGGTGAGGAAAGGCTGCATCTTCCCGAGGGGAATGGTGACGGTGGGAAGACCGGCAGCGTAGTAGGAGATTTCGTAGGGCTGATAGATGAACTGGATGCCCTCCTTCGTGATATAGGGGTCGGCAGAAGGCATGGGGATGTGATTGACGTCTTCGACGGTGATGAGCTCTTCAGACAGCTGCTCGTCGGTCTCTACTTCGAAGTATTGGCGCAGCCCCTCGCGCAGCAGCTTCTGGAAGTCGGAGCCGTCGGTGTTGCGCAGCATGTCGCTGGTGAACTGCTTGCCGTCTTTCTGGAAGAAGGTGATGCCAGCCTGATAGCCTACGCCGTGAATGCCGCCCTCGTAGAGTTCGGTCTCGCCCATGAAGGTGACGAACTCATCGGTTTCGCAAAGCTTGGTGAACGTCCAGTTGTGATAGACCTCGGTGACGTAGTCGTCGCCCTCGTAGTCTGAGGCGAGGCTTCTCATCTCGTTCATGAGGTTCTTGCCGTAGTAGTCGATGACGCCTTGTCCGTCGGAGAGCTCCACCTCGTCGCTTTCCAGCTCTACGTGATTGGCGATGTGGGTGCGGATGGCATCGACCAGCTTGGTCTCGCCCTTGACGGGATATTCGACGCTGATATCTACATGAGCCATTCCGTCGGTTTCGCTGAATTTGTAGGTCTTCAGCTTCAGTTCCTCGCGTACTTCTTCTTCATCTTCCTCATCATCGTCGTAGGAAGACGATTTGGGCTTCTGGCCACAGCTCAGTATGACCAAAAGCCCTAACATCGTAATCAGGAATTTCTTCATGAATTCCGTGCTTAATCGGATAAAACCGTAGCTTTACTCACCTTTGATGGCTGCCACACCGGGAAGTACCTTACCCTCGATAGCCTCGAGCAGGGCACCACCGCCGGTAGAGATGTAGCTCACCTGATCGGCCAGACCGAACTTGTTGACGCAAGCCACCGAGTCGCCGCCACCGATGAGCGAGAAAGCTCCCTCGGCAGTTGCCTTTGCGATAGCCTCGCCGATGGCACGTGAGCCAGCGGTGAAAGCGTCGCACTCGAACACGCCGGCAGGACCGTTCCACAGGATGGTCTTGGCACCGTTGATAGCCTCGGCGAATGCCTTCTGGCTCTCAGGACCTGCATCGACGCCCTCGAAGCCTGCGGGAACCTTGTTTGCGGGGCAGTTGATGATCTCTGAGCCTTCCTTCACGGTCATCGTACCGAAGTCGAGGCCGTTGGTAGCCGTGCAGTCGGAGCCGAGAACCAGCTCTACGCCGTTCTTCTTGGCCAGCTCCTCAACGCCGAGGGCAACGTCCAGCTTGTCGAGCTCAACGATAGAGTTGCCGATCTCGCCGTCGTGAGCCTTTGCGAAGGTGTAGGTCATACCACCGCAGAGGATGAGCTTATCGACCTTACCCAGCAGGTTCTCGATGATGCCGATCTTGGAAGACACCTTCGAGCCGCCCATGATGGCGACGAAGGGGCGCTTGATGTTTGAGAGCACGTTGTCCACAGCCTGTACTTCCTTCTCCATGAGCAGGCCGAGCATCTTGTTGTCGGCATCGAAGTAGTCGGCGATGACGGCGGTAGAAGCATGCTTGCGGTGAGCGGTGCCGAAGGCATCCATCACGTAGCAGTCGGCATAGCTGGCCAGCGTCTTTGCAAACTCCTTCTGGCTGGCCTTCATGGCCTTCTTGGCGTCGTCGTAAGCGGGGTCGGTCTTCTCAATGCCCACGGGCTTGCCTTCCTCTTCGGGATAGTAGCGCAGGTTCTCGAGCAGCAGAGCCTCGCCCATCTTCAGGGCAGCAGCAGCCTCCTGAGCCTTGGCGCAGTCGGGAGCGAAAGCAACGGGAACGCCGAGTGCCTTCTCCACAGCCTCGCGAATCTGACCCAGCGAGAGCTTCGGGTTCACCTTGCCTTTGGGCTTACCCATGTGGCTCATGATGATGACAGCACCGCCGTCAGCCAGAATCTTCTTCAGCGTGGGCAGCGCACCGCGAATGCGGGTGTCGTCAGTAATCTTACCATTCTCGTCGAGGGGCACGTTGAAATCGACGCGCACGATTGCCTTCTTACCGGCAAAGTTCATTTCGTTGATTGTCATGATGATTTACAATTTAAATGATATACTGTTTACTATTTTTAGGCTGCAAAGTTACACAATTTATTTCACATTACGCGCACGCACGAGCATTATTTTAATTTTTTTATTATTACCTGCCTGCGTTGCGACATCTCTGCGGGGTTGCTTCCTGGCTCGCCCTCGGGCACAGACAGCCCGTTGCGCTGATAGAGCTGCTGCCACGAAAGGGGAATCTGCCCGTCGGCATTGCGGAAGGTCATAGGAACGGGAGCAAGGAGCCTCCGTCCTCGTTTATCGACCATCGAAAGCTGCACCAGTTCGGAGCAATAGACGGCCTCGTTGTAGGGCAGGTAGAGCGAGTCGTAGGGCAGACCCAGATAATGGCGCGCATGAGCCACCGAAAGCCTTCCATCAGCCTTCTTCACCCGTCCTGCGATATAGTGTCCGCCTTCGCGATGCAGCACAGCATGGAGTGGGGTAGTGATGACTCCATTTCCTGGTATCGCCTCGATTACGCTGTCGTTGCCCATATAGATGGCCACATGGTCGATCATGCCCGGAGTCACATCGGTGATGCGGTTACGCTGTCCTGCTACATGAAACAGCAGGTCGCCCGTTCTCAGCGACGTGCATGCTGCACAGCAGAGCGTCAGCAGCATCAGAATCGATGTCTTTCTTGTCTTTTTCATACAAACAGAGCGTAAAGGTAGTGTATATTACGACGCAAAGGTACAAAATAAAAATGGAAAAAGTGTTGGCCGTTTGCTATTTTGTTTGTATCTTTGCACCAAATATTAATACTAACTAATGAGAATACAGCTATGAAAAAGTATTTTCCTGTTCTGATGATGGTTTGGATGCTTGCGCTGACGGGCATCTCAGCCCAGCAAGTGAAGATGATCAAGACCCAGGTGCCCGAGCGGCCTGCTGGTCAGCAAGACGTGCTGCAACTGACTGCTCCGCCCATGAAGACGGTGCGCGTGGGCTTCATAGGACTCGGCATGCGTGGTCCGGGAGCCGTAGAGCGTTTCGCACAGATAGAAGGTACCGATGTGAAGGGGCTCTGCGATGTGGAAGCCGACCGAGTGGAAGCCTGCCAGAAGCTGCTTGAGCGTCATGGGCGCCCGCGTGCTGCAGCCTATAGCGGTTCAACCGAAGCATATAAGAAGATGTGCGACCGCAACGACATCGACCTCATCTACATCGCTACCGACTGGGTGCACCATGTGCCGCTCGCCCTCTATGCGATGGAGCACGGCAAGCATGTGGCCATAGAGGTGCCGGCAGCCATGAATATGGAAGAGATATGGCAGCTTATCAATACTTCGGAGCGCACGCGCAAGCATTGTATGATGCTGGAGAACTGCGTCTATGACTTCTTCGAGCTGGCTGCGCTGAATATGGCCCAGCAGGGACTCTTCGGCGAAGTGCTGCATGTGGAAGGAGCCTATCTGCACAATCTCGACGATTTCTGGACGGAATACTGGAACAACTGGCGACTGGACTATAACTCGAAGTATCGCGGCGACGTCTATCCCACTCACGGCATAGGTCCCGATTGTCAGGTGCTGAACATCCATCGCGGCGACCGCATGGAGTATCTGGTGGCTATGGACACCAAGCCTTATAACGGCGCACGCATCACGAAGAAGCTGACGGGAAAGGATTGTCCCGACTTCCAGAATGCTGATCAGACATCGACGCTTATCCGCACAGCTTTGGGCAAGACAATGCTCATCCAGCATAATGTGCTGACGCCTCGTCCCTACAGCCGCATGTTCCAGATTGTGGGTTCCGACGGCTACGCCAGCAAATATCCTGTGAATCAGCTGTTGTTCCGTCAGGAGAAGCTCAGCAATGATATTCCCAATCACGAGAACCTGAGCGCCCATGCAGCTATGCCCGACAGCCTTTGTCAAGCAATGCTTCACAAGTATCTGCCCAGCTTCGTGAAGGAGTTGGAAGAGAAGGCCCGTCGTGTGGGTGGTCACGGGGGAATGGACTTTATCATGGACTATCGGCTGGTCTATTGTCTTCAGAACGGGTTGCCCCTTGATATGGACGTTTATGATATGGCCGAATGGTGCTGCTTGGGCGAGCTGACGCGCATCTCGTTAGAGAACGGCTCGCTTCCGGTGGCCATCCCCGATTTCACTCGTGGTGCCTGGAACCGCATCAAGGGATTCAGTTATGCGTTTAAGAATTAAGAATTGAGAATTGAAAATTAGAAAATGAAGAAAGAGCAATTGATGGAGATAGTAGGACATTTCTCGATAGAGGGAACTGTCGGCGAGGTGAATGCTTTGGGTAACGGGCTGATTAACGATACCTATCTGGTCAAGACCATCGAGAACGAAAAGCCCGATTATGTGTTGCAGCGCATCAATCATCACATCTTCACCGATGTGGAACTGTTGCAGCATAACATAGAGGCTGTGACCAATCATTTGCGAAAGAAACTGGAGGCTGAGGGAGCTGGCGACCTCGACCGTCGTGTGCTTCGCTTCGTGCCTACTGCTACGGGAAAGACATACTACTTCGACGGCGAGAGCTATTGGCGGCTATCTGTCTATATTCCAGACACGCTGACCGTTGATGAAGTGACGCCTGCAAGTTCCTATGACTGCGGACGGGCTTTCGGACGCTTCGAGCAGCAACTGACGGACTTGCAGGAGCCTTTAGGCGAGACTATTCCCGATTTCCACAATATGGAACTGCGCATCAACCAATTGCGTCAGGCTGTGAGAGAAGATAAGGTTGGAAGGGTGAAAGAGGTTGCTGAGGAGTTGAAACTGATTGACGAGCATGCTGATGAGATGTGCTTAGCCGAGCGGCTGCATCGTGAGGGAAAGTTGCCTAAGCGCATCTGTCATTGCGACACGAAGGTGAACAACATGCTGTTCGACCACGAGGGTCGTGTGCTCTGCGTCATCGACCTCGATACCGTGATGCCCGCCTACGTCTTCTCCGATTATGGCGATTTCCTGCGTACGGCCGCCAATAGCGTTGCAGAAGACAGTCCCGAACTGGATAGCATCGCCTTCCGTTGGGACATCTTCGAGGCGTTCACCCGAGGCTATCTGGAGTCGGCAGCTTCCTTCCTCACGCCCGTCGAGCGCGAGCATCTGCCCTTTGCTGTGGCGTTGTTCCCCATGATGCAGGCTGTGAGGTTCCTGACGGACTATCTGAATGGCGATACCTACTACAAGATTCGCTATCCCGAGCACAATCTGGTGCGCACGCGCAACCAGCTGCGCTATTTCCAGCAGGTAGAAGCCTATCGCGAAAAAATGGCCAACCTGATAGCGTCTTTAGCGTCTTAACAGGCTGGCCTACTCGTAGCTTACTTTGCTATCGCTTACTTGGCGATTCTTAGCACAGGAGCAATCTTGTTGCAGGGCTCAGGCAACTTTACTTCTAATCCTTCAGCAGTCTGACGGGCTTTCACCTTTCCGTAGCCCAGCAGATAAGCGTTGCTGATGCTCTTCTTGAAGTCAGGGTTCTTCTTGGCCAGCGACTTGATGACGAGCTTTCCGTCTTCAGGCCAGCCCATCGCTGTGACGTAGAGATATTTCTGCGTCTGGTTGAAGCGGATGTCGCGCGAATCCATATTCGAGAACTTTCCGTCGTTGAAGCCTTGCGCATTAATCTTGATGTCCTCCTCGGCCACAGGGCCTTCGCCGAATCTCACCCACGGACGGGTGCCGAAGATGCTCTCGCCGTTTACCGTCATCCAAGCCTCCAAGTCGTCGAGCACCTTAGCCTCTTTGTCGTCGTAGGTGCCGTCGGCACGCAGGGGGATAGAGAGCAGCAGGTTGCCGTTCTTCGACACGATATCCACCAACTGCTTCACCACCGTAGCAGCACTCTTGTAGCCGCCTCGCTCGTAGATGCTGGTGTTGTAATGCCAGCCGCCGATGCAGTTGCACGTCTGCCAAGGCTCAGGAATAATCTCGTTGGGGGCTCCACGCTCCACATCCCAAGTCAGCGCCTTGCGCTGCTCGTCGTCCAGAATCTTGCCGAACACCACAGCGCGAGGGTTCTTATTATAAAGATGTGTAGTAATCTTCAGGCCACAATCGCTCAGCGGATAGAAGGGCAGCACCGTTACGTCGAAATAAATCAGGTCGGGATTATAGCGATTGATAGCATCGAGCGTACGGTCGTAGAAGTTGGTGACGAACTCCTGCGATGGCGGACAGGCACCATTCTCCCATCCCCATTGGTCGTGAATCTTACCGTTGCTCCACGAGTCAAAGCTCATGGGGTGATTCTGTTGATAGAGGTTCTGCGGGTCCAATCCTTCCCACCATTTTCCCTTGCCGTCGGCTTTCGTCAGGTTGCCGTCGTAATAGACGCCAGCCTTCGGACCCTTCACGT
Source organism: uncultured Prevotella sp. (assembly GCA_905233825.1). Taxonomy (GTDB): domain Bacteria; phylum Bacteroidota; class Bacteroidia; order Bacteroidales; family Bacteroidaceae; genus Prevotella. Next base: position 41,478 of record CAJOFE010000005.1, on the reverse strand, counting down.
CGAAACGCTGTGCTGGCTCATACCAAGTCCACGCGTGGTCAGCATGGAACGAGATGCCCAAAGGCAGTCCTGCCTTCTTGGCGGCTTTAGCCCATTCGTCCAGAATGTCGCGCTTCGGGCCGATGCGCTTCGAGTTCCATTCCTGATACTTCGAGTCCCACAGGTCGAAGTTGTCGTGATGGTTGCCTAAGACAAAGAAATACTGCGCACCACAACGCTTGTAGCGCTCCACCAGCTTTTCAGGGTCCCATTTCTCAGCTTTGAACAAGGGCAATATGTCCTTGAATCCGAACTCCGACGGGTGGCCGTAGTGCTCCACATGATACTTGTACTCACGCGAGTCCTCCATATACATCGAGCGCGCCATCCAGTCGCCCGTTCCCTCCACGCATTGCGGACCCCAGTGAGCCCAGATGCCGAACTTCGCATTGCGGAACCATTCAGGCGTCTGGTGGGTCTTCAGGCTCTCCCACGTAGGTTCATACTGTCCCGTCTGCATCTTCTCGTGCTGCTCAGAAACTGGGATGCGATAAGTCTCTTGCGCCGTAGCTGCCAGCATCGTGCAACTCAGCATCATCGTCAGAATAGTTTTCTTCATGTGTTCTTGTTATTAGTTACTGCTTCTGCCTGCAAAGGTAATGAAAATCGGGCGAAATACAAAAGAAATAATCTGTTATTTTGAAATTTCCTAACTATGTATTAAATGGCGAGCGCCGTCCTAAATCAATTTAGAAGCCTCCAAAATCATTTTAGCGCCGTCCTAATTTCGTTTTGGAGCGTGCTAATTTGTACTTTGCTACGTCGCTTTGTTCTACCTTTGACTTCGTCGAAGGTACTTTCGCTCGACAATAAAAACAAAAAATTGTTTTTTTATTTTGTATTGTTCTCGCTTATTCGTACCTTTGCAACCTATAAACTAAGAATAAGATGAGATATACAGAACTTGGAAAGACGGGAATGAAGATTTCCCATTTGAGCTTCGGCGCTTCGTCGCTGGGTAGTGTGTTCCACGAGACAAAGCTGGACGAGAGTATCCGTGCGGTGGAGGTCGCCATCGAGGGAGGAATTAACTTCATTGACGTGAGTCCCTACTACGGTCACTACAAGGCAGAAACGGTGTTGGGACAGGCCCTGAAAGGCATTCCCCGTGAGAAATATTACCTGAGCACGAAGGTGGGCCGCTATGGTCAGGACGGAAAGAACACGTGGGACTACTCGGCAGAGCGAGTGACTCGTAGCGTGTATGAGAGCATCGAGCGCTTAGGCATTGATTTCATCGATCTGATCAATGTGCACGATATTGAGTTCCAGGCAGCATTGCCTGGTGGTCTGCAGAAAGTGGTCGATGAGACGTTGCCTGCCCTGTTCGAGCTGAAACATCAAGGCGTAGTAGGTCATGTGGGCATCACCGACCTGCAACTGGAGAACCTGAAATGGGTGGTGGAAAGAAGCGAGGGCGTGGAGAGTATCCTGAACTTCTGCCACTATACGCTGAACGATGATGCGCTGGCCGACTACGTAGGTTTCTTCGAGCATCATAACGTGGGCGTCATCAATGCCTCACCACTCAGCATGGGATTGCTATCACAACGTGGTGTACCTGCATGGCATCCAGCCCCTAAGCCTTTGGTGAAGGCTTGCGAGAAGGCGGCTGCCTATTGCAAGGAGAAAGGCTATCCCATCGAGAAACTCGCCGTGCAGTATTCCGTCAGTTTCCCACGTATCGCCTCGACCCTCTTCTCATCGGCCAATCCTGAGAACGTGAAGCGCAACATCGAGTGGGCCAACGAGGAACCTGACTGGGAACTTGTGAACGCGGTGAAGGAGATTATTGGTAATCAACAGCGTGTGACATGGGAAAATACATAATCGACGCACATAGCCACTTGTGGCTGAAGCAGGACACCAGCATCGACGGGAAACGCATCCTGTCGCTGAAGAACGGGCGGAGCATTTTCTTCGATGAAGAGGTGCAGATGTTGCCTCCCTTTATGATTGATGGCCAGAATACGGCTGAAGTGTTCCTTTCGAACATGAACTATGCTCAGGTGGGAGCTGCTGTAGTGGTGCAGGAAATCATTGATGGCTGTCAGAACGACTATCTCACGCTGGTGCAGCGCAAGTATCCTGACCGTTTCTTCTGCATGGGAATGGCCTGGAGTCTGGAAGAAGCAAAGCAGGTGGCTGAGGCTGGCCTGAAAGGTATCGCCTTTCCTGGTCATCGTATCAAGGAGTCGCTATTCTCGCTGATGCCTGTATTCAAATATATGGAGCAACAAGGGCTGGTACTCTCGATGTGCTTAGCCGACGACGAGAAGCAGATTGGCGAGATGGCTGAGATCATTCAGGAGTGTCCGCAACTGAAGGTTGCTATCGGACACTTCGGTATGGTCACCACACCCTCGTTCGAACAACAGGTAAAGTTAGCGCTTGAAGGGCAGAACGTGATGATAGAGTCGGGTGGCATCACCTGGCTTTACAACTCGGAGTTCTATCCTTATCCCTCGGCTGTGCGCAGCATCCGTCAGGCAGCTGACTGGGTGGGTATGGACAGGCTGATGTGGGGTTCTGACTATCCTCGTACCATCACCGCCATTACCTATCGCATGAGCTACGACTTCATCACGAAGAGCCAAGAGCTGACTGATGACGAGAAGGCAGCTTTCTTAGGCGAAAATGCCCTGCATTTCTACGGTTTCAAGAATCTGCCCGACTTGCCATATATTAAGAATATGAGTGAATAAAAGACCATAAGATATGAAGACTAATTACCCTAAAATCGGAATTCGCCCCACCATCGACGGTCGTCAGGGTGGTGTGCGCGAGAGTTTGGAAGAGAAGACGATGGCGCTGGCCAAAGCTGTTGCCGAGTTGATAACCAAGAACCTGCGCAACGGCGATGGCTCGCCTGTGGAGTGCGTCATCGCCGACACAACGATAGGCCGTGTGGCTGAGAGTGCCGCCTGCGCCGAGAAGTTCGAGCGTGAGGGCGTCGGAAGTACCATCACCGTCACTTCGTGCTGGTGCTACGGCTCGGAGACAATGGACATGAACCCACACTATCCCAAAGCCGTTTGGGGCTTCAATGGAACAGAGCGTCCTGGTGCCGTCTATCTGGCTGCAGTCCTCGCCGCCCATGCTCAGAAGGGCTTGCCCGCTTTCGGTATTTACGGGCATGATGTGCAGGACTTGGATGATAATACTATTCCTGCCGATGTGGCTGAGAAGATATTGCGCTTTGCACGTGCTGCCCAGGCTGTAGCCACGATGCGAGGCAAGAGCTACCTATCGATGGGTAACACTTGTATGGGCATTGCTGGTTCGATTGTCGATGCCGACTTCCTGCAGCACTATCTCGGCATGCGTACAGAGTATGTATCTTTGGTGGAAATACTTCGTCGCGTAGATTTCGGCATCTATGATCCTGAAGAGTTCAAGAAGGCCATGCAATGGGTAGATGAATATTGCAAGCCACAGGAAGGTCACGACTACAACGAAGACCGTTCGCTCTTCCCAGGAACACCGATGACCACCTTCAACGGAAAGGGGAAGGGGAAGAATCGCGAAGAGAAGGATGCCGACTGGGAGTTCACCGTGAAGACGATGATGATTATCCGCGACCTGATGCACGGCAATCCCCGCCTCTTGGAGATGGGGTACAAAGAGGAAGCTCTTGGTCACAACGCCCTCTTCGGTGGTGTGCAGGGACAGCGTCAGTGGACGGACTACAAGCCCAACTTCGACTTCCCCGAGTCGATGCTCTGCACCAGCTTCGATTGGAACGGCACTCGCGAGGCCGATGTCTTAGCTACTGAGAACGACTTCCTCAATGGCCTGTCGATGCTCTTCGGCCATCTGCTCACTAATCGCGGCGTGATGTTCAGCGATATCCGCACTTACTGGAGTCCTGAAGCCGTAGAGCGTGTGGCTGGAAAACGTCCTGAGGGACAAGCTGCAGGAGGTTTCATACATCTTATTAATAGTGGTGCTACTACCCTCGATGCTACGGGGGCTATGACTGATGCCAACGGGCAGCCCACGATGAAAGAACATTGGAATATCAATGAGGCCGACATGAAGGCCTGTCTGAAGGCTACTTCATGGATGCCTGCTGACCGCGACTACTTCCGTGGTGGAGGTTATAGCTCGCACTTCCTCTCGAAGGGCGGAATGCCGATGACCATGCTTCGTGTAAATATGGTAGCTGGCCTCGGTCCTGTATTACAACTGGCTGAGGGATGGACGGTAGAGCTCGACCAAATGACGAATGACATCCTTGATAAACGTACCGACCCTACATGGCCCACCACCTGGTTCGTTCCCCGTCTCGACGAGAAGAAAGACTGCTTCAAGGATGTCTATTCCGTGATGAACTGCTGGGGTGCCAACCACGGTGCCATTGCTTATGGGCACATCGGAGCTGACCTCATCACACTTTGCTCTATCTTGCGCATTCCCGTCTCGATGCACAATATCAGCGACAGCAACATCTTCCGTCCTGCCGCATGGAACGCCTTCGGCATGGACAAGGAGGGAGCCGACTATCGCGCCTGTCAGAACTTTGGTCCGATATACAAGTGAATTGCGAAACAACGAATTAAAATAAATGACACGAATGAAAGCGAAGTTAATCGATAAGAAAATCCTTGTTCCCTTTATCCTTGTGACGCTGTGCTTTGCCCTATGGGGCTTTGCCAACGACATTACCAACCCAATGGTAAAAGCTTTCTCAAAGATTTTCCGCATGAGCGTCACCGAGGGTGCGCTGGTGCAGGTGGCTTTCTACGGCGGCTATTTCTGTATGGCCTTCCCTGCCGCCATCTTCATCCGTAAGTTCAGTTATAAGTCGGGTGTGCTCATGGGCCTTGGCCTCTATGCCACGGGTGCACTACTGTTCTTCCCGGCGAAGGCGGTAGGCGTCTATGGATGCTTCCTAATCGCCTATTTCATCATGACCTGCGGCCTGTCGTTCTTGGAAACGAGCTGCAATCCCTATATCCTGGCGATGGGCGCTCCTGAGACTGCAACACGCCGCCTGAACATGGCGCAGTGCTTTAACCCCTGCGGCAGCATCATCGGCATGTTCGTGGCCATGAACTTCATCCAGGCCCGTCTCAACCCCATGAGTAGCGACGAGCGTGCCCTGTTGGGCGATGCGGAGTTTGAGGCGATGAAAGAACAGGATCTCAGCGTGCTCATCTCTCCATATCTCATCATCGGGTTGGTCATTGTAGCTATGTTCCTCATTATATTCTTCTCCAAGATGCCTAGGAACGGTGACCAGTCGAAGGACATCCATTTCCTGCCCACGTTGCGCCGCATCTTCTCGATGAAACCCTACCGAGAGGGCGTAATCGCCCAATTCTTCTATGTCGGAGCGCAGATTATGTGTTGGACTTTCATCATCCAGTATGGTACGCGCGTCTTTATGGCCGAGGGCATGGGTGAACAGGATGCCGAGGTGCTGTCGCAGCGCTTCAACATCTTCGCTATGATTTTCTTCATCTGCTCGCGCTTCATTGCCACCTTCCTGATGAAGTGGCTGAAACCCGCCAAGTTGCTGGCCATCTTTGGTGTGCTGGCGATGGTCTTCACGTTGGGTGTCATCCTGTTCCAGAATCGCATGGGCGTCTATTGCCTGGTGTGCATTAGCGGCTGCATGTCACTTATGTTCCCCACTATCTATGGCATTGCCCTTGACGGCATGGGCGACGATGCCAAATTCGGTGCCGCAGGCCTCATTATGGCCATCCTCGGCGGTTCCGTACTGCCTCCCCTACAGGCCGCCATCATCGACCAGGGCACTGTCTTCGGCAGTTTCCCTGCCACCAACTTCTCGTTCATCCTGCCTCTCATTTGCTTCATCATCGTCACGCTCTACGGCTACCGAATGTATCATGGAAGAAGTGAGGTGAAGGGGTGACCCTGTCAAAAAACGTTCTTTCGTCTATCCGTCAAATAAAAACGTCTATCCGTCTAAAAATATGAAAGCAATACAGATTTCACACAACCAAGAGTTGAACATTATTGAAATGGAGAATCCCCAGGCTCCTGGCCAGGGAGAGGTGCTGCTGAAGCTATGCTATGTAGGCTTCTGTGGCTCAGACATCAATACTTTTATGGGCCGTAACACGATGGCTCTGAACCCCGTTATTCCAGGTCATGAGGTGGGTGCTACCATTGAGGCTGTGGGCGATGGAGTGCCTGAGAACCTGAAGCCTGACATGGTGGTGACTTGCAACCCCTATACCAATTGTGGCAAGTGCGCTTCGTGCCGCAACCAACGAGTGAACGCCTGCCAGCACAACGAGACATTGGGCGTGCAGCGCAATGGCGCTATGAAAGAGTATATTGTCCTGCCTTGGGAGAAGATCATCCCCGCTGGAGGACTCACACCGAAAGTGACTGCCCTTGTTGAGCCGATGAGCGTGGGCTTCCATGCCGTCAGCCGTGCACAGGTGACGGACATTGACGTGGTGATGGTCATTGGTTGTGGCATGGTGGGCATGGGAGCCGTTGTTCGCTCTGCCTTGCGTGGTGCCACCGTCATTGCTGCCGATATTGATGACGAGAAGTTGGCTTTAGCCAAGAAAATGGGTGCTGCTCATGCCATTAATACCAAGACCGAGGATGTGCACCAGCGCCTGCAAGAGCTGACAGATGGCTTCGGCCCTGACGTGATTATCGAGGCTGTGGGCAGTCCGTTCACTTATCAGATGGCCGTCAATGAGGTGGCCTTTACGGGACGTGTGGCCTGTATCGGCTATGCCAAGAGCGATGTGACGTTTACTACCAAATACTTCGTACAGAAGGAACTTGACATTCGCGGCTCACGTAATGCTATGCCGCAGGACTTCCGTGCTGTCATCCATTATCTGGAAACCCACGACTGTCCGACTGACGAACTGATAACAAAGGTTATCAAACCTGAGGAGGCACTTGACACTATGCGCTGGTGGAGCGAAAACCCTGGCAAGGTATTCCGCATTCTTGTGGACTTTAGTAGAAAGACTTCAGACTATAAACTTTAGCTTCTAAATTATTAATTCAGATAGATGGAAGGATACATTCAGAAGATTTCCGATGGAAAAATAAAGCGCTATGTGCAGTTCCTGGAAATCAGTGACGACCCAGAGTTGGTGGCCCTGTATCGCAAGTGGCACTCTGAGGAGCATCATTGGAAGGAGATTCGTGACGGCATTCGCAAAGTGGGCATTCTCGAGATGGAGATATACATTTTGGGCAGCAAACTTGTGATGATTGTCGATGCGCCTGCCGATTTCCAATGGCAAGAAGCTATGAACCGCCTTGCCACGTTGCCCCGTCAGGCAGAGTGGGAGGCTTTTGTGGCCAAGTTTCAAGGCTGTGCCGCCGATGCCCGTAGCGACGAGAAATGGCAACCCATGGAGCGTATGTTCCACCTCTATTAATTCACCACTCCCAATGAAAAAAGACTGTCTTCTGATACTGAGCGGTGGTATGGACTCTACTACGCTGCTCTATGACTACCAAGAGCGCATCGCTCTGGCTGTTTCGTTCGACTACGGTTCCAATCATAATGCCCGCGAGATTCCCTTCGCCCAGCTGCATTGTCAGCGGTTGGGCATCGAGCATCTGGTCATCCCCCTAGCTTTCATGGGGCAGTATTTCAAGAGCTCGTTGTTAGAGGGAGGCAATGCCATCCCTGAAGGTCACTATGCCGACGAGAATATGAAATCTACGGTCGTTCCCTTCCGCAATGGCATTATGCTTAGCGTGGCTGTGGGGCTGGCAGAGAGTAGGGGACTGCAGTATGTCATGATGGCCAATCATGGTGGTGACCATACCATTTATCCTGATTGCCGTCCTGAATTTGTCGAGGCCTTCAACGCTGCTGCCCGTGCTGGCACTTTCGTAGGCATTGGTTTGCTGTCGCCATATACCCACATCAGTAAAGCCGACATTGCCCGTCGTGGTAAGGAGCTGGGTATCGACTATGCCGAGACCTGGTCATGTTACAAGGGAGGAGAGAAGCATTGCGGCCGCTGTGGCACCTGCGTGGAGCGCCACGAAGCTTTGGCCGAAGCTGGCATCATCGACGATACGGAGTATGAATAAGGAGAAAGTAGAAAGGAGTAAGGAGTAAGGAGTAAGGAGTAAGGAGGACTTACCTTTTACCACTCACCTCTAATACAAAGCAGACCCCTCGGAACCTGATGGCTCCGAGGGGCTGTTGTTTGTTTGGAATAAGCTTGTTTGTAAGTTTTGTTATGCCTCGGCTTCGGGGATAACTGATACGACGCTCTTATTGTGATAGCCGCGGTGGAAATTCACCGTTCCGTCAATCAAAGCAAAGAGGGTATCGTCCTTGCCAATGGCCACGCCATTGCCAGGATTGTGGTGGGTGCCACGCTGGCGAACAATGATGTTGCCGGCCTTCACCTTCTGACCACCCCAGATTTTCACGCCAAGTCGCTGGGCTGCACTCTCGCGGCCGTTCTTCGAACTACCTACACCTTTTTTATGTGCCATAATTCTGTTCCTCCTTTAAGCGATTACTTGTTTAACTTCTACCTGAGTGAACTGCTCACGGTGGCCATTGCGCTTGCGTGAGTCCTTGCGACGCTTCATCTTGAAGACAATCACCTTGTCGCCCTTCACGAGCGGGTTCACTACTTCTACTACTACCTTTGCGCCCTCTACGGTGGGTGCGCCTACCTTGACGGCGCCGTCTGCATCAACCAGCAACACCTTGTCAAATTCAACAGTCTTGCCTGCCTCCACGTCCTTGATGTGGTGCACGAAGAGTTTCTTGCCCTCTTCCACCTTGAACTGTTGACCCTGGATTTCTACAATTGCGTACATTGCTTTTTGTTACTTGTATTTAGGGGTTTTTCCGCGAGGCGGCGCACGTCCGTGCACACTTCACCTAGCCCCAGCGGACTCAATTCGGGCTGCAAAGGTACTACTTTTTCCTGAAATTGTAGAACTGAGCATTGAGAATAATAAAAAGTATTATGAAAGTTTAACAAATTTAGGATATAAAAAAGAAAAGCGACGGGCTTCACAGTCAATCGCTTCTATCTTCAATAGGTATTAGTTCTTTTAAGGTAAAAAGATTGTTTTCAGGATAACGCCGGCAAAGGTAGTAAACTTTTCTTAATGCGGCAAGCTTTTCTTAAACTTTTTTTGATAAAAATTGTTGTGCGGGGGCACAATTTCTTGATGTAGGTTAAAAAAGCATGCAAACCTTTGCAAATAGTGAAAAAATGCAGCGAAATCGTTTCTTTTGTGATGACGACTCCGCTGCATAGAATTTTAGTTTCAGATGAACGATTGAACTATTTCGTGCTGATTTTCTGTATTTTACCATTATTATAAACAATGGAAATACCCTTAGATTGTTTATCTATTCGCTGGCCACGCAGATTGTAGAAGATAGGGGTAAGAGGTGAAAGGTAAGAGGTAAGAGGTGAGTGGATGCCAACGGTCTTATCTGCAAAGGCCAGCAGGGCAGCAGCAGGACGTCCGTAGGGCGTGAAGGCTCCGTTCCTGGTTTCCTTGCTGCCTGGAGTGCAGGGCTTGGCAGCACTCCAAGAGCCGTCGTTCTGTAGGAAATGGGGCTGCCAGCCGCCATATACCTCAGGCTCCCAGTAGAGAATACCCACGCAACCAACCTCTTGCTCCATCTTAGAGAAGAGATCTTTCATGACTTTCTCTGCACGTGGCTCGTCCCAATTGGAGTAGCCAGTTTCTACAATCATCACTGGCTTGCTGAACTGCAGGTAGAGCTTACGAAGGTTCTTAGCAGCTTCGGTATTGTCCTGGCTCCAGTTGTCCCAGTCGGGGTAGTGTGACAAACCAATCATATCGAATTTGCCTCCGTATTTCTTGAACGTTTGGTAGTACCATACGTTGTCGTTCTTGGCATTGTCGTGGTGAACGATGACGTAGGCATCAGGAAATACTTGCTTCACAGCATCGTAGCCAGCATTGCTCAGGGCCACATAGTTGAGCCAGCGTTTGTCTTCTGGCTGGTTCCAGTCGATGCGCCCGTCATCCCATATCATTCCGCTGGTTGTTTCATTACCCACCTGCACCCATTTGGGTGCTATGCTCTCTTCTTTCAAAGCCTGCAGCACATCTATAGTATGCTGGGCTACGGCCTGCTTCAGCTGGTCGAAAGAAAGCCCTTCCCATGCTTTGGGTTTCATCTGTCGGCCAGGATCGGCAAAGTAATCACTATAGTGGAAGTCAATCATCAGGGCGAGACCCTGTGTCTGCACTCTTTTGGCTTTTGCCAACAGGTCGGCAATGTCGCACCAAGGGCCGTAGCCGTTCTCGGGATTCACCCACACACGCAGACGGATGGCATTCATGCCAATCTGTTTCATCAGCTGACAGATTTCGGTCTCGTTACCGTTGGTATTATAAAACTTCACGCCTTGCGACTCCATCTCGGTGCACCAGCTGATGTCGGCACCGCGTGCAAACGTGTCGTTTATCTGTGCTGTAGCCCCTATAGAGAAGGTGAGCAGCAGATTTGTCATCATTGTCTTGATTATCATAGATTCTTGAATTAAGGGTTTTTCTTGAGTTTTTTCAGCCGTCGGCGGGCATCGTTGGCTTCGGGATAGACTTCAAGAGCCTTTTCGTAATTGCGGATGGCAGCGTCGGTCATGTGTTCACGTTCGCACTCCTTACCCATCAGTATGTATTCGGCCGCCAGACGACGCAACTTATCATTGGTTTCATTCTTTTCCTTCTTTAATCTTTCTATTTCAACTTTCTGTTTGTTAATGATTTGCAGCTTATGTATAATATATCTTCGTACTACGGGTTTCTCGATGTCGTAACGAGAGTGAATAGCCTGAAAGAAGTGGTCGAGGAATACTGGGAAGTCGCCACGGTCGAATGCCCGCACGGCATCACGGTATTGTCGGTCTGCCTTGCCTTCCTGCATGGCTTGGTTGATAGCGGTCTGGTCGTTATAGCGACGGGCAAACTGCACCACTTCACCACGTACAAAGATGTCTTGTTGACGAATAGGGGCTATGAGTGAGATACCTTCCAACGAGGTGCAACGTGACAGGGCTACATAGGTCTGTCCTCCGGCAAAGGCACCGCCTGTGAAGTCGATGTTCACCTGGTTGAAGGTGAGTCCCTGGCTCTTATGTACGGTGATGGCCCATGCCAACCGCAGAGGGAACTGGGTATAAGTACCTAGCAATTGCTCTTCGATTTTCTGTTCTTTCTCGTTGAAGATGTAGCGCATGTTCTCCCATACCTCGCGTTCCACGTCGAAATCGATACCGTCTTCTGTCTGTACGGTGATGATACCTTCATCTTCATCGAGCTCGGTGATGGTACCCAGTGTGCCGTTCACCCAGCGTTTGTCCTTGTCGTTCTTAATGAAGATGACCTGTGCCCCTAGCTTTACCTGCAGTTCAATGGGAGTGGGAAAGGAGGCTTCAGGGAAATCGTCTTTTACCCAGCCACGGAATAGTGTCGGAGAGCCTTCGAGCTCAGCTAATCGTTGTTCGTTGATATAATCTACCGTATCACGTCGAGTAGCGAGTGTGATACGTAACCTATTCCCATATTCGGGAATTGGGTCTGGTTGTACCCTGGTATTGATGGCATTGATGTCTTGCTGAGTAGCCTGATTCTGACGGATGCGGTCGAGCATGGCTACGAAGCGGTCGTCGCGCTGTCGATATACCTTGCGCAATTCAATGCTGACGAGTTGCATCTGTTGCCACACCTTGGCATTAAAGAAGTAGGCGCTCTGGTAGAAGGGACGCAGCAACTGGCGGTCTTCTTCTTTCAGCACCGGCTCCAGTTGGTAGATGTCGCCGACGAGGAGTAGCTGCTTGCCACCGAAGGGCTCGCTGTTGCGGGTGTAGATGCGTAGTACCTTGTCAATGAAGTCTATGATGTCTGCACGCACCATCGAAATCTCGTCGATGATGATGAGTTCCAGTTCACGCAGCAGCTTACGATGGGCGCTGGTATATTTCAGCGAGTCCTTGATGTGGCGATGGTCATAGCGCGAGTCGTTGGGCAACAGTGGATGGAAAGGCAGCTTGAAAAAGCTGTGCAGCGTTTGTCCGCAGGCGTTGATGGCTGCAATGCCTGTTGGAGCTAGGACAACACACTTCTTCTTAGTGTTTTTGACAACATAGCGCAGGAACGTGCTTTTACCCGTGCCAGCCTTTCCCGTAAGGAAGAGCGAGCGACGGGTAAAATCGACCAATTGAAGGGCATCCTGCCATTCTTTGTTGTCGAAATCCAATTCGAAATTGCTATTGTTGTTCGGCATTGCCTTCGTCTGTTGTGATGGTAGGTTCTGGTTCTACGGGCTCGTCGCCGTCGATATTGCCAGGTGCCAGCTCATTGATGATGATGTCATCTTCCATGGAGCTGAGCTCGTTCACATCGAAAGCCATGAGGGTGTCGAGAGGATTGATATAGCCTCCGCCTTCATATTGGTTGGCCAGGATGGAAGGGTCTTTGCACTCACCGAACTTTGCATGGTAGCGATTGAAACGCTCATCGTCGAAGACCGCTTTCAAGAAACGTCCACAAATAGGAAGGGCCGTCTTGCCGCCTTGTCCCAGTGCACCAGTACGGAAGTGGATGGCACGATACTCGCCACCTACCCATGCACCACACACCAGTCGCGGAGAGACACCCACGAACCATGCGTCGCTGTGGTTGTTAGACGTACCCGTCTTTCCTCCGAAGTCAGTATCGGTATGCTGACCGATATACTGACGCAATGCCCAGCTAGTACCACTGAGGCCTCCCATCAGCATCTGCTGCATAAAGAAGGCGCTGCGATAGGGAATAGCTTGGTGCTGGGTAACGTCGGACTTGTATATCTCACGACCGTCGCGGTCGAGGATTCTCGTGACGAACACCGGCTCGTGCATCTGTCCGTCATTGACCACCGTGCAATAGGCATCAACCAGTTCCAGCAAATTGACATCACTGGCTCCCAATGCAAGCGAAGGCACCTCTTCCAACTTGCTCTTGATGCCCATAGCGTGAGCTGTACGTGCCACTTTGTCGATGCCGACGTCCTGTCCCAGTTTTGCTGCGATGGTATTCACACTGTGGGCAAAGGCCGACCGTAGGGTCATGAAGGCATCCGACACGCTGCCGTTGGCGTTATGGGGAGTCCACGTGCCGCCAATGCGATAATAGGTGTCGAGGCAGGTGCTGTTAGGCGTCCTTCCCTGGTTCATAGCCTCGGTATAGACAAAGAGCTTGAAGGTGGAGCCAGGCTGGCGCAGGGCAGTCACCTTGTCGTATTTCCAGGTATTGAAGTCGATGTCTCCCACCCAAGCTTTCACATGTCCCGTCAGTGGCTCTAATGCCACGAAGCCGCAATGCATAAAACGTGTGATATAGCGCAGGGAGTCCATGGTGCTCAACTCGGTCTTGAACGTGCCGTCATAGCTGAACAGTTCCATCTCGTGGGGCAGGTTCATGTAGTACCATACAGAGTCGGGCTGCTCGGGGAACTGCTCTTCCAGCTGCTTATATACGGGCAGATGTCGGGCAATGCTCTCAATAAAATGGGGTATCTCCCTGTAGTGCTCATCCTGCCAGGGATTCATGCCTGCCCAGTGCTGGTTGAAGTTCTCCTGAATGATACGCATCTGCTCGGCAGCGGCTTCCTCGGCATATTCCTGCATGCGGGTGTCGATGGTGGTGTAAATCTTCAGACCGTCGGTGTAGAGGTCGATGTGGTGATCCTTGCACCACTGCTGGAGGTGGTCTTGCAGAGCACTGCGGAAGTAGGCTGCCTGACCGTCATAGACATTCTCTACGCTATAGTCGAGCTTGATGGGCTGTACGCAGAGCGAGTCATATTCTTCCTGAGTGAGATGTCCGTGCTGCAACATGTTGGCCAGTACGATATTCCGGCGTCGCATGGAATTGTCAGGGTTCAGCCGGGGGTTATAGGTGGTGGTGGCCTTGAGCATACCTACCAGTACTGCTGCCTGTTCTGGCCGGAGGTCTTTGGGACTGATGCCGAAGTAGGTCTTACAGGCCGTCTTGATGCCATAGGCGTTGGAGCCGAAATCAACCGTATTGGCATACATGGTGAGTATTTCCTTCTTTGTGAAGTTCCATTCCAGCTTGATAGCAGTCACCCATTCCTTGCTCTTTACGATCAGCATTTTCAGCCCCGGCACTTCACCCAGCAATCCTGTGGAATAATCCGTACGGGTACGGAAGAGGTTCTTTGCCAACTGCTGGGTAATGGTAGATGCACCGCGAGCATCATGGTGTAGCACATAGTCTTTCAAGGCGGCGAAGAAGGCAGGAATGTCTACGCCATAGTGATGATAGAAACGCTCGTCTTCTGTGTCGATAAGTGCCTGCCAGAACACAGAATTCACATCTTCATAATTGACCGGCGTGCGGTTCTCGCTGAAGAACTTGCCTATCATCACGCTGTCGGCACTGTATATCTCTGACGCCTGGGCAGGACGGGTGTTCCTGATGGTATCCATGCTGGGCGAACGTCCGAAGAGTCCAAACAGGTTGATATCGACAGCTCCCAGATAGAGCACGATGAATACCAGCAAAGAACCTATCGTCGAGAGTATCTTGATGTACCACGGCCGTCCCTTGAACAGCGAAGCATACCAATGGAATGGCTTAGTCAGGATGCTGTATATACCAGATAATATTTTCTTGATCATCGGGTGTAAACCATTTTACTTGAGGGTCTTTCTTGAACCATGTGAGCTGCTTGCGAGCGTAACGGCGGGTGTTGCCCTTCATGCGCTCTACAGCCTCGTCGAGCGTCCATGTGCCGTCGAGATAGGCGAACATTTCCTTGTAGCCCACGGTGTTGAGGGCGTTGAGATGCCGTTGGGGCAGCAACTGACGGGCTTCGTCGAGCAGTCCGTGGGCCATCATCTCATCTACACGGGCATTGATGCGGTTGTATAATTCTTCGCGGGGTAGAGTGATGCCAATCTTGATAATCTGAAACGGCCGGTCCTTATTTGCCTCCTTACTCCCCATTTCCTTATTTCTGAACGACGTATAGGTACGCCCCGTCATGTGGCAGATCTCCAGGGCATGAACTACGCGTCGGGGATTTTGCCTGTCTACGATGGCGTAGTGCTCGGGATCCAGCTGCTTCAGCTCTTCGCAGAGTGCCTCCAAGCCTTCCTCTGCTAGACGGCGTTTCATCGTGGTGCGTGTCTCGTCATCAACGGTAGGTATGTCGTCAATGCCATTGCACACGGCATCGATATACATCATCGAGCCTCCCGACATCAAGGCATAGTCAGACGAGCGGAAGAGCTCGTCGAGCAGTGCCGTCACCTGCTGTTCGTACATCGAGGCACTATAGTAATCTTCCAGACCGAGCGTGCCCACAAAGTAATGTCGCACCTGCCGAAGCTGTTCTTCAGTAGGTGCGGCAGTGCCTATCTTCAGTTCCCGGAAAATCTGTCGGCTGTCGGCATTGATGATGGGAATGCCGAATTGTTTGGCAATGTTCAGGCACAACGCCGTCTTACCGACAGCCGTAGGGCCTGTGATGACGATTAACTGGTGTGCCATTTGCCGATGAACTATGTACGTTGTACATTTTTCATTTGTACATCACCTGATGATTCCACGCTTTGAGTTCTCGATAAACGAACAGATGTATTCCACTTCTTTCGACTCAGGATACTTGGCGCGGGCATCGGCGATGCCGTCCTTCAGGATGCCTTGTGCATAGATGGTGCGATAGGTGTCGTGGATTATCTCTATGGTCTCGTTCGAGAATCCACGACGGCGTAGTCCTACCAAGTTCACGCCTGCATAGCGGATGGGTTCCCTGCCGGCGATGATATACGGTGGAATGTCCTGCCCCGTGCGACTGCCTCCCTGTATCATCACATAGCTGCCGATGCGGATGAACTGATGAAACAGCACTTCGGCTGAGATGATGGCAAAGTCATCGACCTCCACCTCGCCGGCAAACTTCGTCGAATTGCCGATGATGCAGCCGTTGCCGATGATGCAGTCGTGGGCAATGTGCATGTTCTCCATAAGCAGGTTGCCCGAGCCTACGACCGTCTTGCTACGCGAGGCGGTGCCACGGCTGATGGTCACATTCTCGCGGATGCTGTTGTTGTCGCCAATCTCGCAGGTAGTCTCCTCACCGCGAAATTTCAGGTCCTGCGGCTTGGTTGAGATGCTGGCTCCGGGGAAGAACTCGTTGCCG
This sequence comes from uncultured Prevotella sp., assembly GCA_905233825.1. Classification (GTDB taxonomy): domain Bacteria; phylum Bacteroidota; class Bacteroidia; order Bacteroidales; family Bacteroidaceae; genus Prevotella. Next base: position 25,253 of record CAJOFE010000005.1, on the reverse strand, counting down.
CTGCCTATACGGGCTCCTGTGTGGATGGTCACGCTGTTCAGCAGCTTGTTGTTGTCGCCCATCACCACATTGGCGTCGATGACGCAGAAGGGGCCTATCACATTGTTGTCGCCCAGCTGAGCCTCAGGTGAAACGACGGCTAAAGGATGAATTTGATTCATATTCTTTATTTATTCTTCACAATCTGTGCTGTAAAAGTAGCTTCTGAAACCACATGGTCGCCCACGAAGACATAGCCACGCATGGTGGAGATGCCGTGGCGCAGGGGAGCTATCAGCTCGACCTTGAAGAGCAGAGTGTCGCCTGGCACTACCTTCTGACGGAACTTCACCCCGTCAATCTTCATGAAGTAGGTGCTCCATCGCTCGGGCTCCTCCACGCTGTTTAGCACCAAGAGGCCGCCCACCTGTGCCATTGCTTCTATCTGCAGCACACCGGGCATGACGGGCTCCTGAGGGAAGTGTCCTTGGAAGAAAGGCTCGTTGGCGGTGATATTTTTCACGCCGACGATGCTGGTGGGGCCAATCTCGATGACCTTATCCACCAACTGCATAGGGTAGCGGTGGGGCAGCAGCTCGCGGATGCGGTTCACGTCCATCACCGGAGTCTCATTTGGGTCGTAGAACGGAGCCTGTATCTCGTGTTTGCGAATCTCCTTGCGCATCTCGCGTGCAAACTTATTATTGATGGTATGTCCTGGGCGGGTAGCCACGATGCGGCCCTTAATAGGACGGCCGATGAGCGCCATGTCGCCGATGACGTCGAGCAGCTTATGGCGCGTGCACTCGTTTTCCCACTGCAGCGGCTTGTGCTGGACGTAGCCCAGTTCAGTGGCATCGCGATGCTCTACGTGCAGCAGGTCAGCCAACATGTCGAGGCGCTCCTGTGTGGTCTGCCGCTCATACATCACGATGGCGTTGTCCAGATCGCCGCCCTTAATAAGGTTTGCCTGCAGCAGTGGCTCCAGATCGCGCACGAAGACGAAGGTGCGTGCAGGTGCTATCTCCTCGGCATACTTATGGATGTCGTCGAGGGTGGCAAACTGCGAGTTGATGAATTTCGACTCAAACGAGCACATGGTAGTCAGCGAGAATTCTTCGTCGGGCAAGATGGTTATGCATGACCCGCTCTCCTCGTCCTTCACCTCAATCTTCTTGCGGATGACGTAGTAGTCCTTCGGGGCGTTCTGCTCCTCTATGCCCACTTCCTTTATCTTCTCCACATACTGTATGGCCGAGCCGTCGAGGATGGGGAACTCGGGGCCGCTCACCTGAATAAGGCAGTTGTCGATGCCCAGCGCATAGAGGGCGCTCATTCCGTGCTCCACGGTAGATACCTTCACGTCGCCCTTGCCCAGCACGGTGCCGCGCTGGGTATCCGTCACATTCTCGGCCACGGCGTCGATGACGGGCATGCCGTCCAGGTCAATACGTTGAATCTTATATCCATGATTCTCTGGGGCTGGGTTGAAAGTCACCGCTAGGCTGAGCCCCGTATGAAGGCCTTTTCCGCAGAGCGTGAAACTGCCTTTCAGCGTCGTTTGTTTCATATCGTTATCTAATTAGTAATGATTCAGCGTGCAAAGTTACATAATAAAATTGACATGGGCAAGAAAAGGGAGCAAAATCACTTTTGAAGTTTGTTGTCCCTTTTTTCATTCTTTGTTGAGCTCCTCGACCTTGCGTTTCAGCTCGTTGAGCTCGCGATACATGTCGGGGAGGTGCTTGAGCACTGCCATGGAGCGGAAGAACTGCTTGGGTTCCATAGCGGGTGAGCCGATGAGCTGCTCGCCCTGTCCCTTGGTGTTGCTGATGACGCCGCACTGGGCTCCTACGAAGGTCTTGTCAGCCACCTGGATATGTCCGGCGAAGCCTGCCTGTCCGCCTACCATGCACCAGGAGCCAATCTTCGTGCTTCCTGCCAGTCCTGCCTGTGCCGACATGACGGTGTTCTCGCCAATCTCGCAGTTGTGGGCCACCTGGATGAGATTGTCGAGCTTCACACCGCGGTGGATGACAGTCTGTCCCATCGTGGAGCGATCAACACAGGTGTTGGCACCAATCTCCACATTGTCCTCGATGATGACGATTCCTATCTGCGGAATCTTGTCGTAGCCCTCCTGATTAGGAGCGAAACCGAAGCCGTCGGCACCGATGACGCTTCCGGCATGGATGGTGACGTTGTTGCCCAGCTGGCAGCCCTGATAGACGGTGACGTTGGGGTAGAGGAGGCACTGCTGGCCAATCTTCACGCTGTCGCCAATGACGGTGTGGGGATATATCTGGGTGCCGTCGCCGATGACGGTGCCGTCGCCGATGCAGGCAAAGGCTCCGACATATACATCCTTGCCAATAGTGGCCTTTGGCGAGACGAAGGCTAGTGGGTCGATGCCTGTCTTGCGGGGTTTCATCTGCTCGTAGAGCTGTAGCAGGCGTGCCACGGCCTCGTAGGCGTTCTTCACGCGGATGAGCGTGGCTGATACGGGATGCTCCAGTTTCAGGTCTTCATTGACCAGCACCACACTTGCCTTTGTCTCATAGACATAGTGGGTGTATTTGGGGTTTGAAAGGAACGTGATGGCACCTTCCTGACCTTCCTCGATCTTCGAGAAGGAATTGACCTTGGCTTGCTCGTTGCCCTCTACGCGTCCGCCGATCAGGTCGGCAATCTGTTTTGCTGTAAATTCCATAGCTATCTTTTATTTTGTTTTTTTATCTTTCAGTTTCATTCCATCTTCATGCGGAAATAGTGTGTGATGCCCTTGTCGGCCTCGTAGTCGGGCAGAAAGGTATGGCCCTGGAAGGTCATGGTGTAGAGATGGGCATCGGCGCCAGTGCCTTCCTGAGCACCGTTCAGGGTGACGTCGCTGAGGTCGGAAGCTACGTTGACGGTGGCGTCGTTCCAAGTGCTGATACCGGTGGTGGCCATCACCAATGGGCCGTACATGAAAGCTCCTACCCATGAGGCCTCCATCTTGTCGGGGGCGAAATCTATATGCTTAGTGAAAGGCATGATGACTTCCACGACATCTTTTTCCTTCCACTTGCGGGCAGGAATCACGGCATAGCTGCCGGGTTGATAGTGCTTTGCAAGGCTCTTGCCGTTGAGCTTGATGTCGAAACCCTCGGTGGCCCAATAGGGCACGCGGAGTTTCAAGGAGAAACGGCTTTTAGCTTTTGGCTTTTGGCTATTGGCCGAGATGCGGATGGTGCTTCGTTCAGCGGGCCACTGGCATTCCTGACGGATGGTGACGCCCTGTTGCTCCCACTGTGCTGTAGTGGGGAGGTAGAGTGCTACCCAGAGCGTGTTGTCGCTGACGAAATAGGCAGCCTCCTGATACTTGACGTGGTTCTCGGCTCCCGTACCTCCGCAACAGGTGCTATGCGGTGTCTCGTTGCCCCAGGGCTTCGAGGCGTTCAGTCCTACGGCATAATGATAGAGCACTTGGTAGTTGCGGGGATTGAGAGAACCCACAATCTGGTTATAGAGCACACGCTCGTAGTAGTCCATGTAGGCGGCATTGTCGGGGTCGTAGCAGTTCAGGTCTTTGGTCAGCTTGGCCAGGTTATAGGCACAGCAGGTCTCGTTGAGGGTGGGGTTGGGGCGTTCCTGTCCTCCCACGTTGGTGACATTGCTGCACATGGACGTGATCTGCGTATAGGGCTCGCGGAACATCTCGGCATTTCCCACGCCGCCTGTGGCATAGCGGTAGCGTCCCTGTATCATCTGCCAGAAGTTCTGTGCCAGGTGGTAGTAGTAGGGATTCTGATTACCACGATAGCTGCGCAGGGCACCTGTCACCATGGGGATGTGCTGGTTGGCGTGGCGCGTACGGATGGCATCGATGTTCTTGGAGAGGGGGTCGAAGAAGGCAGGGCTGTCGAAACAGCTCGCAGCTTCTGACAGGCGGGCACGTTCCTCGTCGTTGCTGACCATCTCTGACAGGCGTGCCAGCGATTCTGCCATGCCGCCTACTTCGCCGGCAATATACATGTTCCACATCTCATAGCGGTTGCCGGGACGGGCACGGCGCTGCTCCTGCGAGCCGTCGGTCTTGACAAACGTGCGGTAGTGGAGCCGGTTCCATACCCAGAGTCCCATGTCCTTGGCAATGAGCAGCGCCTTCTGTGCCACCTCCTTGTCGTCGATATAGGTTGCGATGTCAATGAGGCCTGCCAGCTGCTTGTGGACAGAATAATAGGGTGCCCATACCCATGCGTCGTTATTGTAGGCACGGTACATCTCAATGAGGGCACAATGCTGGGCGGGAATGGCATTCAGATAGCCATAGCCGTATTGACGGTATTCCTTTTTATAGCGGTCGAAGTCGGCCCACGTGCCTTGCATTTGCTTCAGCTCTTCCTCGGGGGCAAAGTCGCGGGCTTCCCAATAGCGTCCCAGCTGCTCGTTCCACACGAAAGTGCGTTCCTGACACAGGCGCAGCTCATTGACCATGAGCGTGATGTTACGACGCAGCATGTCTTTCTTCTTAGGGTCCTGACAGCTGGCAAAGGCCATTGCCATAGCCGACATGTAGTGACCGCTGCCGTGACCTTTCAGCTTGGTGGTTGGAGAGTCCCAGCCGTCGGATACCGGATAGCCGTCAGTAGGAAGGTCATAGGTGTCGCGATAGTTGTAGAGCTGCTGTCTCACATCAAGTGTCAGCAGATGGTCGATGTCCAGGTCGCGGTTCCATGTCAGGCGGTTGTCGCCATCTATCGATACCTTGTCGAGAGGCAACGTCGCAGCAACAGGCTTGGCGGGAGGCACCGTCCATTCCTGGCTCACCACTGACACTTCTGCAGTGAGCGGATAGCCGTCAGGAGTGGTGTTGTCGCCTAAAATAAAACCTTTGACCTGATAGGATGTGCCTGAGGGATGGAGGGAGGTATCGGCTTCGGCCTGTTCCTGTTCGAGCAAGCTGTTTGCCCATCTTACTTGGCGAAATGCAGCCTGTCCGTCGGAATAAGTCACCCATACCCGATAGGGCAGACGAGGTGCGCAACCTGCAGGAACTTGTACCGTGACGGGTTCGACGCTGGCAATGGAACGATGCCCCTGCACGGCAGTAATGCCATCGGAAGGAGCAGCAAATGCCATCGTGCCCAGGATCATACCTGACCATAGTCCAGCCGTCAGCATCAGCATGCGATAGTTCCTTTTTGTCATGCGTAGTTAGTTGTCGAGTAGGTCTTCAATCTTTTTCTTCAGTTCGTCATTGCCTATGTTGCGGGCTACAATCTTCCCCTTCTTGTCCACAAGGATATTGGCGGGTAGGGTGGCGATGCCCAGTTGTGATATCAGCGGCGAATGCCACAGCAGGCTGTCGCAGATGTTGGGCCACTGGATGCTGTCGCGCTCAAGAACACCCTTTCCTTCATTCGGGGAGGCGTCAAGGCAGATACTGATGACGGTCATGCGCTTGCGGTATTTCTCGTCAAATGAAGAAAGTATATGGAGGATAGACTGCGACGCGCTGTTCCATGAACTCCATGCCACAATGATGTTGGCATCAGACTTCAAGGTCTTTTTGGAGATGGTATCTCCTTTGGTGTCGACGGCGGAGAAAGCAGGCAAAGTCCCGTCGGATGAGTAGTTTTTCATATCCTCTAAGAGCGTGTGTAGTCGAGCGAGCTGCTGATTGAGGGGCTGTGCTTTGCGAAGGCTGGCACACAGCTTCTCGGCCAACGGATAGTCGGGGGTGGTAGAAAGGAGGATATGGCGCCTGAGTAGGTAGTTGCTCACAGGCGAGGTGGTATGTTCTCTGATAAACTGCTCGGCTTCCTTCTGCACATCGGGAGGCATCATATCGACGGTCTTCGTGCGGAAGGCTGTCATAGACTCATTGTCGGGTGTTCCCGTGACTTCGGTGTCACGCAGATGGGTAGCATCCCCCTCCATCTTGACTTTAGCTCCAGGCTGGGCAAAGATGGGAAGCTCAGAATAGTTGGGAAAGAGCATGATAAGGGTGACAGTATCATGCATGGTCCTGTCGTAGGTGAACCTGCCGTCGTTTACGGCAATGGTGTCTTTCGTGCCCTGATCGGGATTATAAATGTAGAATTCTCCCTGATTCAGGTTCTTGAATTGTCCTTCTAAATGAAAACGGCCAGACGATTGGCTGCAAGCGGTAAGAAGCAGCAGAAGGACGGTCAATAGTCCGCTAGACTTTAACACTTGACCCGTCCAAGAACCCCTCCCAAGAGGGAGGGGAACTTGAATAGGGCAGTGTCTTATTTGCATTACAAATGATTATTTCTGAACGTTAACTAACTCCAGGTCCTTGGCAGCGTAGGCAGCCAGCGAGGGATCCTTGGCAACGGCGGCAGCCAGAGCCTGAGCAGCGGCAGCATTGTTGCCAGTACGGGCATTGACGATGGCCTTCAGATAGTCAGTAATAGCGTCGGCATTCTTAACGCTTGCCAGCGTCTGGGCAGCAGCCTGATAGTTCTTGTTCAGCAGCTGAGCCAGTGCAGCAGAGTTGGTCTGCAGCTTGCCGAATTCCTGCTCAGCCTGTGCATACTTGCCCTGTGCCAGATGCAGGTTGCCCAGCACCTCGTTCAGACCGTTAGCACCGGCAGCCTTGGCAATGAGGGCTTCAGCACCCTGCACATCGCCACGCTGCAGAGCCAGCAGTCCGAGGTTGGCGTTGGTCTCAGGCAGTACGGTACCAATGCGGGAAGCCTTCTGCAGCCAGTTGGCAGCCTCGCTGTAGTTACCCTTGGCATATTCGATGAGGGCAACATTGTTGAAGGCACGTGCATCGTTAGGATAGATTTCTGCAGCCTTCTTATAAGCATTCTCGGCATTGTTGAGGTCATCACCATAGAGTGCTCCGGCATAGAGCAGCTCCTCGACGCTGAGCTGACGGGCATCGCTCTGCAGCTGATCCTTGATCTGCTGGTCATTGCGGCCGATAACGTCGTAGTTGATGGTCATGCGAGCGCGACGCAGCTGAGGCAGAATGCCGTCGGCCAGCTCGCGGAAAGCGCTGCTGATATTCTTAATCTGCTGCTCACGCTCCTCAGGATCCTGATACATGGAGAGCACACGCAGAATGACATCCTTGTCCTGGATGTTCGAGGCACGCACCAGCTCCTGGAAACCTTCCCAGTCCTCGGCAGTATATTTTGTCTCAAGGGGAGCATCGGTCTTTGCCTTCTTCATCTGACCCTTGACATAATCAGCGGTCACGTCTTCACGCTTGCCAGCCAGACGTTCGTTGATGTTGTAGCCACCATCGGGTGAAGCGTAGGCCGACACCTCGACGTCGTTCAGACGCAGAGTCTCCTGATTGGCAGCGATGTCGTTGAGCAGACGTACAAACTCCTGAACGCTGTTGTTCTGAAGTTCGCTACGACGCAGGTTAGCCTGGTTGATAAGGAACTGTACGTTAGCTTCCTGCTTCTGGTTGATGACGCGCTGGAATCCGTCCAATGCCAGAGCAGGCTGGGCTGAGGTCAGCGTACGCTTGTAGAGCTCAGAGGTGGCGAGCACTCCGTCGGCAACCTTTACGGCAGGAACGGTCACACTCTTCTTACCAACCTTGGCGTCGAACGTCAGGAAGAGTTCGCTCTGCTCCATCTCGGGCTGATAGACGAAATTGCTCTTCATGGCATAGCGGCCACCTACCTTGTAAGAAATGGTCTGGTCGTTGCCCTGCACCTTCTCACCCTGGAAAGTTGCACTCTGTCCCTGTACGGCCTGGCCGTTGAAGCGCAGTTCGGGAATAACGGTCACCACGGCCTTCTTCTTCATGTACTTCTCAGGGAAGGAACCGTTGATAGTGGCAGCTACCATTCCGGCCTGCGACTCAAGGGGATTGGGGGTTACGGTGAAATTGTCTGCCGAGAGAGGACCAAGCTTTCCCGAGCACGATGTCAGTACAGCTACTGCTGCTGACAACACAAGAAATTGAGTTTTTTTCATGTTTTTTATTCCTAAAATGTTATTTTTACAGTTGTTTCTATGCTATATGTTCTTGCAAAGGTAGCCATTTTTATGCTTATAATGTGCAGAAATCCGCTTTTTTTTTGTTTATTTAAGTATTTGAGGGCGTCTTCTTGGCGAAGAATCCTATTCGATGGGTACGTCCTTTACGTCCTAACGAGCGTAACTGATAGAGCCCATCGGGCAGTCGGCTGATATCCAGAAGAGTGGAGTAGGGGTATATTCCGAAAGATTGTCCTTTCATGTCTTCTACGATAACAAAGTCAGCATCCAGTACCGATCCTTTTTCGGGCAGGGCAATGGGACGACCGTCACTCTTGGCTATCAGAGGAACGGAGTATTCGGGGCCTGCGTTCAGGAGTAGTTGGACGGCTGGACTCTCCTGTCCATAGCGGTCCATAGCCGTTACGGCGTAGTTGTAGTTTCCTTTTGGCACCACCAACGAGGTGGAGGTGATGCGTGTGGCAATCAGGTTTGAGGCTTGAGCGATATCTACGGGATAGTCTTCCGAAGCATATACATTATATAATAAATAAGGAGCACCACTACGGTCGATGGCTCCGCTCCATGACAGCTCATTACCTTTCAGTTGCAATGTCGTCGGTGCAGAAGGAGCAGGGCGATTTTCCCATGTCATGGGAGGTACGAGTGCAGGAGTTTCGTTGAAACGTTTACTAAAGTCATAGATGCCTTTGATATTGTCTGTCAGGAACTTAGTACGGAAGAAGCAATGTCCCATTCCCAATTGGCGTACTACGTACATCTGCCGTTCCACCATGTCGAGTGTCCACTTGCCTTCGCGTGGGTCGAGGAAATAGATGCCCAAGCCCGAGGCTACGGTACGCCCGTAGCTGCGCTCCTGCCAGTCGATGGCGAAGGGGTAAAAGTTGTCGCCTTGGAAGTACATCATGGGGTAGAGCTGATCCATCAATCCTAAGCGTAGCCACTCCTGTGCATCCTGGCAGACGGCGGTACGGGCATTCCATCCACCGGCACTATAACGTGTCAGATTGTCATGCTTGCCAACTGGCGAGCACGACATCTTTACCCAAGGCTTCTCACTTTTCACGGCATCATGGATGGCACGGGTGATGGCTGTGATGTATTCGCGGCCTTTCGCTCTTGACACCTTAATGCGCCATTGTTCGGGATAGCGGATATAGTCTAAGTGTATTCCGTCAATATCATAGTTGTGGGTAATCTCACGGCAGATGTTTGCCAGATAGGTGGCTGTCTCAGGATTCTCTGGGTCCATGAAAGTGTCCTCGCCGATGCGCTTCACCAGCTTGGGCTTTTTCTGCCGCATCTGCTGAGCACCTATCTTGTTCCATTTCCCTAAAGGGATAGTCACCACCCAAGCATGACACTCCATACCGCGCTTATGGCACTCGTCGATGCAGAGTTTCAACGGATCGTAGTTTGGTGCTATGCCTGGTTTCCCCGAGAAACCTCCTTCCCACGGCTCGATGGCAGAGGGATAGATGGTGGTACCGCGCACACGCGTCTGTAGCAATACGGTGTTAATGCCTGCCTGTTGAAGCTGGTCGAGTGTCCGCAGCAAGTCTTGTCGCTGCTGCTCTTGGTTGCTGGTTGTTGGCCAGTCGAGGCCCATTACAACCGTCAGCCAGGTGGCTCTTACCTCATATTTCGGACTTGGCGTGTCATCCCAGGGTAGGGCAGGTGTATCCTGCGCCTGCAAGCGCAGCAAAGAAGATAATATGAGTAGTGAAAAGCAGAAATATCTCATGTTTCTATAATTTTGCGTGCAAAGTTACGAAATAATTATGAATTATGAATTGTGAATTAAGAATTATTTTGTACCTTTGCAGCATCATTGACAAATAGCGCAATCGGAACATGATTACATTTATTGTGAGCTTGATAGCTCTGGTGTTAGGTTATTTTCTCTATGGACGTTTCGTAGAACGGGTGTTTGGCCCTGATGACCGTCCGACGCCGGCAGTGGCTAAAGCCGACGGTGTGGATTTCATGGTGCTTCCCAGCTGGAAGATCTTCATGATTCAGTTTCTCAACATTGCGGGTACAGGTCCCATCTTCGGTGCTATCATGGGTGCGAAGTTCGGCCCTGCAGCTTACCTGTGGATAGTGTTTGGCTGCATCTTTGCCGGTGCCACGCACGACTATCTGAGCGGTATGCTCAGCATCCGTCATGGAGGAGCCAACCAGCCTGAGATTATCGGCCACTATTTAGGCAAAACCACGAAGCAGGTGATGCTGGTGTTCTCTGTATTTCTGCTGATGATGGTGGGAGCCGTCTTTGTGTTCAGCCCGGCTAAGATTCTGGGTGACATGTGGGAGCCGGCTGTTGTCACGGAGAGCGTAGGCCAATATACCTTCTGGATTGTGGTTATCTTCATCTATTATCTGATAGCCACGCTGATGCCTATCGACAAGATTATCGGAAAGATATACCCGCTGTTCGCCTTCTCGCTGCTGTTCATGGCAGGTGCGCTGTTGGTGATGCTCTTTGTGAAGTGGCCCACCATTCCTGAATTGTGGGAGGGACTGCCAGGCGAGGCTTTGACGCCTAAGAACATCTTCCCCTGCCTGTTCATTACCATCGCCTGTGGTGCTATTAGTGGCTTCCATGCTACGCAAAGTCCGCTCATGGCCCGTTGCGTGAAAAGCGAGCGACAGGGACGCCCCATCTTCTATGGTGCCATGATTACCGAGGGTATTGTAGCACTCATCTGGGCTACGGTGGCCATGTTCTTCTTCTATGACCAGCCTACGCCGGGCTACGACCAGATAGCCGGAGGTGCCGCTGCCGTTGGCGATGCTCCTTCTGTAGTTACTATCATTAGCAAGGACTGGCTGCTCACCTTTGGCAGCATCTTGGCTCTGCTGGGTGTCGTGGCAGCTCCTATCACCAGCGGCGACACGGCTCTGCGTTCAGCCCGACTGATTATTGCCGACTTCGTACATCTGGAGCAACGCAGCATCCGCAAGCGACTCTACATCAGCATTCCTTTGTTTGCTGCCGTGATGGCATTACTCGTCTGGCAGATGGCCGACAAGGACGGTTTCAACATGATATGGAGCTGGTTCGGCTGGAGCAACCAGACGCTGGCCGTCTTCATGCTATGGGCTGTTACCGTCTATCTGGTGCAACAGAAGAAGCCTTACATCATTACGCTCATCCCCGCCTTCTTCATGACGGTGGTATGTACTACCTATCTCGTTACGGAGCAGCTGTTCTCTCTGGAAGGACAATGGGCTTGGCTGACGGCTGCCGGTGCCTTTGCCGTCTCTGCCGTGTGGTTCATCCTTTGGTATAGAAAGTATAATCAATCTAAATAGTTGTAATATGAAAAAAGTATTGTTCTCCATGTTCTGCGCCATGTTTGCGCTGACCATTAACGCACAGGGCTACATGCAGCCCACGATCGACCGTCCTCCCTTTGGTGAAGGAAAACTCTATGTATCTACAGGCTTCTCGGGTCTTGACCTGAACTACAACAAGGCTGAGAAGTGGAATCTTGATTTGAACGCCAAGGTGGGTTATCTCTTTGCTGACAACTGGATGGTGACGGCTCGTGGCGAGTATGACTATTCCCAGAATGGTGCGAAGGCCCTCCTAGCTGGTGCTGGCCTGCGCTACTATATTGAACAGAACGGTCTTTTCGTTGGTGCCGATGCCAACTATGTGCACAAGTGGCATACACTCGACGACTTCATGCCTTCTGTTTACGTGGGTTATGCCTTCTTCCTGAACCGCACGGTGACCATTGAGCCTGAGATATACTACAATCAGAGCTTTAATGACAAGGACTTCTCGGGTGCCGGCTTGCGCATCAGCTTTGGCATCTACTTTGAGTAGATTCATCTCGTCCCAATCAGTCCCACAAAAGTAGATTATTATGTTAAGTACGGAAGAGCTGGTTGACAGACTGATAGACCTGTCGTTTGCCGAGGATATCGGCGACGGCGACCATACCACCCTGTGCTGCATCCCTGCCGATGCCATGGGCCGTTCACATCTGCTCATCAAGGAAGACGGCATCCTGGCTGGCGTAGAGATAGCCAAGGAAGTGTTCCGTCGCTTCGACCCCGAGATGCAGGTGGAAGTGCTCATGCAGGATGGTGCCCATGTGAAGAAGGGCGACATCGCCATGATTGTAAGTGGACGCGTACGCTCGTTGCTTCAGACCGAACGCCTCATGCTGAACATCATGCAACGCATGAGTGGTATTGCTACGATGACTGCCCGCTATGTGGAGCGCCTGCAGGGAACGGGTACCCGTGTGCTTGATACCCGCAAGACCACGCCAGGCATGCGCATACTGGAGAAGCAGGCCGTGAAGATTGGCGGAGGCTGCAACCATCGCATCGGCCTCTTCGACATGATCCTGCTGAAAGACAACCATGTCGATTTTGCAGGAGGCATCACCAACGCCATCGACCGCTGCCATCAGTATCTCAAGGAGAAAGGCCTTGATCTGAAGATTGAGATTGAAGTGCGCAACTTCAACGAGCTGCAGCAGGTGCTTGACCACGGAGGCGTGAACCGCATCATGCTCGACAATTTCTCCGTGCCCGACACGAAGAAGGCCGTCGAACTAATCAATCATCGCTATGAAACAGAATCAAGCGGAGGTATCACCTTCGATACCATCCGCCAGTATGCTGAGCAGGGCGTTGATTTCATCTCCGTCGGAGCCCTCACGCATAGCGTCAAGGGCCTCGACATGAGCTTCAAAGCCTGCTAATTCTCTAACAGGAAACGTTCTGCCTCGATGGCCGCCTGACAACCTGTGCCGGCTGCGCTGATAGCCTGTCGATAGACAGGGTCGGCGCAGTCGCCTGCTACAAAGATGCCAGGCAGCTTGGTGCGTGGCGTGCCGTCAATCTTCTTCAGATAGCCCACCTCGTCGGTGTCTAACCACTTGCGGAAGATATCGGTATTGGGCTTATGGCCGATGGCGAGGAAGAATCCGTCGATGGCTATATCCACCATCTCCTCGTCAGGCTCTCCGCGACGCTTTACCAGATGGGCACCCTCTACGCCCTCCTCGCCGAAGAGGCCCAGCGTGTTGTGCTCGAACAGAATCTCGATGTTCTCACGCTCGAAGACGCGCTGCTGCATCACCTTCGAGGCACGTAGGAACGGCTTGCGTACAATGAGATACACCTTTTTGCAGAGGCTGCTCAGGTAGAGGGCATCCTCGCAGGCAGTATCGCCACCACCAACCACAGCCACCGTCTTCTTGCGGTAGAAGAATCCGTCGCAGGTGGCGCATGCCGACACGCCCATTCCGTTGTACTTCTGTTCGTCGGGCAGTCCCAGATATTTGGCCGAAGCACCCGTGGCGATGATGACCGTATCGGCCTCAATCTCGTTGCCGGCATCGTCCTTTGCGCGATAGGGGCGGGCAGAGAAGTCCACCTCCACAATCTCGCCGTCGCGGATGTCGGTGCCGAAGCGCTCAGCCTGCTGGCGCAGGTCCATCATCATCTGGTTGCCATCTACGCCCTCCGGATAGCCGGGGAAGTTCTCCACCTCGGTTGTCTGCGTCAGTTGTCCGCCAGGCTGCAAGCCGCAGTATTCTATCGGATTCAGGTTTGCCCGCGAGGCATAGATGGCTGCAGTATAGCCTGCGGGACCGCTACCTATAATCAAACATTTGGTCTTTTCCATATCACTATTTCAGCAGCTCTTCTATCTGGGCTGCAATCTTCTCTATTTTTTCCGTGGGCTCGAAGCGGGCCACCACAACGCCCTTCTTATCGACGAGGAACTTGGTGAAGTTCCACTTGATGTCGGGCTTCTCCTTGTACTGCGGATCTTCCTTCGAGAGCATGTCGTCGAGGATGTGAGCGATGGGATGCTCCATGTCCCAGCCGGCAAAGCCTTTCTGCTCTTGCAGGAACTTGAACAGCGGGTCGGCGTCGGGGCCATTCACTTTCACCTTCTTGAAGCGGGGGAACTCCGTACCGAAGTTCAGCTTGCAGAACTCGTGGATGCTCTCGTCGGTTCCGGGAGCCTGCTGACCGAACTGGTTGCAGGGGAAGTCGAGGATGACGAAATCCTGCGAGCGGTATTTCTCGTAGAGCTTCTCCAGCTCTTCATATTGCGGCGTGAATCCGCACTTAGTTGCTGTGTTCACGATGAGCAGCACCTCGTTGGCATACTCCTTCAGCGACACGTCCTTTCCTTTTCTGTCCTTGACAGTAAAATCGTAAACGGTTCTCATTGTTTCGTTTAGTTTATGAAAAAATAAGTTACAGGTTTTCTTTAGGGAGGCAAATGTACGCAAAAAGTTTCTTTCCACCAAACTTATTAGGAGTTTTTAAGTAAAAAGTGGCCGCATATCACTACGCAGCCACCATTTGTTTATTCGCTGATGCGCTCGGGGATAGGTGAGCCACCACCGGCGATGTACTCATCCCAGGTAGCCAGAGGCACACGCTCCGTCCACGTCTTCTTCTCGCCGCTGACCATCTTCTGGTTGATCTTCACGTAGTCGTTCTTCTCGAACGAGCATTGGGCCATGAAGTTCTTCGCCGTCAGCTTCTGGATGTCGTCGCCGATAGCCTTGAAGCGCAGGTGCACGCCAGCAATCAGATCGCTCCAGTCGGCATTGATGAAGGTGGGCACATCGGTCTTGCCAGCCGTCTTGGCGCATTGCAGCGTGGGGTAGAAGGTGCCCAGTCCTTCGAGTTCTACCGAGTAGCCCTGCGAGCAGAGCTCAGGGATGCACTTCTTCAGCTGCGCCAGCACCAGTGCCAGCACCTCTTCGGTCACCAGCGAGCCGTGCTCTGCCATGTGTTTCACCAGACCGCCCGTCGAGAGACATCCGCGCAGATACAGCGCCGGATAGATGCGGCCATACTTGGTGCTCGACTCGTTGTTGTTACGGCGAGCATCGATTTTCATTACAAGATTTTGTTTTCCTGCCATAATTATTAGATTATTAAAGTTTAAAAATTGAAGAATAAAGTTTGTTAGTTCTCCCCCAAGGGGGAGCTAGAGGGGGCGTTCTAAACGGTTTTTGCGCGCTTCTAAATCGTTTTTCCGCCGTGCTATTTTTACATTGCAAGTATTGTGCAAGCCGAGTGCAGAGAAGGGCCCGTTTTCTATGCCGAGGCGCCGCTAATACTCGCCGTGTGATTGCTCTCAATCATACTGCAAAGATACAACATTTTTCTCATACCTCCAAATTTCAGCCTTCGATTTGACGTCATTTTGACATCGAAGATACTCAAATTCGGCAGAATGATGCTTGCATCGTCTTTTGCGAGCGTAAGCAGGCTCGAACGAATGTTCAAGGCGGCATCTACTCTACTGACTACTGTTCAACTGTTCGTTCGTTCGAAAACATGTTTGCTGAACATAATCCGAACGAACAGTTCGAACAGTTTGTGCGATTGAACTGACCATAGAGAGTATAATATATAAATATATTATAACCATTTTTCATCGCTCACACCGAAACTGTTCTTCTGTTCGTCTGTTCGTAGGGCGTGATTATTAAATAATGTGTATTTTTCTCTGCTAAGGATGCTATTCTCAGATTTTATTTGTATTTTTGCAATCGAAATGCGGCTTACCGCGTGTTCGAGAGATCTTTTCATATGATATAAGCGTTTGCTATTGATCTATCCACATTAGAACCTAGGAAATTCTGAAAGAATAGACGAGAAAAGTAGACAAGTTGCTAGCGCACTCGTTACGAGTGGGCTTACTTGTCTTTTCTCGGGTTTCCTAGGACCTTAATGTGGGGCAGGTAATGACCCACTTTTTGTGTCCTATGGGAACAGCTATTTAGGGAGAGAAAAGATAGTGACGCCTAAATAGCAAACAAAATGGCAAAGAGCTATTGGAATGAAGACAGATTTGTGAATGCTGTCATCAAGGGCGATTGCATCAATGTGATGCGTCATCTCCCTGATGGCTGTATCGATATGGTACTGTGTGATTTGCCCTACGGTACTACACAGAATAAGTGGGACAGTATTGTTCCGCTCGATAAATTGTGGGCTGAATATAGACGCATCGTTAAGCCCAATGGAGCGATAGTATTAACTTCACAAGGCTTGTTTACTGCCGCACTGATTATGAGTCAGCCGAAGTTGTTTAAATACAAGTGGGTCTGGGAGAAATCTAAACCAACCAACTTTCTGAATGCAAAGAAGCAGCCATTGAGAAAACATGAAGACGTTTGTGTTTTCTACAACAAGCAACCTACATATAATCCACAGATGACTGTAGGAGAGCCCTACGATAAAGGTGTCCGTAAGAACCAGTTGAGTGGCAGTTATGGTGACTTTCAGCCAGTCCATGTATATAGTGATGGCAAACGATACCCTACCGATGTTGTGTATTTCAAAACAGCAGAAAATGAAGGTGAGGTATTCCATGCCACCCAAAAACCTGTAGAACTGGGACGATATTTTGTCCGCACCTATACAAACCCTGGTGACATTGTTCTTGACAACACTAGTGGTAGTGGTTCTTTCCTAGTTGCTGCACTGATGGAGGGTCGCAACTTCGTAGGTATTGAAAAGAATACCGATACAGAACTCTTTAAGGGAGAGAAAATCGACTATATCAAGAAGACGAAGGAAAGATTACGTGAAGCGTGGCGAAATCTTGACACTGAAAAACGGGAATTACTTCGAAAATGTAATGTGATAAACAACTTGTAAAAACTTATGACTATGACTACTATCCGAAAAAATGAAAGAAGTTGGGCCATTGAGCTTATATCGCAGATTAATCAGTTCTCAACGGATAACGACCTGATAATAAAAAGAGCAGGCGGCGAGACAACAGTGAGCGAACATCGAGGACAAAATATGTTCCCTGATGTTATCCTGTATGGTGAACATGACCTTTCAAGCATCCTTCAGGGATGGGAATTGAAGATGCCAGATGTGCCTATCAATGATGCCGATTTTGTGCATGATGCCCAACGTAAAGCCAGAGCTTTGAACTTGAATAGTTGCGTGATTTGGAACTTTACTCATGTGAAGTTGTTTGTCTACGATACGGAGGCTCAAGAATTTGCAGAAAAAAAGAGGTGGGATAATGCCACCATCAGGACACGTGATGATGTTCAGAAATATAAATCAAGATGGGAGAAAACCCTCCAAAGCGTGCTAACCTCTGTCAACGAGTATCTGATTTCAGGTAAAGTCAAAAAAACTTTCATTGGTGATGTATTGACTAAGACCTCCATTTCGAATCTTGTCAATGAGAACAAATTCAGCGTAGCCAGGCATTTGGAAGACGAAGCAAAACGAAATGCTGTCATGGGAGCTCGAATTGAAACGTGGTGGCGAGACATCAAGTCGGAATATGAAGGAGATGAAGAAAATAAATATGCGGCCTATTCCAAAAGCGTTATCATCAACTGGGCCAATCGTATTATCTTTGCCCATCTGATAAAACAAAGACAAATGAGTGCCTATGCCATTGACGAACTTGACTACGACAGTTCACCAGAGGAAGGAAATGCTATTTTTCAGATGATAACAGACAAAAGCGATTTCTATAACATCTTTGGTGCTATGCCTTATAACGAGCATCTTCCACAAAAGACATGGGCTGCTTTGGTAGAGTTATCGCTATTTCTAAAAAACTCGCCTATAAACCGCATCAGCCAAAGAATACTCCAACAGGTTCTTGAAGGATCTGTCAGTATATCTAAGAGATTGGTAAATGGTCAATACCCAACTCCACCTGTATTAGCGGCTATGCTCGCACGAATGACCATCCATGATGTAACAGGAGAATGTTTTGATGGCTGTTGCGGAACAGGTACAATACCTAATTTCATCATCAACTATAAGAAAGGTAGAAGAATTGGCTCACAACAAGCAATGGCCACCACATGGGCAAGCGACAAATTCCAATTGCCATTGCAGATTGCTAATTTGGCAATGACCAGTTATGACACAATCAATATGCCTTGCCGTTTATTTCAACGCGATATTCTGTCATTGAATCCTGGCGATGAAGTCGAGATAGTGAATCCGCAAACGGGCGAGAAAGAAAAGTATTCCTTGCCATTGTTTGATGCCTTTGTTTCTAATTTACCTTTCGTCAAAGCGAGTGAGATTCCCGACGATGATTCAGCATATGTGTCGTCTATAAAACGTGCCTATCATTTATCTGGAAGATCAGACTTCAGTTATTACATAGCACTTCACCTGAATAATCTAGTTAAAACTGGCGGCTATGTTGGTATCGTGTTGTCAAACTCATTCTTGGGCACAGAAGCTGGGAGTATTTTCATAGACGCTCTTAAAGAGCACTTTGATGACATTAAAATTCACATCAGCGGCAGCGGCAAATGGTTCTCCAATGCAGACATTGTAACGGCTCTGCTTGTGATGAGAAAGAAAGGCGTTGATACCGAGGAGAATACCAATATTTCGTTCTTCACATGGAAACGGAATTTGGATAATATATCTGCAAACAGAGATTATCAAGATGCGATCGTAAACTCATCGTTACTTGATGAAGAACAAAATGGCGAAGTTATAACCAGAGTCAACTACAGCGCACATGAACTGGAATCTTTGCGGAGGCTAAACGTCTCATACAATTCTCTTTTCAGCAATCTTAAATGGTTGCTGGAGATAGAAGGCTATATAGTTCCTATTAGTCGTTATCTGAAAGTATTCAGGGGTAGCCGAAGAGGATGGGATCCTTTGTTCTTCCCGTCTGCTGACACAAACATTGAACCACAGTTTATGAAGGATGTGCTGATGAATGCAAGAAATACAGATAGTTATGTGAGCACTCCGACATCTGGTAGAAAAGCATTCTGTTGTAATTTGGAAATTGACGAACTTGAAGAACAAGGGCATCTTGGTGCATTGGCATGGATAAGACGTTTTGCTAATGAAACCAACGAAACAAACAGGCCTTTGCCTGAAGTCTTGGCACGTGCTGGTTTGCAATGGTATGAATTGACTACCGATGAAGAGGCTGAGATTTTCACGATGATGAATCCCGATGACCGCATGTTCTATGCGAAATTCAATCAACCTACATTTATCAACCAAAGATTGATAGGTCTGAAACGAAAACGGGCAACAGACGATCTAAACTTATTACACGCCTTACTAAATTCCATACTATCACTATTCTACATCGAGGCAGTTGGTTTTGGCAGAGGTTTAGGCGTACTCGACATAAACAAAGACTCTATCTCGAAATGTTATATGCTTAACCCTGTCTTACTGAATCAGGAGCAAAAGACTGACATTATGGAGAAGTTTGAAGCCTTAAAGTCGAGAGGCATAGTAGATATCAATCAAGATATGGAAGACCCTGTTCGGCATGAATTTGATATGGCGGTGTTGAATGCCTTTGGTATTGGCAGATATTTTGACAATATTGTAGATAGTTTAAAGGCTATGAGAAAAGTCAGAAAGGCAGTCAGACAGCATACAGTAGAACTGAGACAACTCAGGGAAATTGACAGGCAAGAGCCTCTGAGTGAAATGGTTATTGGAATGGCCGCTGAAAACGACATACCAAACTGAAAGTAATTTACCTTTGACCATAATGCCCCTGATTGCTTGACAATCTTTAACTACAGAAATCTTCCCGTTCATTCTCAGATGAGCGGGAAATTTTGTACCTTTGTGCTCCGATAAAAGAAAAGGTATAAGATGAACGACATAGACAATTGCAAAGAATATATTCAGGATAGCATCATCAATCATTTGGAGCATTTGATGGGCAATGATGAGGGGGATGATGTCAACCTGTGGGAGAAATATGGGTCGAAAGGGCTTACGCCACAGAAGGACCCTGTTTATAGGAGTATGTTGCACGCCATGATGGTGCCTTACTACAAAATGTATCTGAATGGCGACACACGGCTTTGTTGTATTGGCAGTAAGCTGGAGAGCATAGGACGCGAGATGGCACACGTTATTGTGGAAGATGACCAGTTTGGCAGTTGGGCATCGGAACAGAATCTGATTACCAGCGCAGAATGTTGGGGCGACAACATGAAGCACTTTGAGAAGGAGTCAAAGCGCATCTACCGATTCTTCCATGTGCTGGAACTGCTGTTGCAATCCGATTGCCAACAAGATTGGAAGCGATTGTCTGGGGAACTGAAGGAAATGCTTTTCAAGGCCGAGGTGTGCTACGACTACAAGACTGACGAGGTGCTGTGTGTGCTGCATGCGTTCACCATGATCATGCAGCAGGAGTGGACGAAGAAGAAAAAGCTGGAGCAATTTCATCTGCTCTACCAGCACTGGCTGTTCTTGAAGCACTACTATTCGGTAATGACGCGGCACATCATCGGTGTGAAGTGGACAAGTTTCCGCAAAGTTGCTGAGACGGTAATGACGGCGAGCCAGTCGTTCAAGCCCCATCTGCACATTTTCTACTGCGGACTGATGGACTGCGTGGACGAGTTGCATCTGGCCCCTGCCAGACAGCGCAGGATGGACAAGGTTATCTTGCAGATGCAGGAGGAACTGAACCGATGCGAGCCTTCGAAATTGCTCTATGATCTGTGTGACGCGCTGTTTCCAGAAGACTTTCAACGCATGCTCCGTGAGAACAGACCAAAGAGTTATAAGGAGGTGGAGGATGAGAGCCACCGTAAGGATGAACTAATTGAGCAGATGCAGGCACAAACGAAATTGCTACACAAACAATTAGATAAGACAGAGGAAACACTACAGCAGATGGTATTGTCGTCAATTCCTATTGAGAGAGTAGATGAAGAACTGATGAAATATCCTCCAGGCATGGCTTGGGATATGCTAAGCAATCTGAATGCCAATCCTGCTATCTGTGTACAACCTGCGTGGCGTGAGAATTACCCGACTCTGCTTGACAAGTATCGCAAGCGGCTTTATGAGCCTATCGAGCTACAACAGGGTATGGCCGCCGCAGTCAAGGAAATATCCTTGAAACCGCCATTGGTTATCGACAAGGCACACGACGTGATTACAGAAGGCGGTAAGAAAATTGTTAAGAACATCAATAGAAAGATAACAGAATAAGCAGGATGATAAAAATTGGTAAGGTTATAGGTGATGTCATTGAGGCTGGAGGCGTTAAGAACGTCACCAACAATTATTATGACGGGCGTCAGCCACAGGACGATGGCAAAGACGTGCACTTGGAAAGCGACAAGGACGTACCCGAAAAGCTGAAGACTGAAGAGGTAGAGGAGCTGATGGAGGACTTGGTGGACGAGGGCTTGCTCTCCGAAGACTGGCAGCCTTTGAATCTGAGCGGCACGGAGCGGGCTCTGGTGGCAAAGGCTGTGTGCGACCGAGTCAAGATAAACGAGGTGTGGCAGGTGTTCGGCCAACTGTGGGGAGAAAAGCCCGAGACGCTGCGCAGTTACCTGAACAAAGCGTTGGAGCAAAAGAAGTCGCTGAAATTTCAAGATCGTCTGAAAAATATTATCGGCTGATTATCAGGAGTTTAAGATAATCCGTACCTGCTACGCGTACCTACTACGTAGCAGGTTTTTTTATGTAGGTTGCCGTACCTTTGCCGTCGCAAACAAGTTGCAACGGCGAGTAAGGCTGCGGCTCAGCAGAATTCGAACACGTTCGGTTCTGCATTCGCCTTGCACTTCACTTGCACACGTCAAACAATTTTTAAAGCCCGCTGAAAAGGCAGCGGGGTGTCGGGTGAGGACGAGGAAGTCTCGCGAGAGTCCAAAACTTGGAAGGTGGCCACCCTTCAACGACTTCTCTCGCTAAACTCAGACAGAATGAAAAAAGAGAATTTCCATGTTCAGCAGATTCTGGCTGGCAACATCAAGATGGACACTCAGACAATGTTTCACACCAATGGCGATGTCAACATCTTTCCTTGCGGATGGGTTGACGAACAGGTAACAACAGGTGGCTGTCGCCAACCCAAAGGGCGCATGACCATCGAGGAGGACGGCACCAGCCACTTCCATGCCTACCGTCATAACAGCGGCAGTCGTTATACTTACCTCTACATGACAGAGAATGGTGAGGTGAAGCGCACGCGTAAGAATCTTGTCGTGAAGATTGTGCTACCATTAGGCATCGGGCGTATTGCCATCATTGAGGCATTGACCCGTCAGATTGCAGAGATTATCAACTACATTAAATCGTTAAAGGAGAATATGGTATGGAAATAGTTCAGAAGCACGTTATCGCACTCAATCCGAGACAGAACAAGGAGCAAAACAGGGCATTCGTAAAAGAATGCCCGCTCCAAGACTACGACTCTATTACGAAATCACCAAGATTGAAGCAGTTGGAGCAACGCATCAACAATTCTCAGGACGAAGAGGAACAGCGTAAGTTGAAGAGTTATCTCCCCTTCCGCTGTCCGCACTACACCAAGTTCCGTGATGATTATCGAGACCGTGAGCATATTGTGGCAGAGAGTTTCACTTGGCAGACGTGCATCGACATTGATGACCCGGAGTTGGTTGAGAAAGCCAATGAGATGTCTGAAAGGCTCGATATAGAAATAGGTGGTCGTTGGCATGGGCTGATGCTTCACAAGGATTATAGCATCCGTCGCAAACTACACATTGACATCCGTTTGCCGTTGGGCATGACGGTGTCTGAAGCTCAACGTGCCTATTGCAAGGCGCTCGGTGTAGAATGTGATACTTCGTGTTTTACTCCTGAGAGGTTTATCTATATCTCGCCTGCCGATTTTGAAATCTATCGTGCTGATGGATGGTATGAGCCACTTTCGGATGAAGAGGTGGCTCAGCGTCGCAAGGCTTATACTGACAGAGGGCTTTCGATTGATGGTCGTACAGAGGATGGCTCTTTCTATGATCCTGAAGGAGATTCAGATAATGGAAAGCAAAAAATATCGCAGCCAACAGTTGCTGGTGAAAGTCAGACTTCTGTAGATGTTCCTGCTGACTTTAAGGGCATTCCGTATAAAGACATTATCAGCGAGTGGTTTCGCAGAACGGGCGGTGAACCGCAACAGGGTGAGCGCAACGACCGACTGCACCGACTGGCTGCACATCTGCGCTACATTACGGATAACAACGAAGAGGCCCTGCTGGCTATCATGCCGCGCTATGGTTTGTCGAATGACGAAATGCGGGGGTTGATACATTCAGCTTGCAGCGGCAGGTTCTACTCGATGCCGAAGTTGTTGCAGGAAATTGTGGCGAGCCTTGCCCCGAAGGATGAAACAGCCATAGAGACAGGGCTTGGCTCTGTGCCGCCAGAGATGCCGAAGAAGGTACCCCCTCTGATCAAGCTGCTGTTGAAGAACACCCCCGACATCTACAAGCCTGCTGTGGCTCATGCGGTGTTCCCCTCGTTGGGAGCTCACCTGCACAAGACCCGCTTCCGCTATATAGACAATGTGGAACATGAGGCCACGCTGATGAACTGTCTGATGGCAGGCACGGGAGCCGGTAAGGATTGCATCTCGGAACCCATCAACCGCATCATGGCCGACATACGCCGTCGCGACGAGGAGAACCTGGCACGTGAGAAGGCTTGGAAACAGTCGGTCAACTCGAAAGGGGCCAACAAGGACAAGGCACAGCGTCCCGAAGGACTGATTATCCAGGAGATTGACCCCGACGTGACCAATGCAGCTTTCGTACAGCGTATGGCCGATGCCGACGAGCACTTCCTCTATGTGAAGTTGAACGAGATTGACCAGTTCGATGCCTTGAAGGGCAACGGTCGCGGCAACCATCAGTTCCAGATTATGTGCTTGGCATTCGACACCAACGACCGTTACGGTCAGACGCGCATCGGCACACAATCGGTCACCGAAAAGGTCTCGATACGCTTCAACTGGAATGCCTCGACCACCGTCAAGAAAGGTCTGCGATACTTCCAGAATGTGCTAACCGACGGCCCCATCTCGCGCATCAACTTCTGTACCATCCCCCGTCGTGAAATCGGAGCCGACATGCCCATCTACGGAACCTACGACGCTCAGTTCGACGAGCAGCTACGACCCTATATCGAACGGCTCTGTGCGGCTCGCGGCACCATCGACTGCCCACAGGCTTATCGGCTGGCTCAGCGGCTGAAGAACGAGTGTGCAGAGTTTGCAAGGGTCAGCCAATCGGAAACCTACTGGAACCTCTCGTTCCGAGCTAATGTCATTGCCTATCTGAAGGCCTGTGTGCTCTTCGTGGCTCACGACTATACGTGGTCGAAGGAGATGGAGCAGTTTGTCCGCTGGTCGTTGCAGTACGACCTCTGGTGTAAGATGCACTTCTTCGGTGAGGCCATCGAACAAGCTGAGCAAGGAGGTTCTTCATCGAGCCGTCGCGGCCCTCGCAACTTGCTGGAACTGCTGCCCAACGAGTTCACCTTAGACGATGCCGTTTCCATTCGTCGCCAACAGGGACTCAACCGTGAGGGTACCAAGGACATGATTCGCGTCTGGCGCAACCGTGGATATATCGAAGCGAAAGCCACTGCTGGTGAGCCCTCGCTTTTTGGAGCTGGCGAAGCGAACGAACAGTTGAACAGTTTTATCAAACTCAAATACCGCAATTAAGTATGGAACTGATATTAGAACGTATAGCAAAACGCAAGACCTACACCATGGGTAGGCTCTACATAGCTCCCCTCTCATCTCCTAAGAGGAAGTCTGGGTGGGGGCTTTACTTCTGCGACACGCTGGAACCCACTTGGCGCGACTACAAGAACGGTGCCTACAAGGTGAAAGGCCGCTCGGCCATTCCCGAAGGCCGCTACGCAGTAGTCATCTCATGGAGTTCGAAGATGAGGGAGTGGCTGCCAATTCTTCTTGGTGTACCGAAGTTCGAGGGCATCCGTATCCACGCTGGTACCTGCTCGGAAGACACCGAAGGTTGCATCCTCGTTGGCAAGAACCCTGCGATTGAGCGAGAGAAGCTGGAGCTCGATTCGGCTTCCGAGCGTGAGCAGGGTCGAACGAAGGTAAACCGCGAAGTCGGCAAAGTGCTCGACAGCCGCATCTGGCTTCACCGCCTGAAACAGAAAATCGTCGAGGCCAAAGAACGAGGCGAGGCCGTGTGGATCACCATTGTGTAAACTCTCTCAATCAGGGCTGGCACTCACCATCGTGAGTGTCGGCTTTTTTTAAAAAGTTCTGGGTTCCTTATATTCCCCAGGCAAGGGAGAGATACAAGATAGAAGCCAAGAATGCAGAAGTAAAGCATGTCTATGGCTATGACAGGGCTGAGTCGTATGGCCTTTACTCCATGCAAATGCAGGGGGCAATCACCATATTTGCCGCAAACATCAAGAGAATCCTCAAACTCAGCTAAGGAGAGGACGGACTTCCATAGTGCGCTCAAATGAACCTACAGAGACGC